>DASXER010000065.1:0-3189 GCA_036490015.1 Solirubrobacteraceae bacterium | reverse complement strand
GGCTAGTCCGCGCGAGCGCTTTTGCAGCAGCCGCTCGCAACCGCGCGCGGCCAGCGAGCTCGCGCCGGGCTCGCCGCGTGACTCAGCCGCTGCGACGGCGCTGTTTCAACGTGATTCCCTCGAGCACGTGCGCGACCGTCTCGCACGCGTCGACAGCGGCCTCGAGCGACTCGAAGATGTCCTTCCAGCGGATCACGACCATCGGATCGATGCCACCGGCAAACAGCGACGCGACGCCGTCGCGCTGCAGTCGGTCGCCCTCGTTCTCCAGACGATGGATCTCGACCAGATGGGGGCCCATCTCGGTGCCCGTGCGCAGGCAGCGCAACGCCTGGCCGATCTGCTCCCCTGCGCCGACCAGTACCTCGGTGAACTCGACCGCCTGCTCCATCGGCGCCTCGACCGCGTACAGCCCGAGCTGCGCCGCGACCTGCTCGGCGTGGTCGACGACGTCGTCGAGCGCACCGGCGAGCGCGAAGCCGTCGCCGGCGTCGAACGGCGCCCGCACCCGACGCAGCGCCGCGAGCCGGTGGATGATGTCGTGCGTGATGCGGTCGCCTTCTTGCTCGCAGACCTTCATGTCCTGGGCCAGCGTGGCGCGCTCGGGGTAGTCGCGCATCAGGTCGTGGAGCAGCAGGCCGCTGCGCTGGACGTTGCGTCCCGACTCCTCGACGAGCGCCATCAAAGTGCCGTCGGGTGCTGGCCTGAGAAAGCTCATCGGGCGAGGATATTTACGCATCTCGACCCCGGTCGGGCTTTTTACGGTTTTTTCACAGGTAGATCACGAGTTTGCAACGCCGCGCCGAGATCGCGCTGCGACGCTTCGCGTCGTGGCGGCCTACCAGGAGAGCGCGGACATCCTTTACGCCGGCGAGCTGGAGATCAGGCCGGACGAGGGGCTGGTGCTCGCCACGGGCCAGGCGCTGACGCTGTCGGTGCGCGAGTTCGAGCTGTTGGCCGCGATGGCACGCAGAATCGGCGCCGTGATCACCCGTGAGGAGCTCTACCGCACCGTTTGGCGCAGCGAGCTGCGAGTCGGCGATCGCTCCGTCGACGTCTACGTGAGCAAGCTGCGCAACAAGCTGGAGCAGGCGCTGCCGGACCGGCGCTTCATCCACACGCACCCGGGCTTCGGCTACCGCTTCCAACCACAGCCTTCACGAAATGTTCACATGGAAAGCACCACGGGCTGAAGAGACTGTAGTCGGGTTGTGAACTCCGGTTTTACGGGCACGAGGCGGCGGGCAATGGGGCACGCCGAGCGAGCCCGGAGGCCATGCGTCGAGCGACCGCCGTCAGACCGGCTGCAACGGAAGCGGCCACAAACCCAGCTCCACCCCAAGGCCGCTAGGCGCAATCAAGTCATTCAAGCCACAGGAGATCTAGTGATCAAGAACAAGATGAGCGCGTTCGCGGGATGTGTCGTGCTCGCGCTGGGACTGGCTGCGTGCGGCAGCTCCGGCTCCTCGAACTCTTCGAGCAGCGAAACGACGAGCAGCAGTAGCTCCAGCTCATCGAGCGCGAGCGCGGCCTCGAAGACGGCGACCACGCCCCCGACCGGCTCCGGCACGATCTCCGGCGCCGGCTCGACGTTCGCGGCGCCCGTCTACGAACAGTGGGCGTCCTCCCAGTCTTCTCTGACGGTCAACTACCAGGCGGTCGGCTCGGGCGCCGGCCTGACGGCGATCGAGAGCAAGGTCGTCGACTTCGGTGCCAGCGACCCGCCGCTGAAGGCCGAAGAAGAAGAAGCGATCGCCAAGAACGGCAGCCCAGCCGTGCAGATCCCGATGTTCCTCGGAGCGATCACGGTCTCCTACAACCTGCCCGGCGTGAAAAGCGGGCTGAAGCTCGACGGCAAGACGCTCGGCGACATCTTCCTGGGCAAGATCAAGACCTGGGACGACGCCGAGATCAAGGCGCTGAACCCCGGCGTATCGCTGCCGAGCACGCCGATCACCGTCATCCACCGCTCGGACTCCTCGGGCACGACGGCCGGCTTCACCGGCTTCCTGTCGGCGGTCGACCCCGAATTCAAGAGCAAGGTCGGCGAAGGCAAGGAAGTGCCGTGGCCGGGTGGCACGGGCGCCAAGGGCAACGCCGGCGTGGCCGGAGCCGTCAAGCAGACGGAGGGCGCCGTCGGCTACGTCGAGCAGGCATACGCGCTCGAGAACGGCTTCACCTACGCGTCGGTCAAGAACAGGGCTGGCGCCTACGTGATGCCGAACCTGGCGTCGACCACCGCGGCCGCCCAGGGAGTCAGCATCCCTCAGAACCTCGGGCTCAAAATCTCGAACCCGGGCGGTGCTGGCAGCTACCCGATCACCTCGCAGACGTTCATCGTCGTCAACAAGGACCTCTGCAAGGCGGGCACGCCCGGTGGCGAAGAAGCCGCCAAGGACGTCGCCAAGTTCATCGAATACGGCCTTGGCGCCGGTCAGGAAATCCTCAAGGAAGCCGACTACGCCAAGCTCCCCGCCGCGATCCTGGCGAAGTCCAAGGCGGCCCTGGCGTCGCTGGAATGCGACGGCTCACCGCTTGCCGGCTGAGCAGATGACGCTGACCCCGCGGATCAGGTAGACAACCCCCCGTGGAGGCGGCATCCGTACCTGGTGGCGACCGCGCGATGCTCGCGCGGTCGCCATTGGCGCGTCTTCCCGACAGGGCGCTCAAGTACGGCCTGACCGTGTTGTCCGGGCTGATCCTGGCCCTGATCGTCTACTTCTTCGTCAGGCTCGTCGGGCAGGCGAAACCGGCGCTCGCGCACGCGGGCGTGTTCGGGTTCGCTTTCGATGACAACTGGAACCCGAGCGCGGGGCACTTCGGCGCCCTGCCGCTGCTGATCGGCACGCTGATCACCTCGGCGCTCGCGCTCTCGATCGGGGTGCCGGTGGCGGTCGCGACGGCGCTCTACACAACCGAGCTGTGCCCGCGCCGTCTACGCACCCCGCTGACGATCCTGGTCGAGCTGCTGGCCGCCGTGCCTTCGGTCGTCTACGGCCTGTGGGGCATCTTCTTCCTCGCGCCCAAGCTGCACGGCGCCGAGCAATGGGTCGCTGACCGGCTGTCGTTCATCCCCTTCATCGGCGGCGGCCTCGTAACGATCCCCAACTATTTCATCACCGGCCTCGTGCTCGCGATCATGATCCTGCCGATCGTCTCGGCGATCTCACGCGAGGTGATGGCCACGGT
>DASXER010000060.1:0-6798 GCA_036490015.1 Solirubrobacteraceae bacterium | reverse complement strand
GAGCCTCAAGCGGGGCGAGCTGGCTGCCGTTCGCGAGCTGGACCTGCTCTCGACCTGCGCACGCTATGGCCGGGTCTACTGACCGATTGCTGACGGCGCTGCTCGCAGGCATCGAGCGCGAGCTGCCCGCCGCGATCGAGCTGCGCAGAGAGCTGCACGCACAGCCCGAGCTGGCGCACTGCGAGCACCGCACGGCCGCGAGGATCGAGGCGGCGCTGCCGGCGGTCGCGAGCCGCGCCGTCGCGGGCAGCGGGCGGGTCGCGCTGATCGCGGGCCAAGACGCGGGCGCCGCCGCACACGCATCGCTCGCCCCGGTCGCCGTGCGCGCGGAGCTCGACGGCCTCGCGGTGAAGGAGCGGACCGGTGCCGCCTTCGCCGCCAGTGGCGAGACGATGCACGCCTGCGGGCACGACGTGCACATGGCGGCACTCGTCGCCCTTACGCGGGCCGCACACGAGCTGGAGCTGCCGGTGGGACTGCTCGCCGTGTTCCAGCCGAGCGAGGAGGCTCACCCATCGGGGGCGGAGCTACTCGCGCGCGAGACGCTGTCGACGCCCACGCCGGCGGCGATCGTCGCCGCCCACATCCACCCCGAGCTGGCCTGGGGCAGCGTCGCGCTCGACGACGGCATCGTCAACGCGTCCTGCGACACGTTCGAGATCGTCGTCACGGGCCGCCCGACGCACGGGGCCTACCCGCATCTGGGCCGCGACCCGGTCCTCGCGCTGTCGGAGATCGTCGTCGCACTGCACGCGCTTAGCGGCAGGGCGATCGACCCAACGCATCCGGCGTCGCTGTCCGTCGGCGTGCTCGAGGCCGGCAGCGCCGAGAACGTGATCCCGGCGACGGCACGGGCGACGGGAGCGATCCGCGCCCACGATCGCGAAGATCGCGAGACGCTTCGCGCGATGCTCGACGAGGTGGCGAGCGGCGTCGCCGCCGCACACGGCTGCGAGTGCGAGCTGTGTGTGACCGAAGGCGAGCCGGCGCTCGCGAACGACGCCACGATCGTCGCGGCGGGGCGCGCGCTGCTGGGCGAGGCCGGACTCGCGACGGCGACACCGCCATGGCGCTCCTGTGGATCGGACGACTTCGCTTTCTTCTCGGCGCTCGCACCGATCGCGATGGCGTTCGTCGGCCTCGACGGCGCCCCGGGCTTCGTCAGCCACCCACTGCACCACCCCGAGCTGCTGCCACCCGACGAGGCGGTCGGGGCGGTCGCGCGCACGCTTGCGGTGCTCTACGTCGGGGCGGCCGCGAATGTCATAGCTCGGTCACCCCGGGCGTAGACCTCGACGACCCGGGTAAAGAAGCGCCGAGGCCGCGCCCCCTTACCTTCGCGGCGCGGCCTCGTCTACGTCTTCAGAAGGAGTCGCTCAGCAGCTTCGCGAGCGGCCCCACCGCGTGGATCAGATCGCGGCTTCTTCTTCCTTTTCTTTTTCACGTTCTTCGCGTTCGCGACCCTTTTCTTCTTCGCGTTCGCGACGTTCGAGAGCCTTTTCCTTGGCGCGTTCGACCTTTTCCTTGTCTTTTTCGTGCCGGGTTTCGGCCTTTTCCCTGGCCTTTTCTTTCTCGGCTTCGCGCTTTTCTTCAGCCTTTTCCGCAGCCAGTTCGCGCTTTTCGGCGATCTCTTCCTTGACGAGTTCGATCTGTTCGACCGAGCCCGTGGCTTCGGCTGTCGCTAGAAGTTCAGCGTACTTTTCGTTTTCCGCTTCCTTCTTTTCGAGCGCCTTTTCTTTCTCGGCTTCTTTCTTTTCCTTCGACTTTTCCTTCGCCCGTTCGTTGTGTTCCTTGATCCGTTCGCGGGCTTCTTCGATGCGTTCCTTTTCCTTTTCTTTCAGTTCTTCCCGACGTTCACGTTCACCTTCGGTGATGGCCGTCTTGGCCGCCGAAGGCGTGGCAGCCTGAGCCGCCGCAGTGACGCCAGCGGTCAGCATCAGAGCCGCGATCAGGGCGAGAACCAATCCTTTGATCCGTGTCATCCTCCATCCTCTCCGTGCCGGGCATGGGCTGAGCCGGTTCACCACGGCGCACGATTTTGTCCGCCCCACAGCCTACAAGCGCGGAGGCGTTGGGGCAACATAACGTTCGCGTACGCTACGGACAAACGCTCGTCGGTCAAGAAGGCCTGGCCAGCATCACCGCGACGCTCATCCACCGATTCTCGCGCGTGACTAGCATTGCGTCGCGTGCGCATCGCCAACGCGGTCAAGCGCAGGTTGGCCAGGCTCACCGGGCGGGTGGTGGACTGGCGCCTGGAACGGGAGCAACGCCACCGCGTGCTCGGACCCGTACACCGCCGCTGGAGCGGGAACTCCGCCTCGGACAACCGCGCGCGCTGGACAGACTGGGACTGGAGTCAGGGCGGCGAGGAATGGACCGCGTCGGAGGCGTGGAAGCAGTCGCTGATCGACGACGTGCTGCTGCAGCGTGTCGTCGAGGGCGGCGTCGTGCTGGAGATCGGACCGGGCGCGGCGCGCTGGTCGGCCGTGCTGCAACGCCTGGCGAGCAGGCTGATCCTCGTGGATGTGTCCGAGCGACCGCTGGCTCTGTGTCGCGAGCGGTTCGGCATGGATGGGAACGTCGAGTACGTGCAGTCGGCGGGCAACGACCTGCCCGGCGTGGCCGACGCGTCCGTCGACTCGATCTGGTCGTTCGACGTCTTCGTCCACGTCGCGCCCGTGGATCAGGCCGGCTATCTCGCCGAGATGGCGCGCGTCCTCGTCCCCGGGGGAGTCGCCGTGATCCACCACGCGGACGGCCGCAACCGCGGTCAGCTGCCGAGCCGCCACGGCTGGCGCTCGCCGATGTCGCGCGGGCTGTTCGCGGCGCTCGCCGCCGAGCGCGGCCTGACCGTCGAGACGCAGTTCGACTCCTGGGGAGCCGACGGCCGCCATGACCTCGGCGCCTACCACGACACGATCAGCGTCTGCCGCAAGCCGGCGCACGGCGGGTAGCATCATCCGAGTGCCCACCCGCCTCTACTTCACCAACTCAGACGAGGCCAACGAGCTGATCGCGAAGGACCCCATGGCGCTGCTCGTCGGCTTCGCCTTGGATCAGCATAGGTCGGTCCGTTAGTTGATCCCATAGTAATCGGCCGGCGCAGGCAGGAGCGTGGCGGGCGACCTAGGATTCAAGGCGATGCCGACCCGGCTCTACTTCACGAACTCGGATGAGGCGAATGCGCTGATCGCCCAGGACCCGATGGCGCTCCTGATCGGGTTCAGCCTCGACCAGCAAGTTCCCGTGCCTAAGGCGTTCTCCGGCCCCCTGGCGATCCTCGAGCGCGTCGGGACGCTCGACCCGGCGAAGCTTGCTGCGGCCGACCTCGATCCCGTGTTCCGGGAGAAACCGGCCATCCATCGGTTCCCATCGAAAATGGCGGAGCGAGTCCACGACCTCGCGGCGCACATCTGCGCCGAGTACGGAGGCGAAGCCGAGCGGGTCTGGAAGGACGCCAAGAACGGCGACCAGCTCCGCGCGAACATCGAGGGGCTGCCCGGCTTCGGGGAGATGAAGGTCAAGGCGCTCGGGTCGGTCCTCGCGAAGCGCTACAAGCTGGCGAAGGCCAAGAGCCTCGTGCCGCCGCATCCGACGCTCGGCGACGTCGATTCACCGCAGGCGCTGATCGACTACCAGGCGGCCAAGCGAGCACACAAGGCCGAGTGGAAGGCGATGCAGCCGCAACGCTGACGTCGGCGCCGTGCGCAATCGTCATCTGAGCGACTTCGATCCGCGCCGCGTGGATTGACAACGGCGCGGATTCCGGGTCGCTCTACGGCGGCGTGCTGATGGTGGCTACCACCGGCAGCCGTTGCCGGTGCAGGCGCGGCTGTCGGTGGTGCCGGTGATCGTGAACGTGTCGCCGGACGCGGAGCGCGCCGTCACCGTGTAGCTGCCACGGGTGCCCCGCACGGACGAGAGGCAGGGCGCGGAACCGCACGCGACGAGCGAGGGTTCCTGGCCGACGACCGACGCGAGCGTGACCGACGCGAAGCTGCCGCCCTCGTTCGTGGCGATCGTCTCGGCTGCGGTCGATGCCGTGCGGGCCATCGCCTTCGCCCCGGCATCGCTCGCCCGATGCTTCTGCGGCAGGACCGACGGCACGGCTGCCGCAGCGAGGATGCCGATCACGACGACCAGCAGGATTCGCTTCCATCGCCGCCTCATTCCGCGCATACCGCGATCACACGGATCGTGCCTTCGTTCGTGGCGCTTTCGTTGACCGCGGCGACGCCCCATCCGAGGTTGGCGGTGTTCGGCTGCGAGGCGTACACGTGGATGTGGGGTTCAGAGGCTTCGTAGCCCCCGCCGACGGGCCGCGATCCTTCGGGGCACCGCGCCTCGATCCCTTCGGCTCGATGTTCGCCGGGGGCGAGCGGTGTGCTCGTCGCTTCGTAGATGTGCACGTTGTTGTAGGCGCTGCCGGCGTGTCCCTGCGGTCCTTCCGGTCCGGGGACAGTGGATGCTTCACCACGGAAGCCCTGCGCACCCTGATCGCCGGGGTCGCCCTTCGCTCCCCGTTCCCCGGCGCTGCCCTGCGGCCCCGTTGCTCCGGGTGCGGCTGCTGGCACAGCACCCAGCGTGCGCGACGACTTCTCCAGCGTGCGTAGGACGGACGGCTTGATCTGCTTGGTGCTCGTGATGACGTAGTGCGAGGCTGCGAGTGTGCCGCTGGCGCTCACAAGCGCGGAGACGACCGCCGCGATGATCGCGTTCTTCATGGATGTCCTTTCCCGTAGAGAGGGAGGCGTCCGAAGACGCCTCCCCTTTGCTTGCGACCCGGCACAGCGCCATCGCGAACATCGCAACGACGAACCACACGCCGAGCCAGATGAGGTACATCACGCCGCGAGCGCGTCCAGCGGGGGGACGCTCCCGTAGTCCGTGATCGTCGGCGGCTCGTAGACGCGACGCACGAAGCGGCGTGACCCGGCCTCGCGCATCTCGTCCTCATGCTCGCGGGGCGAGAGCAGCACAGCCCCCGCAGCGACTAGCTCGCGCCTCAGCACCCGCACCTCGCGTGGTGCCTCGAACCCGAGCTTGACCTTCCCGTCCTGCACCGCGACGACCCGAACTACCACCAGCGGGCCGATGCAGACCTCCTGCGTCAGCTTCCTTGTCAGTACCAGCACCTTCTGTCACCATCCTTGTTGTCGTAGGAGTAGTGCGGGCGGACGGAGCTTCACCTCCGTCCGCCGCGCGTTCCGGGTTACTTGAACGTGACGCCCGTGGCGACGAGGTTCCCGCCGCTCGGTTCTGTCGTCTGGGGTCCGGTCTGCATGACGTTCGTGCAGTGGACTTCCAGCGTGGAGGTGGCTGAGACCACGCCGGTTGTGGCGACGATCACCGCCGACGTCTCCGAGCTCCTGTACTGCGGCGCCCGATTTTCGACCTGCACCGGGTTGATCGTGTTGGTTTCCGAGATCTGCGACCCGTTGAGGATGGTGGTGCACACCATTTCTTCGGGGCTCTGCGCTTTGCCTTCGAAGCTGCTCGCGCTGAAGTTCGCCGAGCCCGTGATGATGTAGTCGCCCGGCTGCAGCGTGCGGCTGAACACGGTGACCGTCTGGCCGTGGTGGATGACGCCGGTCGACATGAACGGCACCTGGAAGGCCGCCGTCTCCGTCCTCGATGCGAGTTCTTCGACTTCACCCTTCGTCAGGGTCTTGTGGGTGATGAGCGATTCGACTTCCGAGGTCGAGGCGATCCCTGCTTCACCTCGGGGGCCGGTCGGTCCTTCGGGTCCGCGACACGCCGGGTTCGACGCTTCGCAGGCCGCGCCGGTGGGACCCTTCGGGCCTTCCTTCCCTTCGGGACCTTCTGGCCCTTCGGGGCCTTCGGGGCCTTCGGGGCCAGCTTCTCCACGTTCGCCCTGCGCACCCTGCGCACCAGCGACGGTGGACGCTTTCCCTTCGGCACCTTCCGCTCCTTCGGCGCCGGTTTCACCGATCGACCCGGTAGCTCCGGCTTCGCCTGTCAGCCCGCGAGCGCCTTCCTTCCCTTCCTTGCCTTCGGCACCTTCGAAGCTGAGGGCTTTGCCGTTGATCTTGACTTCGAGGGCCCGCATTTTCGCTTCGAACGACCCGGCCCCCGTCCAGTGGCTGATGAGGTAGTGCAGGGTGTTCGGCGCGATCTGGTGGACCGACGTGACCACGTACTTCGCCTGGGCGTCAGCCGCGAGGGCTGGCAGCCCGACCGTCGCCACGGCCAGAGCCGCGAGCGCGATCCTTCTTGCTTTGTGCATCGGGTGCTTCCTTTCTCGGATACCCGGCTTCATTGCCGGGACGGCCGCGCCCCGCTTCGATGCGGGAGCTTCACGCCTCGCGTGCGCGGCTACTCGGTGAACGCGTCGATTCCCACGCGGTAGTCGGCGACGGTGATCCGGTCATCGAGGAAGGCATCCACGAGCAGCCGCTGCACGTCCTCGCGCCGGTCGGGTGAGAGGTCGGCGTCCAGCACGTCCTCACCCACGACGGCGACCAGCCTCTTGCGCGCGGCACGGCTCAGGTGAGAGCGCGATACCGCCGATCCGCTTCCTTGCATTCATCCCCCCGTTTCACAGGGCGCCACCAGCACGCCGGTTTTGATGGTTACGGAAATTGTCGATCCGGCGCACGGGTATCGACATCCGGTTGACTCGGGTAATCAACTTGTTTTCGATGCGTGCTCTCGTGGCCCGAGACGGGACCCGTTCTCGCGGACGGGTAGACCTACAGACTGAAAAGGGCGGCCCCCGGAGGGACCGCCCTTGCACGTGTCTCTATGTGTGAAGCTGTTCACTTCTTGGCGACG
>DASXER010000038.1:0-2664 GCA_036490015.1 Solirubrobacteraceae bacterium | reverse complement strand
CGAGCAGCGCGGCCTCGTCGGGAGTCAGGTAGGTCACGCAGAGGCTTGCCGGATCGTCGTTGCTCGGATTGCCACCGCAGTGGTAGAGCGGCGAGCCCGGGTCGTTGCCGAAGTAGGTCTTCGCCGCCGCCTCCAGGCCGTAGGCGCCGCTTCCGTAGTAGGCGGTGTTCAGGTAGGCCGCGAGGATCTGCTGCTTGTTCCACAGGTGCGAGAGCTGGAAGGCCATCGCGGCCTCCTTGAGCTTCTCGAAGAGCGTGCGATGGCCCTCGGCCTTGAGCGCGCGCTTGACGAACTGCTCGGTGATCGTCGAGGCGCCCTGCGTCCCGCCGCCGGTGTGCAGGACGTCGGCGAGGAAGGCGCGCGCGATGCCGCGGACGTCGACGCCGGACTCGGTGTAGAAGCGCCTGTCCTCGATCGCGACGATCGCGTGGTCCATGACGAGCGGCACGTCCTGCCAGACCAGCGCGAACTCGTTGTCGTGCGAGGAGAGCGTCGCGATCTGCTTGTGCCCCGAGGCGGCGTCGCTGTAGACGAACGTGTTGAGGCTGTTCGCCGTGCTCTGAAACTGCTTGTAGAGGCGCTGCGTGTCCGGGGTGATCTGCGGCTCGAAGGCGAGCACGATCCCGAAGACGAACGAGATCAGGGCAAGGAAGGCGAGCGGAACCAGGATCAGCAGGAGCCGCAGCCAGCGCATCTTGCGGCGCTTCGGGCGCCGACGGCGCAGCAGGCCGCGCCGCGGCGGCTTGGGCGTCCTGGTCCGCGGCAACCTGACCACGTTCGCGAGCGGGTCGGCCTCGGCGGCGCGGGGGTTTCCGGTTCGCTCGTCGTCGCTCATCGTCGGGGTGGCGACCGTCGCGCCGGCCGCCCCGCGCGCCGTCGCTCCCGGTTTCGCCTGCGTCGCGGGCGGCGTGGAGCCGCCCCGAGGCCGGTGCAGTCTAGCATTGGGCCCCGTGACGGCGGCCGGTATACGGGAGCTGGTGCAGGGGGCCGCGGGGGTGCTGCCGGCGGGCGAGCTCGAGCGGAAGCTCGCACTCGCCAGGCCGCTGCGCGTCAAGCTCGGGATCGATCCCACCGCCCCCGACATCCATCTCGGTCACACCGTGGTGCTGCGCAAGCTGCGCGACTTCCAGGATGCCGGGCACCTTGTCGTGTTGATCATCGGCGACTACACGGCGCGCGTCGGCGATCCGAGCGGGCGCTCCGAGCAGCGGCCGATCCTCAGCGCGCAGGAGATCGAGGCCAATGCCCTCACCTACCAGGAGCAGGCCTTCAAGGTCCTCGACGCCGACCCGGCCCGGCTCGAGCTGCGCCGCAACAGCGAATGGCTGGACATGTCGATGGAGAACCTCTTCGCCCTGGTCCGCACGGCGACCGTCGGTCAGGTCATGCAGCGCGACGACTTCGCCACGCGCAGCGCGCGCGGCGAGCCGGTCTCGGTGCTCGAGCTGCTCTACCCGCTGTTGCAAGGCTACGACTCCGTCGCGGTGCGCGCCGACGTCGAGCTGGGCGGGACCGATCAGACCTTCAACCTGCTGATGGGGCGCGACATCCAGCGCGCCTACGGCCAGCCCGAGCAGGCCGTCCTGACGATGCCGCTGCTGATCGGCATCGACGGCGCCGACAAGATGTCCAAGTCGCTGGGCAACCAGATCGGCGTGACCGACCCGCCGGGCGAGATCTACGGCCGCACGATGCGCATCCCCGATGCCAACCTCGCGCAGTGGTACGTACTGCTGCTCGGACGCCCGCTGGCCGCCGGCGCCGACCCGCTGGCCGCCAAGCGCGCGCTGGCGCACGAGCTCACCGCGATCTACGCCTCCCCGGCCCAGGCTGACGAGGCCGCCTCCGAATGGGACCGCGTCCAGGTCGGCCGCGGCCAGCCCAGCGCGATCCCGGAGGCCGGCTACTCGGCAAACGGCGGGCTCGTGCACCTGCCGGCACTGATCGCGGAGCTCTTCGGGGGCTCGCGCTCCGACGCGCGCCGGCTGATCGCGCAGGGGGGCGTGACGCTCGACGAGAAGCCCGTCGGCGAGGTCGACGTGAGCCCGGACTCACTCGACGGACGTGTCCTGCGGGCCGGAAAGCGACGCTTCGTGCGCCTGCGACGCGACGGAGCCTGACACCGGCGGCCCGCGACGCGCTATAGTCCGTCGCTCGCTCGGCGGGCGCGTGTTCGTGCTCGCCTCGCGCGCTGCGCCGGGAATCCCCCGGCTCGCGGAGGCGCGGCGGTCTTTGAAAACTCAACAGCATGCGCACCGAGACCGGCTTCGGCCGATCTGGTGTGCGTCCAGGTTCGACCCGCGGTCGGCCGCGCCAGCGCGCGCCGAGCCGCGGTACGAGTCAAGAATCAGTAGTACCCCTGTCATGGTCGAGTGCCCATGTGTATAGGCCTCGGTCCACCATGACGACTCTCTTCACGGAGAGTTTGATCCTGGCTCAGGACGAACGCTGGCGGCGTGCCTCATACATGCAAGTGGAGCGACGAACCAG
The DNA here is from genome assembly GCA_036490015.1 of Solirubrobacteraceae bacterium. Classification (GTDB taxonomy): domain Bacteria; phylum Actinomycetota; class Thermoleophilia; order Solirubrobacterales; family Solirubrobacteraceae; genus Palsa-744. The sequence continues at coordinate 174 of DASXER010000038.1, read as the reverse complement.
GCTTCGGCCTGGGGCAAAGCCGCGAACGGGTGAGTAACACGTGGGTAACCTGCCCTGATGATTGGGACAACTCGAGGAAACTCGAGCTAATACCAAATGTGCTCCTGGCCGTGATGGCCAGGCGGAAAGGAAGCTTCGGCCTCCGCATCGGGATGGGCCCGCGGCCCATTAGCT
>DASXER010000030.1:0-30660 GCA_036490015.1 Solirubrobacteraceae bacterium | reverse complement strand
CGACGGCGACGTCTACCTGATCTGCAGCGACGGCCTCACGACGATGCTCTCCGAGCAGCAGATCGCGGCGATCCTGGTGTCGAACCCACGCCTCGCGGACGCCGGGGAGGCGCTGATCGCGTCGGCCAACGACGCCGGCGGACGCGACAACATCACCGTCCTGCTCGCGCGCTTGGAGGAGGTCGGCGCGCCCGACGGGGGCCCGGGCCCAGAGCACGAGCAGCAGACGATGACCTCGCTGCCGGCGCTCGCTCCCGAGTACACGCCGCCGCCGGCGGAAGCGACGACCACGATGACCACCGCACCTACCGCCGCGACGGCGACGGCAGCGTCAACCACGCCGGAGACGCGCACGCCGCGCGTACCTCACGAAGCACCGCCGGCGGGCGCCCGCCCGGGACGCGCCAGACGCCGTATGCGCCGTCTCCTGAGCACCGGCGCCGTGCTGGTGGTGCTCGTCCTACTCGGCTCCGGCGCATACCTGGCGCTGCAGTCGGTGTACTTCATCGGCACCAACAGCCGTGGCCTCGTGACGCTCTACCAGGGCCTGCCGTTCCGGCTGCCGGCCGGCCTGAACCTCTACAGCAGCCAGTACGTCTCGGGCGTCAGCGCCGCAACCGTCCCGCAGCAGCGCCGCCGCTCGCTGCTCGACCACTCGCTGCGCTCGGAAAGCGCCGCCGCCGAGCTGATCCGCAACCTCGAACTGGGGCAGCTCGAATGAGGTCGCCCGAGTGAACCGCCCTATCGTCCGCCTCTACGGGCTCGTCGTCGTGCTGTTCGCGCTGCTGATCGGCTTCACCTCGCGCTGGACGATCTTCGAAGCCTCCTCGCTGCGCGAAAACCACCTCAACGCGCGCGGCGTGCTGGAGCAGGAGCACATCGCCCGCGGCCCAATCGTCGCCGCCGACGGGACGGTGCTCGCGCGCAGCGTGCGCCACGCCGAAAACGTCTACGTGCGCTCGTATCCGACGGGCTCGCTGTTCGCCAGCCCGATCGGCTTCTACCAAGTCGCGGGCCAGGGAGCCACGGGCGTCGAGAAGCAGCGCAGCTCGGACCTCAACGGCGCCCGTTCCTCGAACCTGCAGAGCATCCTCGACCAGCTGCAGGGCAAGCAGCAGAAGGGCGACAAGGTCGTCACGAGCCTCGACCCCACCGCCCAGCGCGTGGCGGTCAAAGCGCTCGCCGGCCACGACGGCGCGGTCGTCGCGCTCGAACCGCGCAGCGGCGCGGTGACGGTGATGGCCTCCTCGCCGAGCTTCGACCCGAACGCGGTCGGCAAGCGCCAGCCCGCCGGCAGCTCGTTCGTCAACCGCGCGACCCAGTTCGGCTACGCGCCCGGTTCGACCTTCAAGATCGTGACCGCCACGGCGGCGATCGACACCGGCGCCTATACGGCGGAATCGACCGTCGACGGGCGCAACGGGATCCTCGTCTCGGGTGTGCCGCTGCGCAACGACGACGAAGCCAGCTACGGGCAGATCTCGCTCACGAAAGCGCTCGCGCTGTCGGTCAACACGGTCTGGGCGCAGGTCGCCGAACACGTCGGCAAGCCCACGATCGCGCGCTACATGGAACGCTTCGGCTTCGACAAGAAGCCGCAGCTCGACTACCCGGCGGCGGAAATGTCGGCCAGCGGCGAGTACCGCGACGAACGCCTGCTGCCGCCGACCAGCCGCTTCGTCGACCTTGGCCGGCTCGGCATCGGCCAGGACAAACTCGAGGTCACGCCGTTGCAGATGGCCGAGGTCGCGGCGACGGTCGCGAACGGCGGCAAGCTGATGGTGCCGCACCTCACGAGCCGCGTCGTCAACGCCGAAGGGGAGGTCGTCGACCGCATCGAACCGCACCTGCAGTCCGATGTCATGAAGCCGTCGACGGCGACGGCGGTGCGCACGATGATGGAAGCCGTCGTCAACGAAGGCACGGGCGTCTCGGCGCAGATCCCGGGCGTGCAGGTGGCGGGCAAGACGGGCACCGCCGAGACACAGATCGGCACGTCCATCAACAACGTCTGGTTCATCGCCTTCGCGCCCGCTCAGAACCCGCGCGTGGCGATCGCCGTGACGCTCGCGCACGTGCCCGGGCAAGGGGCCGCGTTCGCGGCGCCCGTCGCTCGTCAGGTGATCGAAAGCCTGCTGCGCAAATGATCGAGCCCGAGACGATCATCGACGGCCGCTACCGGGTCGTCTCGCGGCTGGGATCGGGCGGGATGGCCGAGGTCTACCTGGCGCGTGACGAGCTGCTCGGTCGCGAGGTGGCGGTCAAGGTGTTGCACCAGCACTTCGCCGAGGACCAGGAGTTCGTCGAGCGCTTCCGCCGTGAGGCGTCGAGTGCCGCCGGGCTGTCGCACCCGAACATCGTCGCGATCTTCGACCGCGGCGAGTGGAACGGCACCTACTACATCGCGATGGAATACGTCGACGGGCGGTCGTTGAAGGCACTCGTGCGCGAGCACGGTGCGCTCGAGCCCAGCGCGGCGCTGGAGATCGTGATCCAGATCCTGCGCGCCGCGCGTTTCGCCCACCGCCGTGGCGTGATCCACCGCGACCTGAAGCCGCACAACGTGCTGCTCGACGACGAGGGGCGCGCGCGTGTGACGGACTTCGGCATCGCGCGCGCGGGCGCTTCGGACATGACGATGACCGGCTCGATCATGGGCACCGCCCAGTACCTGTCCCCGGAGCAGGCGCAGGGGTTCGCCGTCAGCGCGACCTCGGACATCTACTCGGTCGGCGTGATCCTCTACGAGCTGCTCACGGGCGTGGTGCCGTTCGAGGGCGAGACGGCGGTCGCGATCGCCTTCAAGCAGGTCTCGGCCGTGCCGACGCCCCCGAGCACGCTCAACCCCGCGCTGCCCGCGTCGCTGGACGCGGTCGTGTTGCGCGCGCTCGCCAAGGACCCGGCCGAGCGCTACGCCGACGCCGAGGAGCTGATCGCGGCGCTGGAAGCCGAGCGCGCGTCGCTCGCCGGACAGGCACAGGCACAGGCACCTGCGCCGGTCCTCACGAGAACCCACGGCGCCGGGGAGGACCCGGCCGTGGCGGCGCCCGCCGCGGCGTTCCCGCCGACCGGCTCGATGCTGCTCCATGCTCCGCCGCTAGGCCCGGAAGAGGAGGCGATCGCCTCGGCCCGTCGCGGTCGTTGGGCGATCTGGACGCTCGCGCTACTGCTCGTGGCGGGCGCGATCGTGGCCGCCGTGCTGCTGCTCGGCGGCAAGACGAAGACGGTCCGGGTGCCGAGCGTGCTCGGGCAGACCGAACAGGCCGCGGGGGCGAAGCTGCGCGCCGCCGGCCTGGCCTCGGAACCGTCGCTCAGGCCCAACGCGAATGTCGCCGCCGGTCTGGTCGTCAGCCAGTCCCCGCGCGCGGGAGCGAAGATCGCCAAGGGCTCGACCGTCAGCGTCGTGATCTCCAGCGGGCCCAAGAACGAGCCGCTGATAGACGTCGAAGGGCTGACCGTCACGCAGGCGAAAGACCGCCTGAGCAAAGCGGGCTTCAAACCGACGACCAAGAGCCAGGCCTCGACGACGGTGGCCGCGGGCCACGTGATCGGCACCGACCCCTCCGCCGGCACGGTCGTCGTGACAGGCAGCCCGGTGACGATTCTCGTCTCCAGCGGACCGCCGCCGGTCAAAGTGCCCGACCTGCGCGGGGAGACGCTCGAACAGGCGGAGACGAACCTGAAGGGCGAAGAACTCGAAGTCGGCACGATCACGAAACGCGTGAGCACGACGGCGCAGCCCGAAACCGTGCTGGCGCAGTCGCCCGCGCCGGGCAAGAAGCTGCACGCCGGCGACAAGGTGAACCTGGTCGTGGCGCGGGCGCCCAAGGAAGTGCCCGTCCCGAACGTTGTCGGCGAGAGCGAGGCGTCGGCGGCCGCGGCGCTGGGCAAGGCGGGTTTCAAGCCGAAGACAAAGCCGGTCGAAACGACCGAAGCGAGCCAGGAAGGGATCGTCCTCAGCCAGTCCCCGGAAGGCTCCGCTGAGGCGCCGAAGGGTTCGGTCGTCACGATCGGCGTGGGCACGCTCAGCACGCAGACGACTACGACGACCACGACGACGACGCCGAGCGCGAACGGTCCGACACCGCCCAGCTCGCCCTCCTCGGGATGAGCGCCGGCAGCGAGCAACGAGCGGAGCGGCTGCGCGTCGCGATTCTGGCCGGCGGGCGCTCCTCCGAGCACGAGGTCTCGCTGTCCTCCGCGGCGGCGGTCGGGGAGGGACTGGAGCAGGCCGGCCACGAGACGCTCTTGGTACGGCTCGACCGCGACGGGACCTGGCGCCTGGAGAGCCCGCAAGGCCCGCAAGGCCCGCAAGGCCCGCGTGGCCCGCACGGTGACGGTGCGCTCGCGCTGACCCCCGGCGACGGCCTGCTCGACGCGGACGTCGTGTTTCCGGCGCTGCACGGCCCCCACGGCGAGGACGGCTCCGTGCAGGGGCTGCTGGAGACGCTCGACGTGCCGTACGTCGGCGCGGGCGTGCAGGCGTCGGCGATCTGCATCGACAAGGTTCTCTTCAAAGCCCTGATGGCGGGCGCCGGCGTGCCTCAGGTCGCGCACCTGGGCGTCGCCGCCGAACGCTTCGCGGGCGAGCCCAAAGCCGTGCTCGCCGAGCTGGCCACGCTCGGGCTGCCGGTGTTCGTCAAGCCGGCTCGGCTCGGCTCGTCGGTCGGCATCGTCAAGGTCGCCGACGCGACGCGGCTCGCCGACGCGCTCCAGCAAGCCTTTATCTACGACGAGCTGGCGATCGTCGAGGCGGCCTCGACCGGCTTGGAGGTCGAGTGCGGCGTGCTGGGCACGCTCGGCGGTGCGCCCCGGACTGAGGCGCTGGCCTCCGAGCCGGGCGAGATCGCCTTCTTCTCCAGTGGCTTCTACGACTACGAGGCCAAGTACGAGCCCGGCGGCATGGAGCTGATCGTGCCGGCGCGCATCTCTGAGACGGCACGTGAGCGGGTGCGCCAGCTCGCGGTCGAGACGTTCGCGGCGGTCGGCTGCGACGGGCTGGCGCGCGTGGACTTCTTCGTCGAGGGCGAGCGCGTGCTCGTCAACGAGCTGAACACGATGCCCGGCTTCACGCCCACGAGCGTCTACGCGAAGCTGCTGGCGGCGTCCGGCGTGCCCTATCCGCAGGTCGTGGACCGGCTCTGCCGGCTGGCGCTGGAGCGCCACGCCGAGCGCGCGCGATACAGCAACTGATCAGCGGAACAGCGTCAGCTGCGTGATCGTGGCCGACTGCTTGTCGGGCGGCAGCGTCGTCATCCACAGCAGGTAGTAGCGGTAGCGGCGCGTGCCGCTCTGCAGCCGGATGCGTTCGCCGCTGTGCACGTAGGTGGAGGCGCCGATCGGCCCCTGCCAGCCGCGTTGGCCGAGCGCCGTCGAGTCGCCGTAGGGGAGGCGCAGGTCGATGTGGTTGCTGGCGTAGACCTGGACCTGGAAGCCCGGCGTCGGCGTCTGCACTTCGATCGCCTTGCCGATCACGCCCGGCTTGGCGTCGAGGTAGATGCCGAGCCCGACTCCACCGTTCTTGCGCAGCGTGCCGTCGTAGTAGGTCTCCGTGCTCCAGGTCGTGTTCGGGTCGCCGTCGACGACGTTCTCGACCGTGTCGCGGTTTTCCGGTCCGGTGCCGAACGGGTTGTAGTCGTGCGCTGCGGCTTGGCCGAGCTGCACCTGGACCAGCCCGGCTGAGCCCGTGACCGGCGCCGGTCCGGTGCCGCGGTGGGTGTGGCCGACCAGTAGCAGCACGACGCCGCTGGCGATCAGCAGCGCGGCCAGCGCGAGCAGCCCGGCGGGCTGGCGCATACGCCACGGCAGCCGCCGGCGCGCGCGCCCGGGCAGCGTGCGCAGCACGCTCGTGACCTCGCCGGTGACCTGCCCCGAGCGCGCGGCCTCGATCGCCAGCACCTCCTCCAGGTCGCTCGCCATGCTGGCCGCGTCCAGATAGCGACGGTCGAGGTCCTTGGCCACGGCTCGCTCCAGCACCGCCGCGGTCGCGGCTGAGACGTGGGGACGCAGCGCCAGCACGTCAGGGATGTCCTCGCGTACGTGCTTCATCGCGACGGCGACCGGCGAGTCGCCCTCGAACGGCACCGCGCCGGTCAGCATCTCGTACAGCACGACGCCGAGCGAATACAAATCGGACTGCGGTGTTACTGGCTGCCCGAGAGCTTGCTCGGGCGAGACGTAGTCGGTCGTGCCCAGCACCTTGCCGGCCAGCGTCAGCCCCTCCTCGGTCAGCGAGCGGGCGATGCCGAAGTCGGTGATCTTGGCGCCGCCCTCGGGGTCGATGAGGATGTTCTGCGGCTTGACGTCGCGGTGCACGATCTGATGGTCGTGGGCGGCTCCGAGCGCTCGCGCGATCTCGATCGCGTAGGCCAGCGCCTGGGAGACGTCGAGCGGCCCTTCGCGGCGGATCAGGTCCTTCAGCGTCTCGCCGTCGACGTACTCCAGCACGATGTACGGGGTCCCGACGGCCCCTTCGCCGCTGCCGTCGTCCGACGCTGGCTCCTCGCCGGCGTCGATCACCGTGACGACGTGGGGGTGGTTGAGCTGCGCGACCGAGCGCGCCTCGCGCCTGAAGCGCTCCAGCTGGTCGGAGTCGGTCGCGATCTCACGGTGCATCAGCTTGATCGCGACGGGTCGCTCCAGCACGGTGTCGAAAGCGCGGTAGACGCTCGACATGCCGCCGCGGCCGATCATCGCGTCGAGGCGGTAGCGGCCGCTGACGAGTGTTCCAATCGCTCCGCTCATCGGCACCTATTTTGAGCGTCTGAGGCGGACGGCGACGAACGCGGCGAGCGCGCAGCGATACAGCGCGTAGCGCCATAGCGGCGCCTCGCGGAAGCGTGGCCGGCGCAGCAGCCCGGCGGCGGCCCAGCCCGAGACGAACGCTCCACCAGCGCCGACCGCGAGCGCGGCGCCGAGATCGCTGCCCGCGCCTCGTCGGCGTATGCCCCGGGCGCGCAGCAGCACGGGCCCGAGGATGACCGGCAGCCCGACCCGCCAGGAGAGCGTCTGCGACCGCGCCCGGGAGAAGCCGCGCCACCGCGCGACCGCGAGCGTGGCGCCGTTGCGCGACAGCCCGGGCGCGAGTGCCGCGGCCTGGGCCAGCCCGAGTGCGAGCCCGTCGCGAGCATCAGCCGCTGCCCCGCGATCCCGCCCCGCGGTCTCGCCCCGCCGGTCGGCGACAGCCATCGCCACTGCCCCCGCCACGAGCCCCACGGAGATCGAGCGCGGTCCGCCCAGGCGCCGCTCGATCGGCCCCTCGAAGACCAGGCCGACGAGCGCTGGCACGCCGACGGCGGGCGCCAGCACGACCGCTCGCTCGCCCCACAGCTCGCCGCCCATGCGCAGCGCGAGCGCCAGCCCGGTGCCGGCGTGCAGCGCGACCTCGAAGTCCTTGCGCGCCTCGGCGGGCAGCTCGCGGTAGCTGAGGCCGGCGAGCCATCCCAGCAGCGTGGTGTGGGCGGAGGAGGAGATCGGCAGCAGCTCGGCCGGCCCTTGCAGGAGACCGAGCGCGAGCGCCTGGGCGAGCCCCGGCGACGAATCAGCCGGCGGCATCCCTCGCCGGCTCGCGCCCCCGGCGGCGGCGAACGACGAGGTAGACGACGCCGATCACGACGAGTGCGAGCACCACGTAGTCGACGTACTCGAAGCCCTTGCGCACGCTTTCCCACTTGTCGCCGACGGCATCCCCCGCCACGGCTAGCCCGACGACCCACGGCACGGAGCCGATCAGCGACAGCACCGTGAAGCGCACGACCGGCATTCGCGCGATCCCGGCGGGCAGCGAGACGAACGCGCGCACGACCGGGATCAGGCGCCCGAACAGGACCGCGGACTGCCCGTAGCGCTGGAACCAGCGGTCGGCCAGCTCGATCTGTGACGGCCCCATGTGGATTTTCCCGCCGTGGCGTTCCAGGAGCTCGAGGCGCCCGCCGCGCCCGACGGCATAGGCGACCCACGAGCCGACCATCGTGCCGAGCAGCCCGGCAACGACGATACCGAGCAGCGTCAGGTGGTGGTGGGAGTTGCTCGACGTTGGGTCGGCGACGACGAAGCCGGCGAACAGCATCACGACCTCGGACGGCACCGGGATGCAGGCGCTGCCGATCGCCATCAGGGCGAAGATCACGGGCAGGCCGCCGGTGCGGACCAGGTGGGCCGTTTCGTTGACGAGCGTTTCGGAGATCGACGCCAGGACGAGCATCGCGGCACAACGATACCCGCGCTACCGTCTCCGACGCCGATGCGCGTCTGGATCGACCTGACCAACAGCCCGCACGTGCTCGTCATGCGCCCGGTCATCGAGCGCCTGCGCGGGGCCGGCCACGAGGTCGAGGTGACGGCGCGCGACTTCGCCCAGACGCTGCAGCTGTGCGAGCGCTTCAACATCGCCCACACGGCGATCGGGCACCATCGCGGCGAGCGGCTCAGCGCGAAGGCGACCGGCCTCGCGTCGCGCTCGCTCGCGCTGATGAGATGGGCGCGCGGGCGCGGCCCGTTCGACGTCGCGCTCGGCCACGGCTCCAACGACGTGACGGTCGCGGCGGCGCTGCTGCGCATCCCCTGCTCGACGATGTTCGACTACGAGTGGGCGACCGTGCAGCACAACGTCAACTGCCGTCTGGCGCAGGCGGTCGTGGTGCCGGACGTGATCCCGCCCGAGCGCCTCGCGCGCTACGGGGCGAGCGGCAAGCTGCACCGCTACGAGGGCCTGAAGGAGGAGTACTACCTGTCGGACTTCGAGCCTTCCGAGGCCGTGCTGAGCGAGCTGGGCCTCGACAGAGATCGCCCGATCGTCGTCGTGCGCACTCCTCCGGAGGTATCGCTGTACCACCGTTTCGAGAACGACATTTTTAGATCGATTCTCCTCGAGAAGTTGCGCCCCGCTGCCGTCCAGACCGTGGTGCTGCCGAGGGTCGAGTCCCAGCGTGCCGAGCTGGAACGCGCGGGTGGATTCGTCATGTCGCGCGAGGCGATCGACGCGCAGTCGCTGATCGCCTACGCCGACCTCGTGATCTCCGCCGGGGGCACGATGAACCGTGAGGCGGTGGCGCTCGGCACTCCCGTCTTTACGACCTTCCAGGGGCGTCCCGGGGCGGTGGACGAGCGGCTGATCGCCGAAGGCCGCCTCGGGCGTTTGGAGGATGTCGACGCGCTCGACCTCGACTTCGGCACGCGGCCGATCAGACCGGAGCGCACGAGACGCGACCCGGCGCTGCTCGTGGAAATGCTGCTTTCCCCTGTGGGCGGCTGAATCGGCCGCCTGAGAGCGCTCTTGCCGGCGCCCGCGGGTCCCGATAGCCCCTTACAATCTTCACAATGCGCCGACGGATCCGCTCGGCGGCCCTACCGCTCCACCGTCACTCGCTGCCGCAGCTCGCGGTCGATGGGGCTCTGGTCGCGCTCGCGTACTACCTCGCCTTCGAGCTTCGCTTCAACCACGGGCCGTCGCGCCACTACGCCGAGCTGCGCTCCGCGACGATCTGGTGGGTGCTCGGCGGCAGCCTGCCGGTGCTCGTGCTGTGCCGCGTCTATCAGCGCCGCTGGCTGTACGCCGGCCAGCGCGACTACGAGGCGGTTGTGCGCGCGCTGGTCGTGATCGTGCTGTTGACGGTCGTCGGGATCGCGATCTTCCGTCCCACGCACAGCTACCCGAGCGTCCCGCACCACGCCAACGCGACCGTCGCGGTCAGCTTGCCGGACGGCGTGATCGTGCTCTACGGGCTGCTGTCGCTCGTGTTCTTGATCGGCGTGCGGGCGATCGCGCGCACGTTCTACGAGCGCCGTCCGCTGGCGGCCTTCCGCTCCTCGCCGCGCGGCCAGCGCACGGTCCTGATCGCGGGCGCCGGCGACGGCGGACGCAGCGTCGCGCGCGAGATCGTGCGCAACCGCGAGCTGGGCCTCGTGCCGGTCGGCTTCCTCGACGACGACCCCTCCAAGCGGCGGCTGCGGATCGACGGCATCCGCGTGCTCGGCAACACCGAAGGGGATTTGCCGCGCATCCTCGACGAGGCCGAGCCCGATGAAGTCATCATCGCGATCCCCTCCGCGCCGGGCTCGACGCGCGCGCGGATCGTGCGCGAGTGCCGCGCGCGTGCGATTCCCGTGCGCACGCTGCCGACCGTGTTCGAGCTGCTGCAGACGCGCGGCGCGCTGGCGCGCCAAATGCGCGAGGTGCGCGTCGAGGACATGCTCGGCCGCGAGCCGGTGCACATGGAGCTGGAGCGGGTCGGCGCCTACCTTCAGGGGCAAGTCGTATTGGTAACCGGGGCTGGCGGCTCGATCGGCTCCGAACTGTGCCGTCAGATCGCGCGCGTGGAGCCGCACCGGATCGTGCTGCTCGACCACGCCGAGGACAACCTGTTCGCGATCCAGCGCGAGCTGGAAGACGAGCGTCACGTGCCGCAGTCGATGCTGGCGGCGGTGCTGGCGGACTGCAAGGAGGCCGACCGTATGCGCGAGGTGCTGGCCGAGCACCGCCCGACGGTCGTCTTCCACGCCGCCGCCTACAAGCACGTCGGGCTGATGGAGGCCAACCCGGTCGAGGCGATCCGCAACAACGCGATCGCCACGCGCGTCGTCGCGCAGGGCGCGGGCGAGATCGGCGCGCGGCGCTTCGTGCTCGTCTCGACCGACAAGGCGGTCGCGCCGGCGACCGTGATGGGCGCCTCGAAGGCGTTGGCCGAGTTCGCGCTCGACGCCGCCACCGCCCGCTTCCCCGAGACCCGCTACGCGTCCGTGCGCTTCGGCAACGTGCTCGGCTCCTCGGGCAGCGTCGTGCCGATCTTCCGGCGCCAGATCGAGCGCGGCGGGCCGGTCACGGTCACCGACGAGCGCATGACGCGCTACTTCATGACGATTCCCGAGGCCGTGCAGCTGATCATCCGCTCTGGCTCGCTGGCCGGCGCCGCCGACGCGCGCGGGGCGGAGCTATTCGTGCTCGACATGGGCGAGCCGGTGAAGATCGTCGAGCTGGCGCGCACGATGATCGAGCTGTCGGGCCTGGAGCCCGACCGCGACATCGACCTCGAGATCATCGGCGCGCGGCCCGGTGAGAAGCTGCACGAGGAGCTGTTCAACACCTACGAGCGGCGGGTCGACACCGACGCCGAGAAGATCCAGCGCGTCGAGCGCGAGCCGCTCGCCGTGGAGGCGGTCGAGGCCATGTTCGAGGAGGTCTATCCGCTCGTGCTGGAAGGCGACGCCACCACGCTGGCGGCGAAGGTCGCGGAGCTGGCGCAGGCCTTGCAGGGGGGTGGAGCGGCGCGGTCGAAAACGCCGCGCGCGGTTGACGGGGGGGACGGGGCCGCGGACGGCCTCGATGGCGCAAACGGACGCGGGCCGGGCATCACGAGGCCCGCCGCTCCGATCGCGGCGAGGTCCGATTCGGCGGACCCCAGGCACGCGGCGCCTGAGCCCCTCGTACACTCCCGGAATCCATGAGCCACACGCTGCTCGCGCTGTCAGTCTCGTCGCACGTCGAGAAATGGGGAGCGATCGCGGGGTTTGCCGGCCTCGTCGGCATCGCCGTGCTGTCGCTGCTCGTCTTCTCCCAGGCGCGTGAGATCAAGCGCCTGCGCGAGTGGGCGGGCCGCGCGCCCGAGCGCGCCGCCGAGGCGGAGCAGAAGGTCACGGAAGCGGCTGCCGCCAAAGTCCAGCAGGAGCAGCAGCCGCCGCCGGTAGGCGCTGTGCGCGCGGTGCCGCGCACCGTCCCGGCGGTGGTCGCCCAGCCGGCTGCTGCCGCCGGGCCAGCGACGCGCGTCGTGCCACAGCCGGCGAGCGCGCAGCCTGTGACGGCTGCCGGCACACCGGCGCTGCCACTGCCCGCTCCCGCCACCGCCGGAGCAACAGCGGCAGCGGCAGCGGGAACGCTGGCAGCCGGCGCGACTCCAGGCGCTCAGACGGCCGCGGGCGCGCAGGCCGCGACAGCCGCGCCACCGCCGGGAACACCCCCAGTCGCTCCTGGCGGCCCAGCGGCACCCGGGGCGAAACCGCCTGTGCCGGCCTCGACACCCGCGGGGCGCCAGCCGATCCCGTGGCAGCAACCCGCCGCTGCGACGCCGCCGAAACCTCCCGCCGGGGCGCCGTCCGGCAACGGTGCCCCGCCCGCGCAGGCCCCGCTTGGAACACCCGCCTCCGCGGCGGCCGCGGCACAACGCGCGCCGCAGGCCGGCGCCGCGCCGGTTGTTCCAGCCTCGCCGCCGTCGACGCCAGGCGCTCCCGTGCCCGCCGCGGGTCAGGCTGCCGCGCCCGGTGTGCCCGCGCGCTCGCCCGTGCCTCCGCCGGCGCCACGCGACCCGAACCGTCCGTCCGTGCCGCCACCGCCCAGCTCGCCGCGCCGCCCGCCGGCGGCTCCAGTGCAGGCGCAGCCCGTTGCCCAGACGGCTCGTGCACGCGCCGAAGTCGCACCCTCGCTCGAGGGTGGGCGCTCGCGTGGACGCGGTGGCGGGAGCTCGCGTCGCAACCTCATCTTGGGCGGGGTCCTAGCGCTCGTGGTGCTCGCGATCGTGCTCGTGGTGGCGCTCGGCGGCGGCTCGTCGAACAACAAGGGCAAGACCGCGAGCACGGCCACGACCAGCGCCAAGAAGAACAGCGCCGGCTCCGGCTCGCACAAAAAAGCCGCGAAAGCCAAACAGCACGTCCATGTCACGCCGCCCGCGGAAACGACCGTCACCGTCCTGAACGGCACCGAAACGACGGGTCTCGCGCGGCGTCTGTCGACCGAACTGCAGCAGAGCGGTTACTCGCAGGCGACACCGCTGTTCGGCCGCCCGCCGGGCTCCAACGACGTGACCGTGGTCGAGTACGCCTCCGGGCACGAAGCCGAAGCCGAAGCGCTCGCGCACACGATCTCCGTGACCCACGTCGAGCCGGTCGAACAGGCCGTCACGTCGATGGCGGGCGGCGCCTCGGTGGTTGTGGTCGTGGGCGCGGACCGGGCCACCGAACAGACCTCCCCATAGCCGGCTTCCTCGACATCCCGCCGCGGTCCGCCAAGCCGCGCGAGCACGGGATCACGCACGTGATCGACCGCGGCCTGTCGATCGCCGACGTCGACGGGCTGTTGGAGGTGGCGGGCGCCAGCGTAGACATCGTCAAGTTGGGGTGGGGCACGGCCGTCGTCAGCGCGAACCTCGAGCCAAAGCTCGCCCGCTACGCCGCGGCTGGCATCCCCGTCGTGCTCGGCGGCACGCTGACCGAGATCGCGATTCGCCAGGGCCGCGTCGACGGGCTGGTGGCGTGGCTGCGCGAGCTGGGGCTGCACCACATCGAGATCTCCGACGGCACGCTGGAGTTGGATGGCGCCGTCAAGCGCGAGCTGATCGAACGGCTGTCGCGCGAGTTCACCGTCTTCTCGGAGGTCGGCAACAAGGACGCCGAGTTCATCATGGCCCCGTACGTGTGGGTGGAAGAGATCGAACGCGACCTGGAGGCCGGGGCCTGGAAGGTGATCGCCGAGGCGCGTGAGGGCGGGACGGCCGGCATCTACCGCGCCAACGGCGAAGTCCGCACCGGCCTGATCGACGAGATCGCGCACTCGATCGACCCGCGCAACCTGATCTTCGACGCGCCGCTGCAGCGCCAGCAGGTGTGGATGCTCAACCGCTTCGGCACGGAGTGCAGCCTGGGCAACATCGCGCCCGTGGACGTGCTCTCGCTGGAGACGCTCAGGCTCGGCCTGCGCTCCGACACCGTCGAGCGCTTCGCACTGGGCGGCTCCGATTGAGCGAGGCCGCCGCGGCCGGCCGGGGCGGGCAGGCGGTGAGTGAGCCTCCTCGGGCCGTCGATCCACTGGCGCGGGCCGTGTTCGTGGTGCTCGTGTTTGCCTGCTTCGTGGCGTTCTTCGTCACGCAGCGGCTGAAGCACACGCCGACGGCGGTGACGGGATTCCACGCGACGCCGTTCTTCTCGCCGACGCCGAGTGGGCACCAGAAAGAAGAGGCGATCTCGTTCAAGCTCGCCAACTCCGAACGCATCGCCGTGCAGGTGCTGAGCACCGATGGCGACGTGGTCGCGACGCTCGTGCACGACCACCCCGTCGAACGCTACAAAGTGCTCTCGCTGCGCTGGAACGGTCGCCGCGGTGTCGCGCGCAGCTTCTCGCACACGACGACGCCGCACGGGCAGCCGGTGCTCGTGCCCCACAACCGTGGCCGCCCGGCGCCCGAAGGCGAATACCGCATCCGCGTACAGCGCGAGCACGGCCGGGCGATCCTCGCGCCGGACAACTTCACGCTGGTGCGGCGATGATCCTCGCCAGCAGCCTGCCGAGCACGGGCGTCTCGATCGCGATCCTGGCCGGCGCGGCCGTCGTCGTCGCGCTGCTCGCGTTGCTGATGCGGGCGCGCCCCGAAGCGTTCCCGTTGCTCGCGGTCTGCGCGCTGCCGTTTCGCATCCCGATCTCGACCGACGCGCGCACGGTCGACCTGCTCGTGCCGCTGTATCTCGTCGTCGCTGCCGGGACGCTCGCGCATCTATTGCCGCGTCTGCTCTCCCAGCGCGCCTCCGTGCCCGGCGGAGACCCGTGGCAGCGGCGCTTGCAGTGGCTGCTGCTCGGCTCGGTCGCGCTCTACCTATTGCAGAGCAGCTACTCCGACGACCACACCAAGGCGCTGGAGAACGTCGCCTTCTTCTACGTGCCGTTCGGCCTCCTGTTCGTGCTGCTGCGCGACATCGACTGGAGCCGCGAGCTGCTGCTCAGATGCCTCGGCGTGGCGGTCGTGCTGGCGGTCCTGTTCGCCGGCGTCGGCTTCGTCGAGTACGCGCGCAAGTCGCTGTTCCTCAACCCCAAGGTCGTCGCGGCCAACCAATACGACAACTACTTCCGCGTCAACTCGGTGTTCTTCGACCCCAGCATCTACGGTCGCTTCCTCGCGCTCGTGATGATCGCCGTGGCCACGGTCGTGCTGTGGGGAAGGCGGCGCGAGGTGATCGCCGGTGCGCTGGTGCTGGTCTGGCTCGTGGCCGGGCTGATCACGAGCTTCTCGCAGTCGAGCATCGCCGCGCTGCTGCTCGGGCTGGCCGTGCTCGCCGCCTGGCGTTGGGGGCCGCGCACGACGCTGTACGCCGCCGGGGGGCTCGTCGCGCTCGGCCTCGCGATCCTGCTGCTCGCGCCCGCCGGGCTGCATTTCGGCCTGAAGGGCTCGGGCGGCTCGACCAGCAACGCCACCAGCGGGCGCGCGAGCCTCGTCTCCGGCGGTCTGGAACTGTTTGCTCAGCGCCCCCTGGAGGGCTATGGCTCGGGCTCGTTCGAAACCGAGTACAAGCGCCACGCCGAGGCCAGCCACGCGAACGCCGAGACGGCCACGTCGGCCTCGCACACGATCCCCGTCACGGTCGCCGCCGAGCAGGGGATCGTCGGCCTGGCCGTCTACGTCGGTCTGCTCGTGGCGGCCTTCCTGGTGCTGTTCAAAGGAGCGGGACGCTCGCCGCCTCGGATCGCCCTGGCGGCCTGCTTCGCCGCGCTCGTGCTGCACACGTGGACGTACGCCGACTTCCTCGAGGACCCGTTCACCTGGGCGCTGCTAGGGATCGGGCTGGCGCTCGCCCGTGGGGAGCGAGAGCCCAGCTCGTCGGCAAGTACCGTCTGACCCGTGCTCGGCTACCTGAAGCGCCTGGTCACGACGGGGGCGGCGTACCAGTTCGGCGACATCCTCGCCAAGGGCCTGGCGCTGATCACGCTGCCGCTGTACACGCACCACGTCGACCCGGCCGCCTACGGGCCCGCCGAAGCGTTGCTGACGGCGGTGATCCTGTCGAGCATCCTGTTGCGCGTCGGCGTCGGCGAGGCGTTCGTGCGCTTCTACTTCGACGACGAGGACGAGGCCCGCCGCGAGCGCATCGCACGCACGGCCACCGCCACGGTCGCCTGGACCACGACGCTCGCCTCGCTGGTCGCGCTGGCGCTCGCCGGCCCGCTGTCGCACGCGCTGCTCGGCTTCCGCGACCCGTTGCTGTTCGACTGCGCCGTGCTCGGCCTGTGGGCCTTCACGAACCTGGAGATGGCCTATGCGCAGCTGCGCGTCGACGAGCGCACGCGCGCCTACATCGTCGCCTCGGGTGCGAACGTCGCGATGACCGTCACCTTCACGGTGCTCTTGGTGGTCGTCTCGAACCAGGGCGCGCGGGGGCTGTTGCTCGGCAACTTCGCGGCCTCGGCCTTCGTCGTGCTCGGCCTGTGGTGGTTGCTGCGCCGGCGCGTCTCGCAGCACGTCAGGGTGAGCGACCTGCGCGCGATGCTCGCCTTCGGCCTACCGACCGTGCCGGCCGACGCGAGCGTGTACGCGTTGCAGGTGGCAGACCGCTTCTACCTGCTGCGCGAGTCCTCGCACGCCGCCGCCGGGCTGTACGGGATCGCGATCAAGCTCGCGACGGTCGTGTTCGTCGCCGTGCGTGGCTTCCAGTACGCCTGGCCGCCGCTGGCCTACTCGATCGAGAGCGACGAGGAGGCCGGGCGCCTGTACTCGCTGGTCACGACCTACTACGCGCTCGCGACCGGCGTGGTCGTCTGCGGCGTCGCGCTGCTCGGGCGCTGGATGGTGCGCCTGCTGGCCGAATCGAGCTACTACGGCGCCTACCGCGCGCTGCCGTGGCTGGCGCTCGGCTGGGCGCTGTACGGCCTGTACCTCGTGTTCGTCGCGATCGCCGCGCGGGCGCGCATGACCTCGCGCAACTTCCCGGCCGCGGGGGCGGGGCTCGTCGTGAACGTGGTGCTGCTGTTGGTGCTCGTGCCGGCCAGCGGCGCCGGCCTCGGCATCGCCGGCGCCGGCATCGCGCTGTGCGGGGCGTACGTGGCGATGCTGGGAGTCATGTACGCGCTCACGCGCACGCTGTTCCGCGTCGGCTTCGAATGGGGGCGTCTCGCGAGTCTGACGGCGATCCTCGCCGGTGTGGCCGTCTCGGGCGAGCTGCTGCTGCCGACGCACGGCCTCGTCGGTTTGGTCACGCGCGCGGCCTGGCTGTGCCTCGTCCCGGTGCTGCTGCTCGGCACACACTTCTTCCACGCCCACGAGCGCGAGCAGGTACGGGCGCTCGTGGCGGACGGCCGCAGGCGCGTGACCGCCTTCCGCTCGCGCCACGGAGAAGTCGAGGCCTACGCCGAGGACCCGCTGCGCGACGTGTAGGCGGGCTCGCCTTCGCGGTTGTAGCGCGCAGCGGCCTCTCTGAGGCCCTCGCCGCGTGCCGGCCACAGCGAGGCGCTGACGTGGCGTAGGAAGCGCGTGGGCGACTGCCCGGGCCTCAATGTCGCCACCAACGCGCGCACGGCGTAGCTGAAGGCGGTCAGCCAGCGCACGGCCAGCGCTGCGAGGGGGGAGTGGTGCTTCTTCATGTAGAGGTCGCGATTGCGTGAGAGTTCGACGATGCGCCGCTCTCCAGCCTTGTCGGTCGCGAGCTGCTCGTGGTGGATCACGCGCGCTTCGGGCACGAACACGCTGCCCCAGCCGGCGCTCCTGAGCCGGCGTGCGAAGTCGACCTCGTCGGAGTAAACGAAGAAGTCGGGGTCCAGGTAGTCGACCTCGGCGGCCGCTGCGCGACGGACGAGCAGCGCCGCCGACTGGCACCAGTCGACCTCGCGCACCCGCTCGCCGCGACTCTGGACCGTGTAGAGGCGGTGCAGGAACAGCGCCCCCGCGAGCGCGACCAGCGGCGTCGGGAAGCGCCACGCCGAAGGCTGCACGGTGCCGTCAGGGCGCAGCAACCGTGCCCCCGCGCAGGCCATTTGCGGGCGCTGCTGCAGCGCGATCCAGAGCGCGACCGTAGCGCCCTCCAACAGCTCGGAGTCCTCGTTCAGGAGCAGCGCGTAGCGGCCCTTCGCGCGTCTCAGCAGCTCCGAGTCGTTGAGGCCCTTGCCGCGGCGTTCGTCGAGCGCGATCACATCGTCGACAGCCGGGTGAACCCGGGCCGCCTCCGCCGAGCCGTCGCGCGAGCCGTTGTCGAGCACCAGCACCTCGCTGGAGAACGCCAGGGCCTCGCGCTCTGCCTGGATCGCGTCGAGGCCCCGCAGGAGCAGTTCTCGCTGGGAGGTGTTGACCACGCAGAAGGTGATCTCGACTCGTTCGTCGCTCATGCGTGCATATTGTGCGCGCTCTGTTGCGTGTTCACGTTGTCGACCCCTCGGCTTTCACCCTGCCGTATGACGCGGCGCTCAGCCACGCGCTCGGTAGTCGTGCGCTTCCAGGCGGCGGGGCCTTGGTTACGCTCTACACCTCGCGGTTCGCATACGGCTCGCCGGCTCCGGTGCCCGACTACCGATTCGAGGAGCCGTTCTACAGGCGTTCTTCTCGCCTTCGGAACCCGCGCGTGCGGCGATTGGCCAAGGCTTTCGAGCACGTTCCGGACATGTTGGCCTATCGCCGCGTTGCCGCTTCCGCTGACGTCGTGCATTTCCAGTGGCTTGCCGTGCAACAGCTCGATCTCCATCTGTTGCCCTCGGGTCGTCCGCTCGTTTTGACCGCCCACGACGTGCTCCCACGGGAAGGGTCGGGTGCTCGTCGCTCCGCTCAACGAAAGCTCTACGGGCGGGTCGATGCCGTTGTCGCCCATAGCGAGCACAGTCGCCGACGCCTGGTGGACGAGTTGGAGATTGCTGCTGAGCGGGTTCATGTGATCCCGCATGGGCCTCTTCGTCCTTGGGAAGGTCAGTCCGAGGCGCCGCTTCCGCTGCCAGCTACGAAGCGGCCCGTGGTGCTGTTCTTCGGCTTGCTGCGGCCCTACAAGGGGCTCGACCTTTTGATGGAGGCTTGGCGGGGGATCACGGACGCCGAGCTTTGGGTCGTCGGGATGCCGCGCGGCGTCGACATCGCCCGGCTCGACGCGCCGGCTGGCGTTCGCTTCCTGCCGCGCTTCGTCGGCGACGGCGAGATGCACGCGTTGATGCGGCACGCCACGATGCTCGTCGCCCCCTACCGCGAGATCGAGCAGTCCGGGGCCGTGTTCACCGCGCTCGGGGCTGGGCTGCCGGTCGTGCTGAGCGACGTCGGCGGCTTTCCCGAGCTGGCGTCGACCGGTGCTGTCGAGCTGTTCCCGTCCGGCGACGCGGGCGCGCTGCGCGAGGCGATCTCACGGCTGCTGTCGGACCCGACCCGTCGTGAGGCGATGGCCGCCGCGGCGCTGTCGCTCGAAGAGGGCGAGTGGTCCTGGGCGCGGATCGCCGAGCGGACGCTCGCCCTCTACCGCTCGCTCTAGTCCGACCAGAAGTCTTTGAGCAGCTCGCCGTCGCCCGCGTGGCGGGGACCGAAGACGAGCAGCGAGAGGCCCTCTGGGCCCGACTCGAAGCCCCTTGCCACCTTTGGCTCCACGCGGATAGCGTCCAGCTCGGCGATCTCGCGGATCTCGTCGTCGAGGCGGATGCTGCCGCTCCCCGCGAGCACCACGTAGACCTCCTCGGCCTGCTCGTGGCGGTGGCCGAAGCCCTGGCGGGTGTTGGGGTTCATGACGTGGTAGGCGAGGCCCGTCGTCTCCGCCCCCAGCTCCTCGCGCGGAAAGTGGGCCTCGCCCACCTCCGACAGTCCGAACTCGGGGGCGCTGTCCTTCGTGTCGCGCAGGTTCTTGATCGTGTAGCTCATGGTGAATCGAGTCTACCCCGGGGTCGTCCGCCACAATCCAGCCGGTGCTCGCTCTCGCGATCTGCTTCTGGATCTGCTGCGCGCTGCTCGTCTGGACGCAGCTCGGCTACGCGTTCGCGCTGGCCGCGTTCGCAGCGCTGCGCCCGCTCTCGAGGAACATCGAAATTAAAAGAGAGAAAAGCGAGCTGCCGAAGCTGTCCCTGATCATCGCCGGCCACAACGAGGAGACCGTCATAGCCGACAAGGTCGCCGACGCGCTCGCGCTCGACTATCCGCGCGAGGACCTGGAGCTGATCGTCGCCTGCGACGGATGCACCGACGCGACCGCCGCGCGCGCCCGCGAGGCCGGCGCCGACCTAGTGCTCGAGCTGCCGCGGGGCGGGAAGATCCGCGCCCAGGACGCCGCCGTCGAGCGCGCACGCGGCGAGCTGCTCGCCTTCTCCGACGCCAACGCGAGCTGGGAGCCCGACGCCGCGCGGCTGCTCGTGGCCGCGTTCGAGGACCCCGCCGTCGGCTACGCCTGCGGGCAGGTGCGCTTCGTGCAAGCCGGCGCCGGCGACAGCCAGGAGGGCCTCTACTGGCGCTATGAGATGCGCGTGCGCACGCTGGAGTCGCGGCTCAGCTCCGTGACGGCGGGCAACGGCGCGATCTACGCCACGCGCCGGGATTCGTATCTCGTCGTCGATCCGATCATGGGCCACGACCTGTCGCTGCCCTTCAACATGGTCAAGCGCGGGTGGCGCGCGGTCTACGTGCCCGAGGCGCGCGCGAGCGAGAAGATGGTGCCGAGCATCGCGGGAGAGTTCGCGCGCAAGCGGCGCATGATGAGCCACACGTGGCCGATCCTCGTGCGCGGCGGGATGCTCTCGCCGCGCGGCTACACGCCCGGCTACGCGCTGATGGTCTTCTCCCATCGCCTGCTGCGCTACACGAGCCCGGGCTTGCACCTGCTCGCGCTGGGGGCGAACATCGCGCTGGTGGCGGGCGGGGCGGGTGCCGTCTATGTCGTGACTCTGGTGCTGCAGTGGGCGCTGCTCGTCGCGGCCGGGCTCGGTGGCGTGCTGCGTCTGCGAGTGCTGCTGATCGCGCGCTACTACGTGCTCACGACCGCCTCGCCCGCGCTCGGACTGTGGGACTGGCTGCGCCACGGCACCGAGGCCTCCTGGGACGTGGCGGAGGGCACGCGGTGATGCGCCGCGCGTTCGACGTGGCGGGCTCGTTGTTCGGGCTCGCGCTCAGCTCGCCCGTGCTGCTGGCGGCGATCGTGGCCGTGCGCGTCGAGTCGCGCGGGCCGGTGATCTACCGCCAGCGCCGCGTGGGCCTGCGCGGGTCTAGCTTTGAGATGCTCAAACTGCGCACGATGGTCGACGGGGCCGAGCACGTCGGCGCCGGGCTGCGGATCGATGCCGGCGACGCTCGCATCACGCGCGTGGGCGCGCTGCTCAGGCGCACGTCTTTCGACGAGCTGCCGAATCTCGTCAACGTGCTGCGCGGCGAGATGTCGCTGATCGGGCCGCGCCCGACGATCGAGGCGCAGGTCGCGCAATACACCGAGCGTCAACGGCGGCGGCTGGAGGTCAAGCCCGGGATCACCGGCTGGGCGCAGGTCAACGGCCGCGCCTCGCTGCCCTGGGGCGAGCGCATCGAGCTGGACCTGCACTACATCGAACACCGCTCGCTGGCGCTCGACCTGCGCATCCTTGCGCGTACGCTGGGCAGCGTGTTCGGCGGGCACGGCATCTACAAGGGAGCCTCCGGCGGCTGGGAGGGCGAGCTGTGAGCGGCGGCGAAGACCGTCCGGCGATCCTCCTGACCGGCGTCGGCAAGCGCTACGACATCGTGTCCTGCTTCGCCGCGCTGACCACGACCGTCGCGGCCGACCCCTCGCCGCTCGCGCCGGCCCAGTACGCCGCGCACGTGCGCGAGGCGGTGCCGCTGATCGCCGACGAGGGCTACGTGCCTGCGCTGGCGCGTTTGTGCGAGCGGCACGGAGTCGGCGCCGTGTTGCCGCTGACCGACCTCGACATCGAGGTGCTCGCCGTGGCGCGTGAGCAGGGTGTGCTGCCCGCGCTCGTGCCGTCCAGCGATGTGGCGCGCGCGACGTTCGACAAGTACGAGACGCACCTGCTGCTGGGGCGCAGCGGGCTGCCCTCGCCGCCGACCGTGCTGCCCGAGGACGCCGATTGGGACGCGCTCGAATACCCGGTCGTCGTCAAGCCCCGTCGCGGCTCGGGCGCGCGCTCGATCCACCGCGCCGAGACGCCCGAGGAGGCCCGGTTCTTTGCCGGATACGTCAAGGAGCCGACGATGATCCAGCGCTGCATGAACGGGCCCGAGATGTCGATCGACTGCCTCGGCGACTGGCGCGGGCGCTGCCTGAACGCGATCCCGCGCACGATGCTCGAATCGCGCGGCGGCGAGTCGATCAAGGGTCAGGTCGTGCGCGACGAGGAGCTGATCGAGCTGGCGCGGCGGCTGATGGAGGAGTTCGCGGTGGCAGGGCCAGCGACGATCCAGGTGTTCCGCGACCCCGACATCGGGCTCGGCATCACGGATGTGAACACGCGCTTCGGCGGCGCCTTCCCCGCACCCGTGTTCGGTGCCCTACCGGGGCGGTCGTATCCCGAGCTGATCGTGCGTATGGCGGCCAGCGAAGAGGTCGCGCCGCACGTCGGCGATCTGGTGGCGGGCAGCACCTTCACGCGCTACTACTGGCAGCTCGAGCTGGACGAGCGGCTGGCGCCGACCGGACGCGACATCGTGCCCGGCGGACCGCCGCGACCTCGCTGAGTGGGCCAGGTGGCGAATGCCCGCGCGGTAGACGGGTAGAATTCGACTTCGTGGCGTCGCTCTTGATCGACACCCCCGCGCCTGCTGAGCAGCAGCAGCCCGCCGAGGCTTCCGCCGGCGCATCGCCGGGTGGTGGGCCCACGGGTGTCGGGCCGTCCGCTGGTGCCCCTGCGCCCGCGCCGGCTGGCGCCGCGAGCTGTCCGAAGTGCTCGGCTGCCCTGGCGCCCGCACAGGACTGGTGCCTAGAGTGCGGTGCGGGTGCGCCCGCCGGTGCTCCCGGCACGGGCTGGCGTCCCGCGGCACTCGTGCTGCTCGTGACGGCCGCGCTAGTGCTCGGCGCCGCCGCGGCCGGCTACGCCGCGCTCAGCAAACACTCGCCCGCGCGCAAGGTCGTGACCGCCACCGTCGCGCAGACGCCGCCGCCCGCCTCGACTGTGCCGCAGACGACCGTCACGCCGCCGGTCGTGCCGACGACGCCCGTGGCGCCGCCGAAAATCCCGCTCACCGCGCAGACGCCGACGACCAGCTCGACGACGACGTCCGGCAGCGAAGAATCGAGTGACTCGTCAGAAACGGGAGGCTCGTCGGAAACGAGCGGCAAAGAAGAAGGCGCCAGCGAAAGCACCGGTGGCACGGGCAGCAAACCGAAACCGACGCCGCTGCTGCTCGACACCGACGCGTCCAGCACGTACAACCCCGACGAATACCCCGAAACCCAGTTCGGCGATCCCAGCCTCGCGATCGACGGCGACACCTCGACCGCCTGGACCGCGCAGCTGGATCCGGAAGCGACAGACCCGCTCGCCGCCGGCCTGCTGCTGAACCTCAAGAGCGCGCAGAAGCTCGGCTCGCTGGAGCTCGTGACCGCGAGCCCGGGTATGACCGTCCAGGTCTACGCGGCCCGCGTGCAGGGCGAAGAACCGCCGACCAAGCTCGAAGACCCGGCCTGGATCAAGGACAGCAAGCAGTTGGTGATCAAGAAGCACCACACGCTGATCAAGCTGCAGCACCCGAAGAAGGGCTTCGACTTCCTGGTGCTGTGGATCACGAAGGCCGGCGCGAAGTCGCTCGGCACCGCCGCCGCGCCCGGGCACGTCAGCGTCAACGAAGTAGAACTCTTCGCGCCGACGAAGAAGGGCTAGCTGGCTAGGAGCGAGTCGCTTTGGCGGTGCGTTTGGTGGCCGCTGGCGCTTTGCTGTTCCTGCTGGTGGTGCGCGCCGTGCGCCGCTTCGCGGTCCAGACCTCGTCCAGGAACGAAGCGATCTCGTTCGTGAGGCGCTCGGGCCGCACCCGTAGCTCGATCAGCGAGTTCGCTTCGCTCAAGCGCGCGTTGGGCATCTCTTTCGCCAACATGCCAGCGTCGGAGAAGGGGTGCACCGGGTCGCGGTGGTGGCCGAGCACGAGCGTGGGGGCCGTGAACGTACGGCGCTCGCTGCGTGGCGGCGCGATGCGACCGAAGAACAGCCCCTGAAGGAGTGCGCCACCCGGGCCCGGCTCCTGACGGATCGTGTCGAGGCCGACGTTCGCCAGGTGCGGCAGGGCGCCGCGTGGCACGGCGCGCGCCGCGCGAGCCACGAGCTTCATCACCGGCTCGCCGAACGTCAGCGCCACGAGCAGCGGCGTGAACGCCAGCGCGCTGCCGAGCAGGCCGTTGTCGAGCACCGGCATCTCGATCACGAGCCCGCGCAGTCGCTCGGGTGCGCCGGCGGCCACCTCGAGCGCGGCGTTGGCGCCCAGCGAAGTGCCCATCACGACCGCTTCGTCGATCTCCAGGTGATCCATCAGCGCCACGACCTGCTTGCCGTAGGTGCCCATCGAATAGCGCCACATGTCACGCGGGCGGTCCGAGCGGCCGTGGCCGAGCAGGTCGAGCGTGATCACGCGGTTGCCGCGTGCCGCCAGGTCTTCGGCCAGCGGACGGTGCATCTCCTGTGAGAGCAGCAGCCCGTGCAGCAGGATCAACGGCCGGCCTCGCGCGGGCGCGCTCTTGGCGGTCCGTCCGCGACCGCCGCCGGGCGCGACTGCCGCCGGTCCGCCGCCGTACTCGGTGTAGGCGAGTCGCTGCCCCTCGTGCTTGAAGAACGGCATCTCGACAGGCTACTACCCAGGAATCGCGCGCTCCGAGCCCTCGCACGCTAGCTTTGCACTTGCCAATCACCCCAGGAGGAGGAGAACCCAATGGCCAAGCAACCCCGCATCCTCGCCGGAGATGTCGCAGCCATCACTGGCGCCGCGCGCGGGATCGGTCGGGCCACTGCCAGCGCCCTGCTGGCCCAGGGGATGAAGGTCGCGATCGGCGACGTCGACCACGAGGCCGCCGTGCAGACCGCCTCCGAGCTCGGTCCGAGCGCCGTCGCGCTGCAGCTGGACGTCACCAACCGCGACTCCTTCGCGGGATTCCTCGACGGCGTCGAACAACGCTTCGGTCCGATCGACGTGTTGGTCAACAACGCCGGCATCATGCAGATCGGCCGCTTCATCGACGAGGACGACCTGACCGCACAGCGCATGATCGACATCAACCTGCGCGGCGTGATCTTCGGCATGAAGCTCGCGCTCAGCCGCATGATCCCGCGCGATCGCGGGCATATCGTCAACATCTCCTCGCAGGCCGGCAAGTTCGGCGCGCCCGGCGGCGCGACCTACTCCGCCACCAAGCACGCGGTCGTCGGCCTGACCGAGGCGGTGCGCGGCGAGCTGCGGCTGATGGGCGCGCACATCGACCTCAGCTACGTGATGCCGTTCGTCGTCAACACCGAACTGGGCTCGGGCCTCGGCCACGCGCGCGGCATGACCAACCTAGAGCCGACCGACGTCGCCGAGGCGATCGTCGACGCGCTGCAGAACCGTGTCGTCGACGTGTGGGTGCCGAAGTCGGCCAAGCGCACGAGCGCGCTCGGCGTGATGCTGCCGCGCTCGCTGTCGGAGGGCATGGCCCGCGCGATGAAGGCCGATCGCGTGCTCGCGGGCGCCGATCTCGCCCGTCGCCGCGACTACGAGCTGCGCGCCGCGCGCTCCGAGCCCGGCCTCGAGCCGGGCGAGCAGCAGGCCCAGCTGACCGAGGCCAGCACGGTCGACTGACGGCTTCGCGCGGGCCGTCGAGGGTGGCGGCAAGGCATCGCCGGGGCCTCATCGGCTAGTCTCGCGGCCCAATGCACACGGCTGCCCTGCACCTGGCGCCCATCCTTGGGGCCGAGAAGAGCAAGGTCCCCTTCTACATCGCGGGCGGCTTGCTCGTGGTTTGGGCGTTGTTCATCTCGATGGCTGTCGGTATGCGCCAGCCGAACTTCCCCTCGACGATCGGCCAGCAGCGCGTCGTGATCGCGATCAGCGCCGTGCTGGTCGTGGTGGCGGCCTCGATGGCCGTGGTCACCTCGGGCGGCGACAGCGCCGGCTCCGCCAAGGCCGCCGCCGTGTCGACGCAGACGACATCGAGCGGCGCGGAAACGCCCGTCGAAGGCCCGCCCGTCGGAGCTGAACCGGCGCCTGCGAGCAGCAGCGAAGAAAGCCCGTCCCCCTCGACTTCGTCGACGAGCACCGGCGAAGCCACCGCCACGACCGGGACGCCCCCGCCGGCATCCTCGCCCGCGGCCAAGAGCAGCGGCGGAAGCGCGCTGAAGCTCGCCGCGGCCCCGGGTGGAGAACTGAGCTACAACACGAAGACGCTCACGGCCAAGGCCGGCAAGGTGACGATCGAAATGACGAACATGTCGCCCGTAGAACACAACGTCACGGTCGCCGAAGGCACGAAGGTGCTGGGCGCCACGCCGAGCTTCGTCGGCGGCTCCAAGACGCTGACACTCACTCTGAAACCCGGTAAATACACCTTCTACTGCTCGGTGCCCGGGCACCGTCAGGCGGGCATGGAAGGCACGCTGACCGTTTCATGAAGCTCTACATCTGCTGGGGCACGTTTCCAACTCCCCGTCCCGGCGGACATCCTTGCGCGAACGCCTTCCACGCGCTCGAGGACGCCGGTCACGACCCCGAGGTCGTCAAGACCTACGGCCTGGGTGTGCTGCCCGGGTTCCTCAACCAGACGTCCGGGCGGCGCGAGGTCGCCAAGCTGACCGGCAACCGCTGGGTGCCGACGCTCGTGCTCGACGACGGCACCGTGATCGACGGCTCACGCGAGATCGCCGACTGGGCCGCCGCCAACCCGGCGTAGCCCTCACCGCGCAGCCAACGCACGGTGTCCGCGCCGCCAGCGGTGGCACCGCCAAGCTCGCGTAGATAGCCGTCGAGATCTTCGTCCGCCCTCGCCGCGGCGCGGCCGAGCGCTAGTGCGAAGGTCGCCACGAGAACGACCAGAGCGGACCCCGAAACGAGGATGACGGTCATCGATTCACCCCATGGAGCTGTTCAGCTTCCTCCCGGAAACGACACTCGCACAGGGCCCGGACGCCCTCGTGCGGGGATCGGTCCCGCTGTCCCCGTAGATTTCTCTCTCCAGGGCCGGATCTCCTGCCGCCGCCCGGACTTCGACACAGAAGGGAACACGCCGCCATGGACGTCCTCGACCGCCTCGATGCCACCCGCGCCGCGATCAATGTCCTAGAGCACCCGTTCTACGTGCGCTGGAGCGCCGGCGAGCTGAACACAGCCGAGCTAGCGGACTACGCGGGCCAATACCGCCACGCCGTCGTCGCGCTCGCGGACGCCTCACGCGCCGCCGCGGCCGTGGCCGTGGACGGCTCCCAGCGCGCCGGCCTCGAACGGCACGCCGCCGAGGAGGCCGCGCACGTCGCGCTGTGGGATGACTTCGCGGCCGCCTGCGGCACCGACCCGGCCTACTTCGAGCCAGAGGGCGCAGGCGTCGAGACGCGCGGCTGTGTGCGCGCCTGGACCGCTGGCGAGACGCTGCTCGAGCACCTCGCGGTGCTGTACGCGATCGAGGCCGGCCAGCCCGACATCTCGGCGACCAAGCTCGTCGGTTTGGAGCAGCACTACAAGCAGGTCGAAGAGGGGCCCGCGAGCGAGTACTTCCGCCTGCACGCGGAGCTCGACCACGAGCACGCGGCCGCGGCACGCGCGCTGATCGTCGAGCTGCTCGCGCGCAGCGAGGACCCGCGCGCCGAGGAAGAGGCGATGCTGGCCCGCGCCGAGGAGGCGCTGCGCGGCAACTGGCGCCTGCTCGACGGCGTGCACGCCGGGTAGCCGCGAGCTAGTAGCTGGCGATCTAGGCCAGTCGCCAGGCGAACAGCGTCGCGGCCACCGAGGTCGCGAGGTTGAGGCTCGACACGCCGTCGCGCATCGGGATGCGAACGCGCCCGTCCGCGCGCGCCAGCAGCTCGTCGCCGAGCCCGTCGCGCTCGGTGCCGAAAGCGAGCACCGCGCGCGGGTCGAGCGCGCGCGGGTCGAGCTCCTCGCCGTCGGGGTCGAGCGCGAGCAGCGGTCGATCGGTGTCGGCCAGCTGCGCCAGTCCACCCTCGACGTCGGCCACGGCCAGGGCGAAGTGAAGGCCGGCCGCGCCGCGCAGCGCGTCGGGGTGCCAGGGATCGTGGCTGCCGTCGAGGACGAGCACCCCGGCCGCGTCAGCGGCCGCCGCCACACGTACGCAGGCGCCCATGTTGCCGAGGTCGCGCGGGTTCTCGAGCAGCACGATCGGCGTGGGCGCCGGTGCGGCTAGCGTCGCGTCCACGTCCACCGTGGGGCGCCGCGCGAGCGACATCACCCCGGTGGCCGGCGGGATCGGCGCGAGCCGCTGGAAGACGTCGTCGGGCACCTCGCGCACGTCCTGGAGCATCTGCTCGCGCACGTCGGGAGCTAGCCGCCGCGTGAGGCGCTCCAGGCCGTCGCGGTCGCGCGTCACGATCAGCTCCAGCTCGGCGCCGAAGCGCAGCGCGTGCTTTAGCGGGTGGAAGCCCTCGAGCACCGCCACGCCCGTGTCGCGCCGCGCCCGCCCGAAATGTGGGATCAGGGCCCCATCTCTCACGTGGGCGATGATCGCACGAGACCCCTTCGCTAGCCTGTGCGCCGACCGGACATGCAGTTGGAGGGAATCCACCACATCAGCGCGATAACCGGGGACGCCGCCGGGAACGTCGAGTTCTACGCCGGTGTGCTCGGCCTGCGCATGGTCAAGAAGACCGTCAACCAGGACGAACCTGCCGTCTACCACCTGTTCTACGGCGACGAGCACGGCTCGCCCGGCATGGACCTGACGTTTTTCGAGTACCCGGGCGCGGCTCGGGGTGTGGCGGGCGCGGGCATGATCCACCGCATCGTCTGGCGCGTCGCCTCGAAGGACTCGCTGAACTTCTGGTTGGAGCGCCTGCGCGGCGCCGGCGCCGAAGTCGACCTGACCGACGGCAGCCTGCTGCTCGTCGACCCCGAGGGGCTCGAACACGAGCTGGTCGTGAGCGCCGTCGCCGACGAGCCGCTCAGCGCTCAGAGCCCTGAGATCCCGTCAGAGCACGCGCTGCGGGGCTTCGACGGGGTGCGTGCCTACAGCAACGATCCGCTGCGCAGCGAGCGCCTGCTCGCCGAGACGCTCGGCTTCCAACGCCGCGGTGGGGGCGAGAACTGGGAGGTTCGTGGTGCCGAGCGCGGCAGCGTGTACGCGTACGATCCGGCCCCGCCTGAGATCAACCGCCGTCAGGGCGCCGGCACGGTCCACCACGTCGCCTTCGCCGCGCGCATCGAGGAGATCGAGTCCTGGCGCGAGCGGGTCGCGTCATCCGGCGCGCGCCCGACGCCGGTGATCGATCGCTTCTACTTCAAATCTGTCTACTTCCACGAGCCGAGCGGCGTGCTGTTCGAGATCGCCACGATCGGCCCCGGCTTCGCCGTCGATGAGGACGAAGCCCACCTCGGCGAGCGCCTGTCGTTGCCGCCGGCCTTCGAGCACCTGCGCTCGCAGCTGGAGCAGACGCTGCGCCCGCTGCCGTATCCGCCCGCGTGGCGGGTCGCGCCCACCGGCTCCTAGGCCGCTGCTTTGTCGTGTCGGCGCGAGCGCGGCGAGCGGCGCGCGAGCACGTTGCCCCAGCGCGCGTCCTCGATCGGCGCCGGCTCGGTGGCGGCGATGAACTCCAGCAGCGCCTCGGCAACCCCGTCGGGGTCGTCGAGGTGGGGGAAGTGGGCCGCCTTCGCGAGCGTGCGGAAATGGCTGCCCGGGATCGCTTCGTGCGCGCTGCGCCCGTGCTCGAGCGGGATCGTGTGGTCGCGCTCGCCCCACACGATCAGGGTCGGCACCGACTCCAGCAGGTAGAGGCGGTCGGTCGCGCTGACGCGCTGACCGCGAAAGTCGATCACGGCGCGCAGCGTGTGCAGGAAGGCCTGCCGGGCGTCGGCGTTCTGCAACGGGCGCAGGGCGCGCGCGATCGCCTGCACATACTCGCCGGCGCCGATGCCGCGCTCGCGCATCCGAGCACCGGTGCCCCACAGCGCGCCGAGCACGCGCGGGTGGATCGTCAGCGAAAGCAGTCCACTGACGCCGGGCAGCGCGGCGCTGCGCAGCATCGGTCCGACCTCGCGCCCGAGCCCGCCGCTGGAGATCAGCGCCAGCCGCTCCACGCGCTGGGGGAATTGGTAGAAGAACTGCATCGCCACGCCGCCCCCGAGGGAGTGCCCGACGATCGTCGCCTGCTCGACCCCGATCGCGGCCAGTAGGTCGCGGATGCTGGCGGCATGGGCGCCGAGTGAGTAGTCGCCGCGGGGCGCGGCGGAGTCGCCGTGGCCGATCAGGTCGGGGGCGATCACCGTGTAGCGCTCGGCCAGCCGCCGCGCGACGGTGCGCCAGTGGATCGAGGAGTTGAGCATTCCGTGGATCAGCACCACCGGCGGCCCCGAGCCGGCGACGCGGTAGATCACGCGTCGGCCGTGCAGCTGGATCTCCCACTCCTCGAAGGCCGGCTGCAGCGGTGGCACCGCCACCGGGCGCTCGCGCGTCGGCCGCAGGCTCCTCGACACCCCGGTCGAATCGGCCTCGTCTGCCATCAGCCGCGACCCTAGCAAAGGGTCCATACTCAACCCTGGCGTGCTGCGTCTGATCACGATCCCCATCAGCCACTACTGCGAGAAGGCTCGCTGGGCGCTCGACCATGCGCGGCTCGCCTACGTCGAGGAGCCCCACGTGCAGGCGCTGCACCGCCTCTACGCGCGTCGAGCCGGCGGCGGCCTGACGGTGCCGGTGCTGGTCACGCCGCAGGGCGCGATCGGCGATTCGGCCGACATCATCGCCTGGGTCGACGATCGCTTGGAGCCGGAGCTGAAGCTGCTCGGCGCCACGCCCGAGGAGCGCGAGCGGACCCAAACGCTCTGCAGCCGCTTCGACGAAGGCCTCGGCCCCGCCGGTCGCCGCTTG
>DASXER010000005.1:0-12193 GCA_036490015.1 Solirubrobacteraceae bacterium | reverse complement strand
TCGAAGATCCCTCCTGGCTCGGCGCGGCGCCGCCCGGAGGAGGGTCGCCGTGCGTGGGCTTGAAGGAAGAGTCGGCGGCCATCACGGTCGTGCCTTCCGAGGAGGAAGAGACGTTTACGTGATCGCCTTCCACGAGACTGCTGAGCGAGCTCGTCTTGCCGTCCAAGGTTACGGTCGCGCCCGAGGGGATCGTCAGCGTCGGCGTACCGTAGGTCACCGAGCTGGTGCCCTCGGTGATCGTGATCGTGCCGGCGCTCGGGTCGACGCTCTTGACCGTGCCGCTATCGGTCGTCTGGCTGATGTAGGCCGTGCCTGCCTTGTTCAGCACGACCGAGACCGAGTGGACCGACCCAGGCGCACCGGCGCCACCCGGCCCTCCGGGGCCCATCGGCCCACCGCCGGGGGGCATACCTGCCTTACCAGCCAGCGCGCCCGACTCGGTGCTCTTGCGAGTCTGATGCTTTTTGCCCGTCGCGCTCTGCGCGATGCCCGCCGTCGCACCGGCGGCGATCAGGCAGGCCGCGAACGTTACGGCGATCGGCTTTCTGCTCTTCATCACTGACTCCTCGTGTCGGACTTGTCGAGGTACCCGAGGAGGGCTCCCCGACCTTCGCGACCATGCTCGTCGGGCGCCGTTGGAGCCTCGTGAGCCGAAGCTGAGAGTTCAGTGGGAGACGCCGGCCACGCGAGCGGCGTCCTCGAGACGATCGTCGCCCCAGAAGACCTCGCCCTCGACGACGACGCTCGGGACGCCCATGACGCCAGCCACATGCGCCGCATCCGTCGCGTCACGCAGCGCCCGCTTGACGGCTGGATCGGCGAGTGCCGCTTCGAGATCGCTTTCGGACATGCCGACCTCGGCACCGACCCGCAGCACGGTCTCGGCGAGAGCCAGGTCCTGGCCGCGCTGGAACGCCTCGTGGAAGGCGTGCATCGTGAACTCGTGCCCGAGGCCCACGTCGTAGGCATAGGTCGCGGCGCGCATCGCGCCGAGGTAGTCGCTCGGCCAAGGTTCGGGCCAGCGCAGCGGCGGCAGGTCGTACGCTCGCGCTCGCCGTTCGATCTCGGCGATGCCCTGCTCGCGCTCGGCGGGCTCGCCCATGGCCCATGACCCGCGGCCCGTGAGCGCGAAGATGCCACCAAGCAGGACCGGCTGCCAGCGGACGCTGCCCGGGAGGATCCGCGGCAGTCGCTCGGCGCTCAGATAGGCGTACGGCGAGCCGAGGTCGTAGAAGAAGACGATCGAGGACATCGCTGCTCGCAGCTTGACACGGCACGGCGACAGACGGCGATGCCCCCGGCTGGACTCGAACCAGCAACCCCCGGCTTAGAAGGCCGGCGCTCTATCCAGTTGAGCTACAGGGGCGGAGCAGGCATCATCTCGCCTATCGGCACTTACGTGCCCTTGAGACGAAATCTGTAAGAGTTCTACGCATGACCCCAGCCAACGACGACGAACAGGACCTGACCCGCAAGGAGCGCCGCGAGCAGGCGCGCACGGAACGCAAAGCAGCCGAGGAAGCCCACGCGGCCGGCGCGGCGAGGCGTGCCCGCATGACTCAGCTCGGCGCTGTCGTGGGGGTCGTGATCGTCGCGATCGTCGTGATCCTCATCGCCACGGGCGGAGGCTCGAAGACCAACCACGCGACCGGCAACGCGCACTCCAAGGAATCGGTTCAGCAGCAGTCCGCCGTCAGCAAACTGATCGGCGGGATCGATCAGAAGGGCAACATCCTGGGCAAGGAAACGGCGCCTGTGACGATGGCCTACTTCGGCGACCTGGAGTGCCCCTTCTGTCGCGAATTCACGATCAAGGCGCTGCCGACGTTGATCCAGAAGTACGTCCGCACCGGCAAGCTGCGACTCGAATACCGCTCGCTCGAGACGGCCACGCGTGAACCCGAAGTCTTCCGGGACCAGCAGGTCGCGGCGCTAGCCGCTGGCAAGCAGAACAAGATGTGGGACTACGTCGAGCTCTTCTACCACGAGCAGGGCGAAGAGGACTCGGGCTACGTGACCGAAGAATATCTGCACAACCTGGCAGCCCAGGTGAGCGGACTGAACGTCGGCACGTGGAACACCGACCGGCAGGAAGGGGGCCTCGCGAACCAGGTCCAGGAAGACGCCCAGCTCGCGAACCAGCAGGGCTTCACGGGCACGCCGTCGTTCCTGATCGGCCACACCGGCGGGGCGATGCAGAAGTTCGAACCTGGCTCGCTGACGGACGCCTCGGCTTTCGAACCGACGATCGAAAAACTGATCTAGGACAAGTCCGATGAGCGCCCGCAAGCTCAGGCTCACGATCACCGTACTGTGCGTGATCGGTCTCGGCGTCGCGAGCTACCTGACGTACATTCACTACGCGGAACTCCGCCCCGTGTGCACGTCGACGAGCTGCTTCAAGGTGCAGACGTCGGTCTACTCGAAGCTCGCGGGCGTGCCGGTCGCGCTGATGGGCCTGATCGGCTACGTCACGATCCTCGCCAGCCTGCTCGTGCGCGAAACCGACACGACGCGCTTCGCCACCGCCGCCTTCACGCTGATGGGGTTCGGCTTCAGCGCCTACCTCACCTACCGCGAGCTGTTCTCGATCCACGCGATCTGCGAGTGGTGCGCGTCGAGCGCCGTGATCATGACGATCATGATGCTGCTGTCGGTGTGGCGCTATCTACGAGGTACGGGCGCCGCCGAGACGACGGACCCTAGGGTGAGCGCCGAGCCCGTCCATCTCGGCACCGCCTCCTGACGGCCAGAAGCCCGGAAACACCGGCATTTCCGTAGTCAATACGTCCAAGCGGAGCTGCTGAGGGCGAGGATCCAAATGCCACCGTCGACTTGTCTGGCAGCGATGGCCGAGAACGACAGCATCCTCCCCAACCAGACGATCCCGTCATCGGCGCTCGCGCCCGTGAACGAGGCGAGCGTGGCGAAGCTGTTCGAGATGACCAGCGACCTGCTGGCGACGATCTCGCTCGACGGCCGCTTCACGCTGCTGAACCCCGCCTGGGAGCACCTGCTGGGCTGGACTCGCGAGGAGCTGCAGTCGCGTCCGATCGAGGACTTCGTGCACCCCGACGACAAGGAGCAGGCGCTCACGCCGATCCTCGCCGGCCAGGGCCACCCGACCGAAGTCGAGAACTTCACGACGCGCTATCGCCACCGCGACGGCTCCTGGCACTGGCTGCTGTGGAGCGCCCGCCGTGACGGCGACACCTGGTATGCGGCTGCCAAGGACGTGACCGACCGCATGTGGCTCGAGCGCCAGGCCCTGCACGATCCGCTGACGAACCTGCCCAACCGCTCGCTGTTGATGGACCGCGCCCGCCAGGCGCTGGCACGCCTGCACCGCGGTGGCGGCGTGCTCGCGATGTTGTTCATCGACCTCGACAAGTTCAAGGCCGTCAACGACAACCTCGGCCACGAGGCCGGCGACCGGCTGCTCGTGATGGTCTCCGAACGGCTAGCCGAGTTGATGCGCGACAGCGACACGGTCGCCCGACTCGGCGGCGACGAGTTCGTCGTGCTGGCTGAGGACATCGAAAGCGAGGGCGAGGCGATGGCGCTTGCGGGCCGCGTACTCGACGCGCTCGAACGACCCTTCCCGCTCGGCACGGCCGAAGTCGCGATGCTGGCCAGCGTGGGCGTCGCCGTAGCGCGAGACACGCACGCCGACCCCGAGACGATGCTGCGCGAGGCCGATCTGGCGATGTACAAGGCCAAGGGCGCAGGCGGCCGGCGCTTGGAGCTGTTCGACGAGAGCTTCCGTGCCGAGCTATCGAGCAACGTCCAGATCGAGGGCGCGCTGCGCGACGCGTTGCCCCGTCATGAGCTGGTGCTCGCCTACCAGCCGATCCTGCCGCTCGCCGGAGGTCTCCCGGTCGGAGTCGAGGCACTGGTGCGCTGGCGTCCACAAGGTGGCGACGCCGAGAACAGCGAACTGCTGCCCTCGACCTTCCTGCCGCCGGCGGAGGACAGCGAGCTGATCGTGCAGATCGGCAAGTGGGTGCTGCACACGGCCTGCCTGCAGGCCGAGGCCTGGCGCCGCGCGGGCATCGTGGTGCCGATCTCGGTCAACATCTCGGCGCGCGAGCTGACCGAGCTGGACCTAGCCGAGCGGGTGCGCGAGGAGCTGGCCTACTGCCGCCTGCCCGGGCGGGCGTTGTGCATCGAGGTCAGCGAGGACGCCGTCGTACGCGACCCCGAGCGGGCGCGCGAGGCACTGCGGGACGTCAAGCGCCTCGGCGTCTCGATCGCGCTCGACAAATTCGGCTCCGGCCAGTTCTCCCTCGGCCTGCCCCAGAACATGCCGCTCGATGTCGTCAAGCTCGACCGGATGCTGATCGGGAGCTTCGACCGCGACAAAGGACGACGCGCGATGTTCGCCGCCACGATCGCGCTCGCCAAGGAGGCCGGTCTGACAGCCGTCGCGGTCGGCATCGAGACTAACCGTCAGCTGGCGCTCGCGCGCGAGCTGGACTGCTCGGTTGGACAGGGCTTCCTGCTGCACGGCCCAGCGGCCCCCGAGCGCGTGAAACTCAGGGACGCGATCGGGACGGTAACGTCCGCGCCATGGCGTCCCCTGGTGCGGATCGGCGGCAGCGACAACCGTCGCTGAGCGACGACGCCGATAACGAGAAGCGCGTCGCGGCCACGGCGGCGGCGGAGCTGGTCGAGAGCGGTATGCGCGTCGGTCTCGGCACCGGCTCGACGGTCGCGCACCTGCTGCCGGCGCTCGTCGAGCGCGGGCTGACGGGGCTGCGCTGCGTCGCGACCTCGCCGGCCACCGAGCAGGCCGCGCGCTCGCTCGGGCTGGATCTGTTCGAGCTGGGCGAGCTGGGCGAGCTCGACATCGCGATCGACGGCGCCGATCAGGTCGCCAGCGACGGCTGGCTGATCAAGGGCGGCGGCGGCGCTCATACGCGCGAGAAGATCGTCGCCGCGGCCGCGCGGCGCTTCGTCGTGATCGTGTCCTCCGAGAAGGTCGTAGAGCGCCTGTCTCCCCCAATTCCGGTCGAGCTGCTGCGCTTCGGCGCTGAGCGCACGCTCGCGACGCTCGATCCGGTGCGCCTACGCGAGGGCCGGGAGAGCCCCGACGGCGGCCTGATCGCCGACTGCCTGGGTCCCGTCGAGGATCCCGCGCGGCTGGCCGTATGGCTGTCCGCCGTGCCGGGCGTGGTCGAGCACGGGCTGTTCGGCCCGGAGATGGTCAGCGACGTGCTGATCGCCAGCGGCCACGACATCCAGCACCGTGCGCTGAGCTAGCCGGAGGCCGCGCTCGGCTCCAGCGGACGCAACTCCTCCTCGTAGGAGATGGGATGGCGGGCGAGCACGCGCCGGGGCCGATCTCGTAGGCGCCCATGTGCAGCAGAGGCGGCGAGTAGACGTGCAGCGTCACGGCCGGATCACTGCCGGCATGACGAACGCGATGGATGTCGGCGGCGGTGAAGTTGAAGCTACCGCCGGCGCGGAAGACGCGATTTGCAGGGTGGGCCGTCGGATCGCCAAACGCTCCTCGCGCACGGCCCCGCTGAGGACGGCGACCGCCCCGCTGGAGAGGTCGTGGTCGTGAAAGCCCGTGTCGTGGTCGCGCATCCAGCAGATCAACCAGGCCGTTACGTGCTCGTCGCCGAACAGCTCCTCGTAGGAGCGCTGGCTCTCGTCGTGGCGGACGTGCTCGATCCACAACTCGGGCCTCCAGGCCAGCGCCCGAGCAAAGCCCTCCAACTCGGCGGCGCTCAAGTCGCGCCCACGCGGACGCGGTACCTGCGACACCGTCATGCGATCACCACATGTGGGCGACGCACGGCGAGCGCGCGGCCGCTCGCGTCGAGTACCGCTGCCCAGTCGAGCGCATCCGGCATACCCAGCTCGCCGCTAGCGCCGACGAGCGGCGCCCCTCAACAGAAGACGGCCTGCGCGAAGGGATCCATCTCGTTGGAGCCCGGTGGGGAGCGAACCGCTCAGCCAGCGCGGATCGATGCGGATCGGAACGGGTTGGGACTGAAGCTCGATTTGGCTCTACAAAGCCGAAAGGCGCTCTGCAGAGCCAAATCTCTGAGCGGGGGACCGAGGAGTCGAACCTCGCGTTGCGGTTTTGGAGACCACCGTGTTACCGATACACCAGTCCCCCGTGGAGTCCGGATTCTATGGCCTAGCGCCCGTCGCTCCAGGGCCGGGCGGCAACGTCGCGGAATCCAGCCTGCGCGCGCAGGCCGTGACCGGCCGCGGAGGCGCGCGCGGACGTCTTCGAGCCGCCGAGACCGCGGCTTCAACCCGCCTACACGTGGCATTCCTGGCTAAAGCACCGTCTTTGCCGTGCCGAAGGTTCAGTAGGTCGGGACGTAATTGTGACAATGCACACTTTCTTTGGGATGTCTTCCGCGGGGCGCCCTCGCCGGCGCGGATCCGACGCGAGCTCTGAGAGCCGCTTCGCCGGCCTGCGCAAAAGACTCGCCCGACGGGCCGAGGGCGAGGAGGGGTTCCTGCTCATCGAGGTGATGGTCAGCGTGATGCTCGTCGGGCTGATCGCGGTCGCCACCTTCAACGGCTTCAGCGCCGCGAACCGCTTCACGGCCGACCAGCGCCGCCACAGCGCTGCCCAGCTGCTCGCCGCCCAGTCCCAGGAGCAACTGCGCAGCAACCCGGCGACCGCGCTCGACGCGCTCGAGACCGAACCGCACAGCTACACCCGGACCGTCAACGGCACCGAATTCACGATCACCCAGGAAGCGAAGCCGATCAGCGCCTCCGGCAGCGCCACGGGCTGCACGGCAAGCACCTCGAGCAAAGAAAACGGCGCCAACATCCTGATCGTCTCCTCTGTCACGTGGGCACTGCTGAAAAGCGCCGGGCGCCCGCCGGTCAAACAGGCGAGCGTGATCACGCCGCCGATCGGCTCTGCGCTGGAGGTCGACGTCACGAACGGCGCCGCGCCTCCGGCCGGGGTGTCGGGCGTCACCGCGACAGCCAAATTCGTGCCCGAAGGCACGGGCACGAGCAACACCGCCAGCGGCACCACCGCCAGCGCCGGCTGCGTCGTCCTCTCCGGCCTGGCGACCACCACCGCGACGGTCGAAATCGCCCAGAAACCCAGCTTCGTGACGATGGCCAGCCAGCTGCAGGTCCCGACCAAAGAAGTCACGATCGTTCCGAACCTCACCACCCAGTACCCGGTCACGTACGCCGAAGCGGGCCGTGTCGAAGCCGAATTCACGTACAAAGGCAGCAACAAATTCGGCTCCGAAACCGTGACCGGCGACACGTTCGTGGTTTCCAACAGCCACGTTCCGTCCGGCTATCCCAGCTTCGCCGTGGGTGGCACCGCCTTCGCGTACAAATCCGGCGGCGAAGAAACGTACAAGGTCGTCCCCGGCACGTACAGCGCAACCGCTTTCACCGCCGCCGGCACGTCCTACCCCAAGGGCCTCCTGTTCCCGTTCCCGTCGGCCTGGGCCGGCTACGCGGGCGACTGCCCCAAGAACGACGTCAACACCGAAGCGCTCGGTCCCGGCGGAACCGTGGTGACGGGCACGATCGCGAAAGTCACGGTGCCGCTGAGCCGTACCGAACTCAACATCTACAAAGGCCTGGAAAAAGAAGCGACGCACACGCTCGAAACCGCGGGCGCCTACGAAGTCAAGATCACGAACACGGAATGCGAAGGCTACGAAAGCCCGTTGCACGCCACCGCGAGCGAACTCGCCCACACCCAGAAAAGCTCCAAAGGCCACCTCACCTCCCAGTTCCAGCCGTTCGGCAAAGCAAAGCTCTGCCTATCCACCGGCACCCGCACCTACACCGCCACATATAACAACGCGACCGCGACGGGTTCGAAAGTCAGCCTTTACATCGGCGAACAGTCCAACGAAGAAAAAGCCGAAGCGCGCGAAGAAGCGGAAGCAACGGCACGGACAAAACGCATCAGCGAAGAAAAAGCTACGCGAGAAGCCAACGAAACCCTCGAAGCAACCGAAGACCTCCGGTTCCAGAAACTCGAAAAAGAAGGAAAAATCTCGCGTACCACTCGTAAAAACGAAGAAAAAAACTACGAAAACAAACGCCTCTCCGAAGAAGCCTCGAAACGCACGGCCGCTGAAAGCGCCGAAACAACCGCGAACAATAAAAAACAGTCCGAAGAAACGAAAGAAATCACCGAAAAATCGGTGACCGTGAAGAGCGCCAAAACATGCTGACCCGACTGCTCACTCGCCTTCGCCGCGAGCACCGCGGCTTCACGCTCGTGGAAACGCTGGTCGCGATGGTCACCGGCATCGTCGTCACCGGCGCGCTGTTCGCGATCCTCGAAGTCTCCCTGCACCAGGAGGGTCGCCTGTCCGACGTCGCACAGGCGACCCAGCTCGGACGAACCACCATGACCCGGGTCGTCGACGAGATGCACTCCGCGTGCATCTCAGAAAAATTCACGCCCGTCCAGGAAGGCAGCACGGCCAACAAGCTGATCTTGATCAACGGCTACTCGGAAGGCGCCGAAGTCCCCGTCGTCGCCACCAGCACCAGCGGCGTGCGCAAGGACATCATCGAACTCAACCCGGCGACCGGCATCCTCGTCGACGGCGTCTTCCTGAGCACCAAAGAAACCAGCACCGGCGTGTTCAGCTACCAGACCGTCAAATCGGTGCGGATCGGCGAAGACGTCTCGCAGACCGAAGAACTCGTCGCCGGCTCGAAAACGACCAAGTACAAACTGATCTTCAAGTACTTCGAATACTCGCCTTCCGCGACGGCCGGCACGAAAGAAGCCTCCAGCTCGCTCACGCCGATCCTGCCGAAAGCCGAATCGGAAAGCCTGACCGAAGCGCAGGCCAAGAAAGTCGCCGCCGTCGAAGTCTCGTTCGTCACCGCCCCGAATGACAAACAGACGACGCGCGGGCGCACGGCGACGCTGAACTCGCTCGTGACCTTCGCGTTCTCCGCACCGGACTCCGAAGCCACGATCACAGGGGGCCCGTGCGAATGACGCGCTGGCTGACACGCCGCCTGCGCGACGAGCGTGGCTTCACGATGATCATCGCGATCGGCGTCATGTTCGTCACGAGCCTGATGCTCGTCGCGGCCTTCACGATCGCCAACGGCGAAGTCGCGACGACGCACACCGACACGAACCAGAAACAGGCCTACTACGCCGCGCTCGCCGGCATCCAGGAGTACGAGTACAAGCTGCAGGCCAACCCCAACTACTGGGAGACCTGCGCCGAACCGAAAAGCACGGTGCCAGAAGAAGCGTCCGAGCGCTACGAAGTGGCGCTACTACCGGCCAGCTCGGCACCGGAAGGCACCAAAACGTGCAGCACGAGCAACCCGTTCTCGACCATGATCGAGGCCAAAGGCACGATCGCCAACACGTTCAGGATCAAGTCCACCGGCTTCGCCGGCAAAGAGAAGAAGGCGATCATCGCGACGTTCAAAGTCACTGGATTCCTCGACTTCATCTACTACACGAACTTCGAAACCGAGGATCCGGCGCTCTATAGAGCGCCCACCGGCTGCGCCGAACAGTACTACGCGGCCTGGTCCAAAGCGGGCCTCAAATGCGAAACGATCGTCTTCACGAGCGGCGACTCTGTCGAAGGGCCGATGCACACCAACGACGCCACCCGGATCGAAGGAAGCGCCGAATTCGGCCGCGCGAAACAGACCCCACCGGACGCGATCGAAATCAACGGCGGCACCTACCCCGAAGACTCCGGCGAAAAATGCAGCGGCGGCAAACCCGTCTTCAACACCACCAGCGGCTGCTACACGACCAAGGGCCAGACGCTGGTCCCGCCGCCGTCGGACACGAGCCTCACCTCCTACGTCGAAGAAGCCAACGAGTTCGAAGGCCAGACGAAGCTGACGCTCGAAGGCGCGGCGAACAAGATCGCGGTCGTCACCTACACGTACAACGCCAAAAAAGAATTCGTCGAAGCCAAAAAAACGATCGAATGGCCGAAAAACGGCCTCATCTACGTGTCGCAGATGGCAGGCGTGTCGTGCGCGGCGCCGTTCGAATCCACAAGCTCCGACGAAGCAACCGAAATCAAAGAACGCCGACCGTGCGGCGACGTGTACGTCAGCGGCAGCTACAAAGAATCGCTGACGATCGCCGCCGAAGAAAACGTGATCATCACCGGCAACGTCTGGCCGACCTCAGTCGAAGGCAAAATCGGCAACGAACCGCCGACGACCAGCACGGCCGTGCTCGGCCTGATCGCCAACAACTACGTCCGCGTCTACCACCCTTGCACCGGCAGCGGCAACCAGTCGGGCTCGCTCGAAAACCCCTGGATATATGCCGCCATGCTCGCGACCACGCACTCGTTCCTGGTCGACAACTACAACTGCGGCAGAGCGCTCGGCGAACTCCACGTCTGGGGCGCGATCGCCCAGGACTACCGCGGCATCGTCGGGCAGGTCGGCGGCAGCGGCTACATCAAGGACTACAAATACGACAACCGCCTGGCCACAGACGAGCCGCCCTACTTCCTCGCGCCGCTGAAGTCCGGCTGGAAAATCGCCCGCGAGACCGCGCCCCGCCCCGGCTAGGCCGGCGGCGCGGCGCGGCCCACGATCAGCGGCCTGATGATCGGAGGCATCAGCCGCCACGAGACCTCGTCGAGCGCCAACTCGTAGCCCGCAGCGCCCAAAGCCTCAGCGGTCTGGCGGTTGCAATGGCAGCCAGCGGCGAAGCTCTTCCAGGGCCCGTGGACGGCGTCCTGCAGACGCGCGAGCCACGGCTCATGCGCGCGGACGTGCTCGATCAGCAGCAGCTGACCGTCCGCTCGCAGCACGCGCGCGATCTCCCGTAGCGAGCGCTCCAGGTCCGACACCGTGCACAGCACCAGCGTCGCCACGACCGTGTCGATCGAGTCGTCCTCGAACGGCAGGCGCTCGGCTGGCGCATCGATGACCCGTGCCTCGCGACCGAGGCGCCGCAGCGTACGTTCCAGCCGCACGCGCATCGCCAGCTCGGGCTCGGCGAGCGTGAGGCTCTCCAGGGCGGCCGGATAGTGGGCGACGTTCAAGCCGGTGCCGGCGCCCAGCTCAAGCGTCCGTCCGCGTGAGCGCGCGAGCAGCCGACGCCGCAGGCCACGCATTCCGGCCAGCTCGCCGGCCCAGATCACCGGGCCGTAGAAAGCCGCGAACACGCGCGCCCAGCTCGCGGAGACCTCGGAAAGCTCCGCCGCCCGGTCGTCTGCCGCCTCGCTCCGCACCGTCGCTGACGATAGCCGAGCGGACAGGCGGCCGATAGGGTGCGACACGAGGGTTCATCGAACGAGCGGGGAGGCCGGATCCATGCCATACGCCGACGTCAACGGGCAGCGCAT
This sequence comes from Solirubrobacteraceae bacterium, assembly GCA_036490015.1. Classification (GTDB taxonomy): domain Bacteria; phylum Actinomycetota; class Thermoleophilia; order Solirubrobacterales; family Solirubrobacteraceae; genus Palsa-744. Next base: position 866 of record DASXER010000005.1, on the reverse strand, counting down.
CCGATATGAGGACAGCGGCGGCGATGGCCCGGCCGTGATCCTCAGCCACGGATTCCTGATGGACCGCGAGATGTTCGCGCCTCAACTCGCTGCGCTCGCGCCGGAGTTCCGCGTCATCACGTGGGACGAGCGCGGCTTCGGCGAGACGGAGTTCGACGGCCAGCCGTTCACCTACTGGGACTCGGCGTCGGACTGCCTCGGGCTGCTCGACCACCTCGGCATCGAGCGAGCGGTGCTCGGCGGCATGTCGCAGGGCGGCTTTCTGTCGCTACGCGCGGCCTTGAGCGCGCCCGAGCGCGTGCGCGCTCTGGTCCTGATCGACACGCAATCGGGCGTCGAGGACCCCGAGCGCCTGCCGGCCTATCGCCAGATGCAAGCGACCTGGCTCGACGGCGGACCGGTCGACGACCTCGCCAACGCGATCGCAAGCCTGATCATCGGCGACGAAGAGCTGAGCCGCTCGTGGATCGCCAAGTGGCAGGCGCTCCCGCGCGAGAGCATGGAGGCGCCCGGCGACTGCCTGTTCGAGCGCGACGACATCACCGATCGGCTCGGCGAGATCACCTGCCCGGCGATCGTCTTCCACGGCACGGCCGACCAGTCGATCGAGATCGAACTCGCCGAGGCGCTCTGCCGCGGCCTGCCGGATTGCCGGGGCCTGGTGCGGATCGAGGAGGCTCCTCACGCCTCCAATCTCACGCACCCGGATCAGGTCAATCCGCCGCTGCTTGAGTTCCTGCGCGCTCTGGCCTGACCCCGACTGCACCGGATCCCGGTTGACAAGGGCCACGGCGGGACGCGAGCATTCCCGTCGAGGGGCAACTCGATGATCGATCACCAGATAGTCGTGGACGATGGCCGCAAGC
>DASXER010000138.1:0-9192 GCA_036490015.1 Solirubrobacteraceae bacterium | reverse complement strand
TATGAGAATCGTGCCCGCCAAAGACAACGCCTCGGCCGAGCCGCGCTGGCTCGGCGCGGTCGCCTGCTTTGCGATGGGAGTCGTCGTCAGCGCCGTGAACGTGCTGATCACGGGCCCGGCGGTCGCGAGCCATTTGGCGTTCGAGCTCGACGCGGTCGCGAGCGCGTTCTTCCTCGCCCTGCTGATCGCCTTCAAAGACCGACTGCCGGATGTCTTCTACGAGCTCGTGCTGGTCGTCTGCACGGGGCTGATCACGCTCACGATCGGGCTGAATCCGCGCCACACCGGCAACGAGGCCTACTACCTGCTGATCGTGCTCTACTCCTCCTACTTCTTCACCCGCCCGCGTGCCGTCTTCCAGATCGCGCTCGTGATCGCCGCCTATGGCGTCGTCACGTTCCTGCGCGTGCACAACGGCTCCGCCGGGCCGCGCTGGTTGAACCTCTCGGGCGTGCTCGCCGTCGTCAGCGGCGTCGTGATGATGCTGCGCTCGCGCATGGAGGAGCTGATCGACTCGCTCAACGAGGCGGCGCTCACCGATCCGCTGACGGGCCTACTCAACCGTCGCGCGTTCGAAATGCGGATCCACGAGGAGGCGGCGCGCAGCGCGCGCCAGAGCACACCGCTGAGCATGTTGGCGCTCGACATCGATCACTTCAAGCGCGTCAACGACTGCTTCGGGCACCCGACCGGAGATGTCGCGCTGGCCTCGATCGGGCGCGTGATCGAGCAGACCGCACGCGAGATCGACGTCGTCGCCCGCGTCGGCGGCGAGGAGTTCTCGGTGCTGCTCGTGGACGCCGATCTCGGGGCGGCCGCGATCGTTGCGGAGCGCATCCGTAAAGCCGTGGAGACGACCTCCCATGGCGACATCGGCGAGCTGACGATCTCGATCGGCGTCGCCTGCCTGTCGCTGGAAGCAGAGGCGCCGGCGGTCATGCTCCAGCGCGACGCCGACCGCGTCCTCTACGTCGCCAAGGACACGGGCCGCAACCGCGTCGTCAGCTGCGCCACCGAGCTGAAGCTGCACGCCGTCGGGCCCGCCCCCACGGTGCGGCCGCTGAGCGCGATACCCGCGTAGCCGTCAGGCTGCTGACACGGCCGTCCGCCGAACGCACGGACCGACGCTCAAGTATGCGCCGGCCGCGACCGACGCAAGCCAGGTGAGCACTCCATTTGGATGGCTGAGCCGCGCGATGCGCGTCGGCTTCGGGCGGCGCTACCCGTTCGTGCTCTGCTACCACGGCGTCGGCACGCTCGAGCACGGCCGCGATCCGGCTGGCCTGTTCCTGAGCCGGGGTCTGTTCGAGCGCCACCTGGACGTGATCGAGCAGCAGCGCTACGAAGTCGTCTCGGTCAGCGAGCTGTGGCGCACGATGGCCGCCGGCTCGCCGGCCCACCGGCTCGCCTCGATCTCCTTCGACGACGCGCTCGTCAAGACCGCGCGCGAGGCGATCCCACGAATGCTCGAACGCGGCATGGCGTGCAGCATGTTCGTGCCGACCGGTCTGATGGGTCGGCACCATCCCGATCTCGAAGGCGAGCTGATTCTCGACCCCGGCGAACTCGTCGAGCTGGCCGGCGAGGGCGTGGAGATCGGCGCTCACAGCGTCGATCACCTGTGGCTCCCCGGTCTCCCATACGAGCAGATCCTCGACCAGATGCGGCGCAGCAAAGCCACCCTGGAGGACCTGTTGGGCAAACCGGTCACGAGCATGGCGTATCCCTACGGCGGCCACGACGACGCGACCATGCGGGCCGCGGCGGAGGCCGGCTTCGAAGTCGCCTGCGGCTGCTCGGGGCCGTCGAGCTGGAGCCCGCTGTCGCTGCCACGCAGCCCCATCTTCCCGTCCGTGACGACGCTGCGCCTGCGCATGAAGATGGCCGGCCTGTACGGACCGGTGCACAAGCTCGTCGCCGACAGCGGCCCGATCGGGCGCTGGCGCAGCGGCCACCCGCCCGCCGACGCGAGCCGTGCCGAGCACCTCGAGCCGCGCGTCCAGCCGCGTCAGAGGACGACGGTATGACGACCGCCAAGCTGCGCCCGGCGAAGATCCGCGCGGCGCTGCGCAGGCGCCGCTTCGAGCTGCGCGTACCGCACACGCCCTATCGCGAGGCGCCGGGCGGCACCGTCGACCTCGGCACCGCCTACGGCGGCTGGATGGTTCCGCGTGCGCTGATCGAGCCCTCCTGGCTCTGTTACTGCGTCGGCACCGGCGGCGACATCAGCTTCGACCTCGCCCTGATCGAGCGTTATGACGTGCGCGTGCGCGCCTTCGACGCCGTCGAGGGGTACGTGCTGGAGACGCGCGCGAACGCCGGCCACGAGCCCCGTCTGACCGCCCACCACGCGGCGATCGCGCTCGCCGACGGTCCGCTGCTCATGCAGGTCAGCCACGACGCCCAGAGCCGTTCGGTCTCCGCCGCCGGCCTGTACGAGTCGGAGAACTACGTCGAGCTGCCCGGGCGCACGTTGGCGTCGCTGATGGCCGAGCTGGGCGACGAGCGGATCGACCTGCTCAAGCTCGACATCGAGGGCGTCGAGTACGACCTGCTCGAAGAGCTGCGCCTCAGCGAGCTGGGCGTGAAGGTGTTCGCGGTGCAGCTGCACCACACCGGGTCTGTGCGGCGCGCACGACACCTGATCGCACAGCTACGCGAGGACGGCTATGAGCCGGTCGCCTGCCGCCCGGCCGTGAAGATGACCTTCGTGCACCGCGCGCTGCTGTCCGCCGCGCCACGACCAAGCGCCTTGCCGGCCCGCTCACGGCTCGGCGAGAGCGCACGCGAGGGCATCAAGCCGCGCGTGACCCAGCCGCACTGAGCGCCGCCGCAATCGCCTCCAGCGCGAGCTCGACTTCCGCCGCGTCCACGTCGAGGTGGGTGACGGCCCGAACCTGCTGGGCGCTGAAGGCCGACAGCTCCACCTGCGGCGCGAGCGCCGCGACGAGCGCGGGTGCGTCCTCGACCTCGAACAGGACGATGTTCGTCTCGACCAACATCGGGTCGAGGCTCACGCCGTCGAGCGCCGCCAGCCCCTCCGCCAAGCGCCGGGCGTTGGCGTGATCCTCGGCCAGCCGCTCGACGTGGTTCTCGTGCGCGTACAGGCAGGCCTCGGCCAGGATGCCCGACTGACGCAGCGCACCGCCCATCATCTGCTTGTGGCGCCAGGCCTCGGAGATCAGCTCCTCGCTGCCCGCCAGCACGGCTCCGACGGGCGCGCCGAGGCCCTTGCTGAAGTCGATCCAGGCGGTGTCGAAGCCGCTTGCGTAGTCGTACGCGGACACGCCGGAGGCGACCACGGCGTTGAGCAGCCGCGCGCCATCGAGATGCGCGCGCAGCCCGTGTTCGCGTGCCACCGCCAGCACCTGTTCGATCGTTCCCAGCGGCCACACGCGCCCGCCGCCGAGGTTGGTCGTCTGCTCGACGCTGACGAGCCGTGAGCGCGGTGCGTAGCGGTCGCCTGGCTGGCGTAGCGCGGCGCGCAGCTGCTCGCCGTCGAAGATGCCGCCCTCGCCGTCGAGCGTGCGGATCATCGCCCCCGACAGGGCGGCGGGACCGCCCGCCTCGGCGTTGACCGGATGAGCGGTGCGGTCGAGCAGCAGCTCGTCGCCGCCAGGACGGATGTGGAGGCGCAGCGCGATCTCGTTGCACATCGTCCCGCTCGGCAGGAACACGGCCGTCTCGTGCCCCAGCATGGCGGCCACGCGACGCTCCAGCTCGCTCGTCGTGGGGTCCAAGCCGCGCTGCTCGTCGCCGACCTCAGCGGCCGCGATCGCGGCGCGCATCTCAGCCGTCGGGCGGGTCTGGGTGTCGCTGTAGAGGTTCACCGGCCGCACGGCCGGCAGGCTAGCGCGTTGTGCGATGCTCGCCGCCATGAGCACACGGGGCTGGCTGGCGTTCGCGGCGATGTCCACGATCTGGGGCGTCCCGTACCTGTTCATCAAGATCGCGATCGACGGCGGCACGCCGCCGGCCGACGTCGCGTGGGCGCGGGTGACGCTCGCCGCCGTCGTGCTGCTGCTGCTGGCGGCGCGCGCTGGGAGCCTCTCCTCGCTGCGCGGGCGGCTGCGCTACCTGGCCGCTTACGGCGTCGCGGAGATCGCGATCCCGTTCCCGCTGATCTCCTACGGCGAGCTCCACCTTCCCTCCTCGCTGGCGGCGATCCTGATCGCCGCCGTGCCGCTGATGATCGCGCTGCTGGCGTGGCGCTTGGACGCCAGCGAGCGCCCGACGCCGCCGGGGCGCGCGTCCGTCATCACCTACGTCAACCCGGTGGTGGCGGTGTTCCTCGGCGTCACGCTTTTGGGCGAGCGACCGGGAGCCGGCGCGGTCGCGGGTCTGCTGTTGATCCTGGCCGGCTCGTGGCTGTCGACCGACGGATGCCTGCCGCCACGCCTGACCGACCCGCGTGGGCGGCGCACCGCGCGCCGAGCCAGGGGCTCGCTCAGCTCCCGCCGGTCGGCGATGGCGCGATCTCGCCGCGACCGGCCTGTTGCAGGTCCGCCGGCAGCGGGAAGCCGACTTCCCTCGCCAGCACCGTAAGGCCCGTACGCCAGCGGATGATCGTCGCCCGCTGCATGGCCTGAGTGTCTGGCAGGTGGTCGAAGTCGCCGCCCTGTTCGTAGCCGGAGACGAGCGCGCTCAGATACGAGTCCTCGTAGACGAACGTGCCGGCGTATTCGGCTTGCAGAGGCGAGAGCGACTGAAGCGTCGGCTTGACCAGTGCGATGGCGACCGTGTAGGAGGCGAACCTCCGCTCCAGCCTGCCCATCCGTGCGGCGGCCTCGTGCGGGCTGAGGCGGTGCTCGTGGAAGCCGTCGATGATCGGGTCGGCGCCGTTCAGCAGCCGGTTGACGGCCAGCCGGATCGGCTCGACTTCGTGCAGATAGCGCCCGAGCGCGGCGCGGGTTCGTTCGACCCGCTCGGAACCGCTTGCGCTCTTGGCGCCGCCCGTGCCGCCGCAGCCCGTCAGTAGGGCCGCGGCGACGCAGGCAAGCGCGACGGCGCGCCGGTCAGTAGGCGTAGCCCCCTCCCCCGCCCGAGGAAGATGAGCTTTCTTCCGGCGCTGCGGCAGCTTCGGATTCCGTGCTGGCGCTGCTTTCGGCGGGCGAGCCAGAGGTCGAGGTCGTGACGGCGCTCCAGGTGCCGACGTCTTTGATGCCCTGGCCGCTGGCCTGACCGGCCTTGGTGTCCTGGGCGAAGGTGTAGAGAGGCTCGCCTTTGTAGGTCACCTGCAGCGTGCCGTCAGGCCGCTTCACGGTCCCGAGCGAAGATGCGCCGCTCGGCGTCGTGCCTTCGCTCACCGTCAGCGGCGGCCACGCCTTTTCACAGGCCTTGCTCGTGCAGATGAACTCGCCGCCCGACTCGCCGCTCAAGTGGTAGAGCGTCATGCCTTGCGAGTCGGCCAGGATCGTCGAACCGACGGTCGAGTTCGAGACTTCCTTGACAGCGCCTTCGCCACTCGGCGATTCAGACGAGGAGCTGGCCGCCGAGCTTTCTTCGCTCGCCGCGGGCGTCACTTCGGTGGTTTCGGCGGTCGTGCCGCTGGAGCTGCCGCAGGCCGACAGCAGCAGCGCCACCGCGAGCAGCGGGAAGAGGGATGGGAAAGCCTTGCGCATCGTTGCTCCGATCTCGTTCCGCGGCCACCAGCCGGCGACCGTCTGGAACCAAAGACGGCTGCGGAGCGGATTTCTTGCACCCCCAGGCGCTAGCGTCGGTCGCGATGAGCGTTTTGAGGGTCCTCTGGCACGGGTTGCGCGACGCCCTGTTGATGGGTTGGGAGGTCTGGTGGGCGCTCGTGCTCGGCTTCGCGATCTCGGCGATCGTGCAGGCCTGGGTGCCACGCAAGCGCATCGAGGCCGCGCTGTCGGGGTCGGGGCCGCGCCAGATAACGCTCGCGGGCGGGCTCGGCGCCGCCTCCAGTTCGTGCTCGTACGCGGCGATCGCGATCGCCAAGAGCCTGTTCGGCAAGGGCGCCTCGGCGGCCTCGGCGCTGTCCTTTCAGTTCGCGAGCACGAACCTCGTGTGGGAGCTGGGGCTCGTCCTGTGGGTGCTGATCGGCTGGCAGTTCACGGTCGCCGAGTACGTCGGCGGCGCCGTGATGATCGCGGTCATGGCGGTGACGCTGAGGGTTTTCGTCTCGCCTCGCTCCGAGCGGGAGGCGCGCGAGCACGCCCGCGCCGCCGACGCCGGCCACACCCATCACAGCGCCGGCGGCGACGACGCTCCTCTGCGCCAGCGGCTGACCTCGCTCGCCGCCTGGTCGGATGTGGCACACAACTTCCTCGGCGACTGGCAGATGCTGTGGCGCGAGATGGCGATCGGCTTCCTGCTCGCCGGCTACATCGCGCAGCTGCCGAACAGCTTCTTCAACGGCCTCTTCGTCGCCCACGGCGACGCGACGCTGCGCACGCTGGAGAACGTGCTCGTGGGACCGCTGATCGCCGTGCTGAGCTTCGTCTGCTCGATCGGCAACGTGCCACTGGCGGCGGTGCTGTGGTCGGGCGGAATCTCGTTCCCGGGCGTGCTCGCCTTCCTGTTCGCCGACCTGCTCGTGCTGCCGATCCTCGTCGTCTACCGCAAGTATTACGGCGCCGGCTTCGCGGCGCGCATCGTCGCGCTGATGTTCGTCGCGATCGTCGTAGCGGCGTTCGCGACATACGGGATCTTCAGCCTCACCGGCCTCGTCCCGGGCGGAGCACGCCCCACCCGCACGAGCGTGTTCGGCTCCGTACGCGCCGACTACAAGCTGGCGCTCAACGTGCTCGGCCTCGTCGTCTTCGTCGCGCTGCTCGCGCTGACCCGAATGCGCGGCGCACGCGACCCGGTATGCGGGATGCGCGTCGATCGCGAGCGGGCCGTGGCGGCGCACGGGCACTACTTCTGCAGCGAGCACTGCGCGCACTCCTTCGGGAGCCGCGCTTGAGTCCCGGCTTCGACGCGCTGGCGCTGATCGTCGCCGCCGGCCTGGCAGGACCGCTGTTCGGACTCTCGCCGCGCTGGTTCGTGCCGGTCGTCGTCGGCGAGCTGCTGGCCGGGATCGCGCTCGGCCCGTCCGCGCTCGGCGCGCGGCTGGACCTCGCCGGCCTGTTCTCGCACCCGGCGATGCTCGCCCTCGCGGGAGCGCTCGCGGCGATCAACCTCGTGGCGCACCTGGTCGCGAGCACGGTCACGCGCCACCGCCCGCCGACCGCGCTAGCGGCCTGCGCACAGCTCGGCGTGCCGGCAGCCGTCGCCTCGCTCGGCCTCACCGAGCACGTCCTGTCCCCCCTGCTCGCGACCGCGATCGTGGCCTCGGCGCTGCTCAGCCTGCTGATCGCGACGGTCGGCGTCGACCTGCTCGCTGCGAGAAGATAGAGGCATGTCCATGCAACCCGCCGAAATCGGACCGAAGCGCTACGAGAAGGAGCTGTTGCGCCTGCAGACCGAGCTGGTGGGAATGCAGGAGTGGATCGTCGCCAACGACCGGCGGCTGGTGGTCCTGTTCGAGGGGCGCGACACGGCCGGCAAGGACGGCACGATCAAGCGCATCACAACCTACCTGAACCCGCGCACGTGCCGCGTGGCGGCGCTGCCCGCGCCGACCGAGCGCGAGCGCGGAGAGTGGTACTTCCAGCGCTACGCCGCGCACTTGCCTGCGGCGGGCGAGATCGTGCTGTTCAACCGCAGCTGGTACAACCGCGCCGGCGTCGAGCGCGTGATGGGCTTCTGCACGCCGGACGAGCACGAGGAGTTCCTTCGCTTCTGCCCGCTGTTCGAGCAGTCGCTTCAAAACGAAGGCATCGTGCTCGTCAAGTACTGGCTGTCGGTCAGCGACGAGGAGCAGGAGCGGCGCTTCGAGAAGCGCCTGGAGGACCCGCGCAAGCGCTGGAAGTTCAGCCCGGTCGACCTGCAGGCGCGCTCGCGCTGGGTCGACTACGCCGAAGCCAAGGACCACATGTTCGCGCGCACCGACACGGACAACAGCCCGTGGTACGTGGTCGAGGCCGACGACAAGCGCACCGCGCGCCTGAACCTGATCAGCCACCTGCTGTCGCTGATCTCATACGAACACCTGCCGCCGCCGCAGAAGGTCGACCTGCCGGAGCGCCAAGAGCGCGCCTACGAGCGCCCGCCGCGCGAGAGCCAGCGCGAGGTGCCGGAAGTCTTTCGCGTGAAGAGTTGACGGCAGAGGGCATTGGCAAAGAGAATCGCGCCGTGCCCACGCTGATCCGCGGCCCGCTTCAGATCGACTCGGCCTGGCTGTGCGAGGCGCTCGAACGCGAGCGGCTGGAGCTGCTTTCGAGCGAGGAGATCGGCACCGGGCAGATGAGCCAGAACCACCGCCTCACGTTCCGAGCCGACGGCGGGCAGGAGGAGACGGTCGTCGTCAAGCTCGCCTCCGAGGATCCGATGAGCAGGGCCACCGGCGTCGGCATGGGCGCCTACATGCGCGAGGTCGCCTTCTATCGCAACCTCGCCGGACGCATCGGCGGCCCCTTGGCCACCTGCCACCTGGCCGAGTACGACCAGGGCGAGGGCTGGTTCACGATCGTGCTCGAGGACGTCCGCGACGCGGTCCAGGGCGATCAGATCGCCGGCTGCGGCGTCGCGGAGGCGCGCGTCGCGATGGGCGCGCTGGCGCGCCTGCACGCGCCCGTGATGGGCGACCTCGCCGTCGGCGCCTCGGGCTTCCTCAACCTGCCCAACCCACTCGACCAGTCGCTCGTATCGCAGCTCTTGCCCGGCTTCCTGGAGCGCTACCGCGAGCGCATCGAGCCGGCTCACGCGGCGGTCTGCGAACGCTTCGTACAGAGCATCGACGGCTGGGCGTCCGAGCGCCGCCCGCCGCTCGGGCTCGTGCACGGCGACTACCGTCTCGACAACCTGCTGCTCGGCCCCGGCGGGCGCTGCGTGGCGGTCGACTGGCAGACCGTCTCCTGGGGCCCGGCGATGGTCGACGCCTCCTACTTCCTCGGCGGCTGCCTGCACGTGGAGGACCGTCGCGCCTCAGAGCAGGAGCTGCTGCGCCACTACCACGACACGCTGCTGGAGCTGGGCGTGCGCGAGCTGCCCTGGGAGCTGTGCTTCGAGGAATACCGCCGGCTCTGCTTTCACGGCCTGTTGATGACGATCGCCGCGTCGATGGTCGTAGAGCGCACGCCGCGCGGCGACGACATGTTCATGGCCTGGCTGGCGCGCAACGCCCAG
>DASXER010000133.1:0-5029 GCA_036490015.1 Solirubrobacteraceae bacterium | reverse complement strand
TGGTGGTGACCAGGCACAGCCGCGCGCAGTCGTGCTCGCGCGCGGCTGCGACCACCGCCTCGAGCAGCGCGCTGCCGACGCCCTCGCGAGGACGGAACGCCTCGAGCGTCACGAGCTCGCACTCCTCGCCGGTGATCTCGTAGGTCGCCAGGCCGAGCAGTTCGGAGCCCTGCGTGCACACGAGCGCCGGCAACCCTGAGGCGTCGCGGACGCTCCCGCGCGAGACGATCGTGGCCCCGCCCCAGGCCAGCTGCAGGTGGGCGGTGAGCCAGTCGTGCTCGTCGGGGAGCACCGCCCGCACGGCCCGGTGCGCGCTCACGCCTGAATCAGCAGCTGCTCGATCGAGTCGGCGCGCCGCGGCTCTGAGGCGGTCACGAGGACGGCGTTCAGCCACGGGTCCTCGTCGGAGGGCGCGAAGCGCACCGGCATCTGCGTGGTCATCGTCTCGATCGCCAGCTCGCGCTTGACACCGAGGACCCCGCCGCGCGCCCCGGTCATGCCGACGTCTGAGATGTAGGCGGTGCCGCCCGGCAGCACGCGCGCGTCGGCGGTGGGCACGTGGGTGTGGGTGCCGAGCACGGCGGTCACGCGCCCGTCGAGGTGCCAGCCCATCGCGACCTTCTCGCTGGTGGCCTCGGCATGCATGTCGACGAGGATGTGGTCGGCCTTCTGGCTCAGCTCGGCGACCAGGGCGTCGGCCTCGGCGAAGGCGGAGCGGCCGGCGTTCATGAAGACGTTGCCGGAGAGGTTGATCACCGCCAGGCGGACGCCGTCGCGCTCGCTGATCGTGTGGCCGTGGCCGGGCTGCCCGCGCAGGTAGTTGGCGGGGCGCAGGATCCGCGGCTCGGAGTCGAGGTAGGGGTAGACCTCGCGATGGCGGTAGGCGTGGTTGCCTAGCGTGATCACGTCGACGCCCGAGTCGAGGAGGTCGTCGGCCAGCTTGGGGGTGATCCCGAAGCCGCCGGCGACGTTTTCGGCGTTGACGACGACGAATGTCGGGGCGTGGCGCTCTCGCAGCAGCGGCAGCAGGCGCAGCAGCGCGTGCCGGCCCGCGGGGCCGACGAGATCGCCGCAGAAGAGGATGCGCGCGGCGGCGGACATGCGCCCGAGCGTAGTGGACGACTGCTTGCGCGCGCGGACTCGACCACGACGGCACGACTGGCCATACTGCGCGGGATGGGCACCGCCAACGCGAAGTTCGCGGATGGCCTCTAAGCAGAGGCTGGGCTCGCCGGGGGAGAGCGAGCAACCGCCGCAGGAGCTGCCGCACGCTCCGCCTGCGCCGCTGGTGATCCCGCGCGGCGTCCAGCTGGTGCTCCTGCTCGTCGGCCTGCTGGGCTTGTGGGTGGCGGCCCGCGCCGCCAAGCACGTCGTCGAGATCATCGTCGTGGCGTCGTTTCTGGCGCTGGTGCTGAATCCGTTCGTGGAGTTCCTCGGCCGCCGCGGCATCCGCCGCACGCTGGGGATCCCGATGGCCTACATCTCGCTGCTGCTGGTGCTCGCGGGGATCGGCGTTGCGCTCTCGCAGCCGATCTCAAACCAGGTCAACGCCTTCCAGCACAACTTCCCCCACCTGGTACACGAGGCCAACAACCGCCTCGACAGCGTGCAGCGGTTCTTCAACAAGCACGGCATCCACATCCAGCTGCGCAAGCAGGGCCACACGGCGCTCGACACGATCCAGTCGAAGGTGCTCAAGAGCTCGAGCTCGATCCTGTCCTTCACCACGAGCCTGCTCAAGAGCGCCGCCGACGCCGCGATCACGCTCGTGCTGATCTTCGTGATGTCGGTGTACCTGCTGATCTACGCGCGCTCGATCGGCGCCCTGGTCCGCCACTGGCTGCCCGACGGCGACGGCACGCCCGAGGACGACTACCCCTCGCGGGTCCAGCGGGCGGTGGGCGGGTACCTTCGCGGGCAGCTGCTCTTCAGCGTCGTGATGGGCACGACGGCGGGCCTCGCGCTGTGGGTCTTCGGCGCACTCGGGATCTTCGCGGACGGGCGCACCTACGCGTTCGCCTTCGGCGCGTTCTTCGGCGTGATGGAGCTCGTGCCGTTCGTCGGCCCGATCCTCGGTGCGATCCCGCCGGTCATCGTGGCGCTGTTCGAGAACCCGCTGACCGCGGTCTGGGTGGTGCTTCTCTTCATCGTCCTGCAGCAGCTCGAGGGGCACGTGGTGGCGCCTCAGATCTTCAGCCATGCGCTGCGGATCAATCCGCTGCTGGTGATCATCGCGCTGCTCTTCGGCGACGCCATCTATGGGATCGTCGGGGCGCTGATGGCGCTCCCGGTGGCGGCCGTGATCCGCGAGACGATCCTCTACCTGCGCCGCCACGTCGTGCTCGAGCCGTGGCGCCCCCAGGCGCCGCCCCCCACCTGATGGCTGCGGCCACGCTGCGCGCGCTCTCGCTCGGCAAGCGCTTCGGCGAGCGCGTGGCGCTACGCGAGGTGAGCTTCGAGCTCGCCGGCGGGGAGATCCTCGCGGTGATCGGACCCAACGGCGCCGGCAAGACGACCCTGCTGTCGCTGCTCGCCGGCGCGATGGCGCCCAGCGACGGCTCGGTCTCCTCGCCGGCGGGCGAGCGGATCGGCTGGGTCCCCCAGCAGACCGCCGTCTACTCGAAGCTCTCGGTGCTCGAGAACCTGCGGCTCTTCGCGCGGCTCGAGCGTGTCGCCGATCCGCAGGCGGCGGTCGAGACGATGCTCGAGCAGACCGGGCTGCGCGAGCGCGCCGACGAGCAGCTCGGACGCCTTTCCGGCGGCAACCGCCAGCGCGTCAACATCGCCGTCGGCTTGCTTGCCGATCCGGCCGTGGCGCTCCTTGACGAGCCCTCGGCGTCGCTTGACCCCCGCCAGCGCGAGCGCCTGTGGCGTTTCATCGGCGCTCGCGCGCAGGCGGGAACCGGGATCGTCTTCACGACGCACGACATCGCCGAGGCCGAGCGCTACGCCGACCGCGTGCTGGTGCTGGCCGACGGCGAGCTGCTCTACGCCGGTTCCCTGGACGGCCTGCGCGAGGGCCGCGGAGCGGACCTCGAAGCGGCCTTCGTCGAATTCCTGCGCGAGCGCGGCCACTGATGCTCGCGCTGCGCTGGCTGCTCGGCAAGGACCTGCGCATCCTGCGCCGCTCGCCGGTGCTCTCGACGCTCCTGATCCTCTATCCCGCGGTCGTGGCGGTGCTGATCGGGCTCGCGCTCTCGCGCTCGCCCGGGCTGCCGCGCGTCGCCTTCCTCAACGAGATCCCGCCCTCGAGTGCGGTGATCAGCCTGGGCAAGACCCAGATCAACATCACCAGCTACGAGAGCCACCTCTTCAAGGCACTCAAGCTGGTGCCGGTCAAGACCCGCGCGCAGGCGCTCGACGACGTCCGTGACGGGACCACGCTCGCCGCCCTGATCATCCCCGCGACCCTGCCGAAGCGGCTCGCGACGGGCGATGAGACCGCGTTCATCCGTGTCGTCTACAACGGCTCGGCGATCAACGAGTCACTGGTGCAGTCGGCGATCGAGTCCAAGCTCGGCCAGGCCAACGCCCTGCTCGCGGCGCAGCTGGAGAAGGTCGCCGGGAGCTACATCGATCTGCTGCTCTCCGGCGGGAAGCTGCACTTCCTGGGCGAGACCTTCAACGTCCTCGGCCTGCGCGCGTCCGAGCGGCTGGTCGACAAGGTCGTCGCGCAGTTGCCGGCCAATTCGCCTTTCTATCCCCGTCTCGCCGCGGTCGCCAGCTTCGCCAAGATCGCCGTCAACAACCTCGGCACCTCGAAGGCGGTGATCGGGGCCGTCGCCGCGCCCGTCGTGGCCCGCAACGAGTTCGTCAACGGACGGCGCACGCCGCTTGATTTCTACGCCGTGGCGGTCGCGGTGACCGTCTCGCTGATGTTCGTCTGCCTGCTGCTGGCCTCCGGCATGCTCGCGCTCGAGCGCGAGGAGAACACCTTCGGACGGCTGGCCCGCGGCCTCGTGCGTCCCGGTGCGCTGCTCGCCGAGAAAGCCCTGCTCGCCGCCACCTGCGCCGCCCTTGTGGGCTTCGCGATGCTGGCTGGGATCAGCATCTTCGTGACGCTCGACTGGACGCGGGCAGGCCTGTGGCTGCTGGCCATCGTCGGTGGCTCGGCCGCCTTCGCGACGCTCGGCGTCACGCTCGGGGGGCTGGTGCGCGACGTTCGCGCGGCCTCGCTGGTGGCGCTGCTGGTCTCCTTCCCGCTCGTTTTCCTGGCCCTCGTGCCGGCGGGGGCGGTGGCGCCCGGCCTCTACGACGTGATTCGCGTGCTCTCCGCCGTGTTCCCGTTCAAGCCCGCGTTCGAGGCGCTCAACGCCGCCGTCAACCACTCGAGCCCCAGTGTTTGGGTCGCGATCGGCCATCTCGCGGTGCTGGTGGCGGGCTTCGGGGTCCTCGCGCGCCTCTCTCTGCGGCGTTGAAACGCCACGGCGGCGGTGCCACGCCGGTACCATCGGTAGCGATGGCGTTCCCCGACACGCGCCTGCGGCGTCTGCGGCGCACCACGGCTCTGCGCGATCTCGTGCGCGAGACCGAGCTCACGCCCGGACGGCTGCTGGCCCCGATCTTCGTCGCCTCGCAGGAGGCGCCGGTCGAGTCGATGCCCGGCGTATCGCGCCTGACCATCTCGGGCGCCGTGGCCACCGCGGGTCGCCTCGAGGCGCTCGGCGTGCCCGGCGTGGTCCTCTTCGGAATCCCCGATCACAAGGACGCCGAAGGGTCCGGGGCCTGGGATGAGGAGGGCTCGGTCCAGCTCGCTGTGCAGGCGATCAAGGCCGCGCACCCGCAGATGCTGGTGGTCACCGACGTCTGTCTTTGCGAATACACCGACCACGGCCACTGCGGCGTCGTGCGCGACGACGGCTCGATCGACAACGACGCCTCGGTGGAGCTGCTCGCCCGCACCGCCGTCAGCCACGCCCGCGCGGGCGCTGACGTGATCGCCCCCAGCGACATGATGGACGGGCGCATCGGCGCGATCCGCGCCGAGCTCGACGCCGAGGGCTTCAGCGAGCTGGCGATCCTCGCCTAC
>DASXER010000126.1:0-37550 GCA_036490015.1 Solirubrobacteraceae bacterium | reverse complement strand
CCAAGGTTCACACGCTCGTCGGCCTCGCGCCGTCCAACCATGGCACCACGCTCGAGGGCCTCGGCACGCTCGCCGAATTCTTCGGCTTCAGCGGGCTCTTGGGATCGGCTTGCCCCGCCTGCGAACAACAGCTGGCAGGCTCGAGCTTCATCAGCACACTCAACTCGGGCGGCGACACCGTGCCCGGCGTCAGCTACACGGTGATCGAGTCCATGAACGACGAGGTCGTCACCCCCTACGCCTCCGCATTCCTGTCGGGCCCAGGCGTCACCAACATCACCTTGCAGCGACAGTGCATCCTCGACCAAGGTGAGCACCTGTCGATGCCCTACGACCACATCGCCGACGCCGATGTGCTGAACGCGCTGGAACCAAGGCATCCGGTGGCGCCGGCGTGCTCACCTGTCTTGCCGATCGCCGGCGGCTGAGCCCTCTGAGACGACGGACGCGGTGTCCCGTGACACAGCGTCCGGGGCGTGGCACGTGTAAGCACTCCAGGCGCAGCCGAGCCGACAACGGTGTGTCGCGAGGGCTAAGGTGCCGGTCGTGATGGATGGGCCCGTCGGGGGGCTGTGGCATCCCACAGGCGCAGTGAGCCGTTCCGCGCAGACCGGACCGGGGTTGAAGCCCTGTCCAAGAGACACATCCAAGTCAGTCGAAAGGACCAATACATGTCTCGTAGCTCTCGTCGTATCCCGCAGAGCGGGGCGTTGCTCGCCGTGCTCGTGGCGGTTGCCCTGTCGCTGGTGGCATCGACAGCGGCCGCGGCGGCGACGTTGCCGACCGTCTCGATCGCCGTCACGAAGACGACAGGCGCGATCAGCGGCAGCCTCGAATCCGGCGCCGTCAACGTCGTCACGACCGACACCGGCTTCAAGGAAGCGACCGTGCTCCTCGTGCGGCTCGGCGCCGGCGTCAGCTTCGCCGAAGCGGAAGCCTTCGCCAAGACTGGCATCAAGGGCGACCCCAACAACGTGGACTCGATCGGTTCGATCGTGTTCGACATCGAAGCGAATCCTGGTACGCCGAATGAAACCCAGATGGAACTGAAGGCGGGCAGCTACCTGCTGCTGGTTGGCGGTGGCAAGGGCGAACCGGCGATACGCCAAACGTTCACCGTCACGGCGGGCGCGGCGCCGGTCGCGATGCCGGCCGCTCAGGCTAAGGTTCGTTCGATCGATTTCGGCTTCAAGGGGCCGAGCAAGCTGCACGACGGCGAGACGGTGGCCTTCGAAAACGAAGGCTTCCTCGTGCACATGGACCTTGCCTTCCCGGTCAAGAACATGAAGGCGGCCAAGCAGGTAGTCGCTCACCTCGAGTCCGGCAAGGAAAAGGGCCTTGAAAAATTCATCGTCGGGCCCCCCGTGCTGTTCGCCGGCCCCTTGTCGCATGGCGCCACGGAGCAGGAGACGATCACCGCCAAGCCGGGTGTCTACGTGCAGGTCTGCTTCATGGAAACCCAAGACCACCGCGTCCACACACGGCTGGGCATGGAGCGCATCATCACGATCACGAAGTAGCCGCCGAGCGCTGCCGTCGGCCCTCCCGTGGCAGGGGGCCGACGGCCGGCTGGCGCAGTGAGTCTCAGCAATAGACGCTGAGGTGAGACGGCTCGTCTTCGGGTCCCACGGTCGGCTCGCCGGTGTGAGCACGACGGAAAACACGCCTTGCAGACAATCGTCTGTGTACGTATAACGAGTTGCCGTGTGAGCCGGACGCGTTTCCGAGCCCGCGACGTTCGCCGGGGCTGGCAGCAGCTCAGTCGCGTCGCGGGACACGGATGACCATCGATGAGTAGGTGGGACGCCCGGCTCGCACGGCATCATTGCTGCATGACGAGCGCCGGGGAGAGTCAGGGGCGGAGCCCCTACGAAGACTTCGCGGCCGAGTACGCGCGCGAGAACGAGAGCAACGTGTGGAACGCGCTGTACGAGCGGCCGGCGGCGCTCGCGTTGCTGGGTGATGTCGCTGGTCTACGCGTGCTCGACGCCGGCTGCGGCGCGGGCGCCCACGCTGCCGCCCTCTTGGAGCGTGGCGCGCTCGTGACGGCGGTGGACGCGAGCCCGGCGATGGTCGCGTTGGCGTCCGAGCGTGTGCGCGACGACGCTCGGGTCACGCAAGCCGATCTAGCCGAGCCGCTGCCGTTCGAGAACGGCTCGTTCGACGCGGTGCTGTGCTCGCTCGTGCTGCACTACCTGCGCGACTGGGGGCCGGTGCTGGGCGAGCTCCATCGCGTGCTCGTCCCCGGTGGTCTGTTCGTGATGTCGACCCACCATCCGTTCATGGACCATGAGCTGGCGGGCGGCGAGGACTACTTCGCCACCTACGAGATCTTCGAGCAGTGGGTCAAGGCGGGGGAGACGATGTCCGTGCGCTTCTGGCACCGCCCGCTCGGTGCGATGACCGATGCGCTGAAGGGCGCTGGCTTCGTGCTCGAGCGCCTGGAGGAGCCGGCCCCGGACCCCTCGGTGCGCGAGATCGATCCGGACGCCTGGCGGCGCCTGACGAGCGAGCCGCGCTTCATTTTCTTCGTGGCGCGAGCGGCGTAGCGTCGCGTGCGCTGATTGGCGCCGTCCGCGTCGCCTCACTCATGACGCTGGCGGCGCCTCGTACTCCTCGTCCGTGACGTGCTCGCCCCAGCTGACGGGGCTGCCGCTGTCGTCGGCCTCCTGGATCGCGACGTGGACCATGAAACGGTTGGGCGCCGCTCCGTGCCAGTGATCCTCACCGGGCTCGAAGAACACACGATCGCCGGGACGGATCACCTCGACCGGCCCGTCGCGACGCTGGCAGCGCCCGACGCCCTCGGTCACGAAGATCGTCTGGCCGAGCGGATGCGTGTGCCAGGCGGTCCGTGCGCCCGGGGTGAAGTGGACGCTCGCGGCCGCGACGCGAGACGGCGGGGAGGGGGTCGCGATCGTGTCTATGTAGACCGAGCCGGTGAACCAGTCGCTGGGGCCGGTGTTGGTGTCGAGGGAGCTATGGGTGATGTGCATGGGGTCTCCTCGGTTTCCTTGGTTGGAGAGCTGTCGTGTCCGCTTGGCAGCCAACGATGCCAGGCCGCCGCTATCGGCGATAACATGCTATTGACATGCTAACCTCAGATACACATGTCATCGATGATTCAGATTCGCAACGTCCCGGATGAGCTGCACCGCGAGCTGAAGGTGCGGGCCGCTCGCACCGGGATGACGCTCTCGGACTATCTGCTCGCCGAGCTCCGTGCTTTGGCGGTGCGCCCGACGATGCGGGAGTGGCTCTCAAGAAGCGAGACATGGGACCCGATCGAGGTTGGCGAGACGCCCGCGGACGCGCTGGCAGCCGAGCGCGATCGCGGGTTGGCGTGATCGTTGCCGACGCGAGCGCGATCGCGGAGCTGCTGCTCGCTCGACCGGCGGCCGTCGAGGTCCGCACGGCCCTGGCGGAGCATCCCGAGCTACACGTGCCAGAGCATTTCCATGTCGAGCTGCTGTCGGTGTTGCGTCGCTACTCGATACGCGGAGAGCTGAGCGAGCTCAGGGCTGCTGAGGCGCTGGCGGCAGTGGTCGATCTACGTGCAGTGCGGTATCCAGTGATCGAGCTCGCGGGAGCGATATGGGACCTGCGCTCCGTATTGACGGCATACGACGCCGCGTATCTGGCTCTCGCGCGTCAGCTCAACGTCGGGTTGATCACGTTCGACCGTGGGCTTGCGAAGGCGGCGGCGACGGACGGGCGCCTCGTCAATACGCGGCTTTCGTGACCAAGCCAGGCCAGGGTTGGCCGCGCCTGCTCCTCGTCCGGCTGGCACGACGCTGCGCGGAGCTTGCCGAGGCCGTCACTCCCGCTACCCCCACAGACCGTGATCACCACCAACCAATTCAAGAAGGTGTGTAGAACGTACTAAGCGCCTCGATCGGCTCGCGAGAGCACGCGTCATTGTTCGTTGGCTAGCTCCGCGAGTAGTGTCTGTGGGCTGATGATGCGTATACCGCGATGCTCTCGGACGGGGAGCATGTGCCGACGATCACCTGACACGATGACATGCACACCCGCGCTCACGCCGCAAGCCAGAACCACGTCGTCGTCGGGATCGCCTGTGATCGCCTCGACCTGATGCTTCGGGACGTCGATGCGCGCCACTGCGATATCCAGTAGGAGCGCCGTTATCTCACGTACTCGGTTGGGCTCGAAGCCGAGCTTCACGGTCACCACACGTTTGAACTCGCCGAGGACCGGATCGGCCAATACAAGCTCGATGCGTCCTTCGATCGATGACTCGATCACACGGCTCGGCGGGCCACCGGCGATGAAAGCCGACACGAGTACATTTGTGTCGCAGACGGTGCGCGGAGTCACGCGCGCGCTGCACGCAGATCGTCTACCAGCCCTTCGACATCTTCGGGTGCGAGTCCCAGAGTCTCGGCTCGGCTGCGTCCGTACCGCCGTAGGTCCGCGAATCGCTCGTGCTGTACGTGGCGCCGCAGCGCATCGCGCACGACTTCGCTCTTTGTCTTTCCGGTCGCGCGGGCGAGGGCTTCAGCCTCTGCAGCGAGATCGTCTGGGATGGATACCGAGAGAAGACGAGACATATGCGATCATCATACCGTCAAGAGAGAAGTCGGAGCGAGGCAGATCACGAGGCAATCGGC
This sequence comes from Solirubrobacteraceae bacterium, assembly GCA_036490015.1. GTDB lineage: Bacteria > Actinomycetota > Thermoleophilia > Solirubrobacterales > Solirubrobacteraceae > Palsa-744. The sequence goes on along the minus strand of DASXER010000126.1, from coordinate 32,919 downwards.
TTGAGTACCATCTACGTGATGAATTCGAAGCGACGGATTTCAGACCGGGAGCGGGAAGTTGTCCTCCACGAACTCGAGGGCTTTTTCGAACGTGGGTTCATCGATCACAGCGAGCTTGCTGACCGCAAAGCCCGAGCCGAGGCGGCCAAGACGGCAGGCGAGCTTAAAGCTTGTGTGGAAGATCTTCAGAACGTCGCTGGGCTCCGCATCACGGATGGCGACCGGGACGCCACGCTACGGCGTTTGGAGACGCATTTGGCGGAGGGGCAGCTCAATCCGTTGGAGTATGCGCGTCGTTGCCGGATGGTAGAAAGCGCAGCAACCTCCGCTGAGCTCCATGAGGGACTCACCGAGCTGCCACGCCTGAAGCCGGCTCGAGAGCGGCGCGACGATCGTCTTGCTTCGGATATCGAACGCGCTCGTGCTGTCGACAGCATTAAAGACGCTCATGCCGAAGGCAGACTGGACTCCGACGAATACGAGAAGCGCCTTGAGGTAGTTGAACATGGGCGAACCCGTGAAGAGATTTATGCTGCGTTTCGCGGCATTCCTCAGCATCGACTGGGACAGTCTCGCGAAGTCGTCAAGGGCGTTGGTCGGATTGCGGCTAGTGCGGGAGTTGCCTTGGCTCGCGGCATGATCGTCGTCGGCTGGATGTCCGCCTGCGCTCTCATCCTGCTCGCGTGGCAGATCACCGGGATGCGACCAGCGCTCCCGATCGTGTTGATCACACTCGTCAGCGCGGTATCAGTCGTGTTGCTGTGGGTTCCCAGCCTGGTGCCTAGCCGTCGTCGGAGTTGAGGCCGGCTAGCGTGCTCTGCATTCCTTAGCTTCGATCGCCGGGGAAAGCGGTAGCAGCTGGTTCGTCGGTCGGCCTACGGGTGCCGAGGCGCACGAGGCGCTTAGAACGCGTTGAAGTGAGCGCCGTCCTTAGTGAGATGACGGTCGTGTAAGGGTCTGCAACCCCACTGGCGCCGAGGCAGCAGCGAGACTCTACTGGATTCTAAGATGACCACTTAGGGTTTATTAGATAGGCTCAGACGCCTATAGGGCTTATTAGGCGAAGGTCGGTATCGAGTGTGCGCCGATACCTTGCTCTTTCGACCTGGCCAGGCGCGGCCCTCTACCGAGCCCACCGCTCGTATGCGTGACGCGGATCACATCTGAACCACATCGAAACTGGCTCTAGAAGGACTGATTCACCCTGATGACCACCAACCAATTTCAGGAAGGTGTGCTGAACGTATTGTCGACGTTGCCGTTGTGAGGCATCCGCACACTTACTGCGGCTAGCTGTGGCGACGCGAGCTCGGATCCACCCGCTACTCCGAGATCGCCCATCCGACGTGCGGTGTTGAGCAGCGTGCCCTCGAAGCAGCCGATCACCTCGTTGTGGGCGCGGACGGCCGAGTCGAGGCCGCGAGATGCCTTCGCCAACTGCTCAGTAACGCCAGCGAGGCGCTTGACGAGTTGACTCCCCAGCTTACGGATCTCCTCCGCATTCGTGGATAGCTCAGCCTGATGCCAGCCGACGGCGACCACCTGCAGCAGCGCAAATAGGGTACTGGGGGTCGTGATAGCCACTCGCTGCTGTACGGCATAAGCCAGTAGATCAGGATCATGCGCGGCCGCTGCGGCGAACGCGGCCTCCGATGGCATGAAAAGGACGACCATCTCAGGTGCGCGAGCGAACTGGGACCAGTATGCCTTCTGGGCAAGCGTTTGAACGCATGAGCGAACGTTGCGCGCGTGTTTGCTGAGCAGCGCCTCGCGGACGCTCGGGTCGTCCACTCCCAGGCTGTCCTGGTAGGCGCTCCAGATCGCCTTGCTGTCAACGGGAAGTGACCCGCCGGCTGGTAGGCGAAGCACGAGATCCGGCCGCCCTTCTTGCTCCCCATCCGAGACGTGTACCTGCACGTCGAAGTCCACGTGCTCGCGCAGGCCCGCAGCCTCGACGAGGTTCTGTAGCGTCAACTCTCCCCAGTGACCGCGTTCACCCGCGTGGCCGAGCAGCTGATTCCATTGTGTCGCCTCGCTTACCAGCTTCTCCTGCTGACGACTTACGCCGGTAAGCAGGCCCCGTAGCTCGCCGAGCGAGTCGGCTAGCGCCGGATCGCCGTCGGAGCGGCGTTGCAGCACGACGACGATCAGGACCGTGGCGCTCGCCGCGCCCAGGATGTAGCTGATCAGCAGGCCCATGTCGGCCGTGTCGGCGCTTGACCGCCAGTCGATGAGAATTGAATCCAAATATTCGTATTTCTGGCGTCGTCGTCGACCAGGGCTCTCTGAGAGTAACCCCTGCGAGCTACACTATCGGTGCAATGCCGAGCAAGCATTCAAGAATCGCCGTCACGGCTGACCCTGAGCTGGGGGATGCGCTCGACCGCGTTCGTGCCGTCACTGGCACACAGGAGGCCGACGCCTCGCTGGTCCGGAGACTCGCGATCGAGGGCGCTGAGGTCGAGATGCAGGCCGGGCGCAGGCGCCGTGAGGCAATTGAGGAGCTGTTCGCAGCGATGGACAGGGATGGGTCCGACCTGGGTCTGGACGCGATCGACCGGCTCAATTCGCCTCCGAGCGGCGTGTGAGCGTAGAGCTATGGGACGGCAAGGGCGTGGTGCTTGTCGACACGTCTGCGTGGATGTTCGCGCGCCGGGTTCCGCGGGCAAGGGAGCGGCTGTTCGCCGCGGCTGAGCGTGGCGAGGTGGCCTGGTGCTGGCCCGTTCGCTACGAGCTGACCGTCGATGCGCCCAGCCCGGAACGAATCGCCGCAGTCGATCGGACGCTCGCAGGCCTGCGGGAGATCGCGGTCGACCGCGCTGTTCAGCGAGGCGTGCTCTCGGCGATGCGCGAATTGGCGGACGAGGGTTCTCATGGAGCCCATCGCCTGCCTCTGACGGACCTCACCGTCGCTGTCGCGGCGCAAACCTCGGGGCTGGGCGTGCTGCACTACGATCATCACTTCGAGCGGCTCGGGAAGTTGCTCGGTGTGCGCACGCTCTGGATCAACGAACCCTCCGCGTAACGGACCAAGCCGCTACTCAAAAGCCGCTCATTTGTAGGGAACAACGTGATTTCGACAAACCAATTCAAAAACGGCAACCACATCGAGGTCGAGGGCACGATCTTCAAGATCCTCGAGTTCCAGCACGTGAAGCCGGGTAAGGGCGGCGCGTTCGTACGCACGAAGCTGCGCCGCACGTCCGACGGCAACGTCATCGACCGCACCTTCCGCGCGGGCGAGAAGTTCCGCGACGTGCGCACCGAGGCGCGCAAGATGCAGTTCCTCTACGCCGACGGCAGCGACGCGCACTTCATGGACGCCGAGTCCTTCGAGCAGATGGCGGTGCCGGAATCGACGCTCGCCGAGCCGTTGCGCTGGCTGACCCCCAGCAGCGAAGCCGACGTGCTGTTCATCGACGGCGAGCCGTCGGACGTGCAACTGCCGAGCGCGGTCGACCTGGAGGTCACCCAAACCGACCCGGGGCTGCGCGGCGACACCGTCTCCGGCGGGGGCACGAAGCCGGCGACGCTAGAGACGGGCGCCATCATCCAGGTGCCCCTGTTCGTCGAGCCGGGCCAGCGCATCCGCGTGGACACTCGCTCCGGCGAGTACGTCGCGCGGGCCTGATGCGCCGCTCCGATCAGCGACGCGCGGCGGTGGTGGCGCTCTACCAGCACGACCTGACCGGTCGTGAGCTGTCCGAGACGCTACCCGCGCGGGCCGGCGAGTTCGAGCGCTCGCTCGCCCATGCGGCGGCCGATCGCGCCCCCGAACTGGACGACATCATCGACCGCCACGCCACCGGTTGGTCGGTCGAGCGCATCCAGCCGCTCGAGCGCAGCATCATGCGTGTCGCTTTGATCGAGATGCTGCACCCCGACGCGGTGCCGGCGGAGGAGCCGATCCCGCCGGAGGGCGCGATCGAGGAGGCCGTCGAGAGCGCGAAGACGTTCTGCGGCGCGCAGGCGCCGAGCTTCGTCAACGGCATCCTCGCCGCAGTTCTACGCGAGGTGCGCGAGAATGCCGGCATCCAATGAGCAGCGTGGAGAGACTTGACGATCTGATCGCCCGCCTGGAGCGGGCGGCCGAGCAGCTTCGATCCGGCGAGCTGTCGCCCGACGCCGCGGCGACGATGGTCGAGGACTGCGCGGCGCTGGCCACCCAGGCCGCGAGCGAGCTGGACGAGCTCACGCGCGCCGAGGCCAACGCGCCCGCGCCCGGCCAGGACTCGCTGCTCTAGATGGTTGGTTCCACGGTGCTGCACCGCCGGGGTCACGTCTGGCCTTCGCGGGCCTTTGTCCTCGGCCTCGGCCTTGCTGTCCAGCAAGGCCTTCGGCGCTGCGTCCGCGGCCCACTCGACCATACGCACCTCCGGCCACGGCACACCGCCGTGGAACCAACCATCTAGGTCCTCGCCGGTGGCCAGCGGCGGCTATCCGGAGCATCTCCGCGAGGAGGTGGAGGCCTATCTGCAGGGGATGCGCTTCTCCGCGGAGCCGCTGACGGACGGCCTGGAGCAGGCGATGCGCTACTCGCTGCTGGCGGGCGGCAAGCGCATTCGGCCCGTGCTGTCGCTCGCGACCGCGCGCGCTCTCGGGCTCGAGCACGCCGAGATGCTGCCGCTCGCCGGGGCGATCGAGCTGATCCACACCTACTCGCTGATCCACGACGACCTGCCGGCGATGGACGACGACCGGCTGCGGCGCGGGCAGCCGACCTGCCACGTCAAGTACGGCGAGGACGTGGCGATCCTGGCCGGCGACGGCCTGTACGCAGAGGCCTTCCGGCACCTGTTGACCCAGCAGCAGTCCCAGCCCGAGCATCTCCTGGCGGCGGCGGGCGAGCTGGCGGCGGCGACCGGCGTCACCGGCATGGTGGGCGGCCAGTACGCCGACGTCAAAGCGCATTCCTCGCATGGACCGGCCGAGCTGCGCCGGCTGCACGAGCTGAAGACCGGACGTCTGATCGGCGCCTCGGTGCTGTGCGTACTACTGTTGACGGGGATCACCGACGCCGCTGAGACGGCGCCCTTCCGCCGTTTCGCGGCCGAGCTGGGCGTTCTGTTCCAGATCGTCGACGACATCCTCGATGTGACTGGTACCGACGATGCACTTGGAAAGCCACAGGGCAGCGACGAGCGGCACGGAAAGCAGACCTACGTGAGCGAGTACGGAATCGATCGGGCACGCGAGCTGGCGGCGGAGTCGCACGCCACGGCGCGCGCGGCGCTCGCGGAAATCGCAAAGCGTCCGGTGGCTGTCGGAGGAGGACGGCCGGATGCCGACGTTCACGCCCGCAGCGGCGCCGCTGAGCTGGAGGGGATCGCCGACTTCATCTTCACCCGTACCTCATGACGAGATTGCTCGAGACGATCGACGGGCCCGAGGACCTGCACAAGCTGTCCGACGCTGAGCTGGTGCAGCTGGCGCAGGAGGTGCGCGAGCACATCATCGACACGGTGGGGGAGATCGGCGGGCACTTCGGCGCCAACCTGGGTACCTGCGAGCTGGCCGTGGCGTTGCATTCGGTGCTCGACTCGCCACGCGACAAGATCCTCTGGGACGTCGGCCACCAAGCCTACCCGCACAAGGTGCTCACGGGGCGCCGCGACCAGCTGAGCACGATTCGCCAGTACGGCGGCCTGGCTCCGTTCTGCTCGATCGGCGAGTCGCCGCACGACATCATGGGCGCCGGCCACGCCTCCACCTCGATCGGCTACGCGGTCGGGATCAAGGAGGGGATGCGCCACGCGGGCGGCGATAACGACGGCAAGGTCGTGGCGGTGATCGGCGATGGCGCGATGACCGGTGGCGTGGCGTTCGAGGCGATCGGGCAGGCGGGCGGGCTCGGCACGCCGATCGTGGTCGTGCTCAACGACAACGGCATGTCGATCGCGCCCAACGTCGGCGCGCTGTCGCGCTACTTCAACCGCATCCGCCTGAACCCGAAGCTGTGGCACGCCCGCTCCGACCTGGAGGGCGGTCTGGTGAAGCTGCCGATCGGCATCGGCGCGGCCTTCGAGCGCCTCGGGCCGCATCTGAAGGAGTCGATCAAGGCCTTCTGGGCGCCGGGTCTGTGGTGGGAGGAGCTCGACTGGGCCTACATGGGCGTCGTCGACGGCCACGACGTCAAAGCGCTGCGCAAGGCGCTGAGCGAGGCGCTCTCCGCGCAACGCCCGGTCGTCGTGCACGTCGCGACCGTCAAGGGCAAGGGTTTCGCGCCCGCCGAGGAAGGCGGCCTGGAGGGTATGGAGAAGTGGCAAGCCGCCAAGCCGAAGTCGATCCTCAACGGGTCGCCGACGACTCCGCCGGCACCCACCAACGGCGCGAGCGGCGAACGACAGGCCGCGCCGCCGCCTCAGTACACGCAGGTTTTCGGCGAGGCCCTCGTCAAGGAGTGCGAACGCGACGAGCGCGTGATCGGCATCACCGCGGCGATGAACTCCGGGACGGGGCTCAGCATCCTGCAGAAGGCGATGCCGGAGCGCTACTTCGATGTCGGCATCGCCGAGCAGCAGGCGATCCTGTTCGCGTCGGGGCTGGCGCTGGAGGGCGAGAAGCCCGTCGCGGCGATCTATTCGACGTTCCTTCAGCGCGCCTACGACCAGATCGTCCACGACGTCTGCCTGCAGAAACTGAACGTCGTGTTCGCGATGGACCGAGCGGGCCTCGTCGGCGACGATGGTCCTACGCACCACGGCGCCTTCGACATCGCCTATATGCGCTGCCTGCCGAACATGGTGCTGATGGCGCCGCGCGACGAGGCGATGCTGACGCGCATGTTGCGCACCGCCCTGCAATACGACGACGGACCTGTGGCGCTCCGCTACCCGCGCGGCGAGGGCACCGGCGTGGAGCTGCCGGCTGATCCCGAGCCGATCGAGATCGGCAGCGGCGAGATCCTGCGCGAGGCCGACCTGGAGTCGATGCCCGCCGGCCGCCGCGTCGCGCTCGTGGGCTACGGGACGGGCGTCGCCAAGGCGCTCGAGGCGGCCGAGCTGCTCAGCGCGCACGGCATCGAGGCCACGGTCGCCGACGCACGTTTCGCGAAGCCGATCGACGCGGGCTTGATGGCTCAGCTCGCGGCCGAGCACGACCTGCTTGTGACCGTCGAGGAGGGCGTGCTGGCGGGCGGCTTCGGCTCGGCGGTGTGGGAGACGCTGAACGACACCGGCGCGGGCACGGGCGGCGTGCGGATCATGCGCGTCGGGCTGCCCGACCGCTACGTGACCCACGGCAAGCCCGCGCTGCTGCACGACGAGGTGGGCTTCACGGGCGAGAAGATCGCCAAGCGCGTCGAGCGCGCGATCTCCGATCGCCAGTCGGCGATCATCGGCGCCTAGCCGCGGCCAGCTGGCTGGCGCGCGCCGCGGGGCGGGCGCTTAAATGAAACGACCCGCTGGGGAGAGCGGGCCGTTTCGGGAGGAGGGAATCAGGAGAGAAATGCTGCTGCACTCTTGATTGAGGACATAGTTACGCAGACCAACGAGCTTGTCTGTGAGTGGGGTCACACATGCCGCTTCAGGGGCCGTTCCGGCGACGTCATTAGGCTCCCACGATGGGACGGATGCCGTTGCTGCGTCGCATCTTCGGAGGCTGGACCCTGATCCTGGCGCTCCTGCTCGTCTGGCACGCCGGGCCGCGGCAGCCCGCTCGCTAGCCTCGCTCAGCGCGGTTTGCGCCCGCGCCGACTCAGCGCACGAACCAAGGCCATGTCGCCGAGCACGAGCCCGACGAGCACGATCAGCAGAATCACTGCGGTCGACATGCCCCTATTGTCGCGCCCTAGCGCCGACAGCACCTGAAACCCCCCGTGCAGGACGGCATCCTCGCCCCGCGTCTGTCAGGGTTTTGATGTGGCAAAGCGACGGCTGGACAGCCTGCTGGCCGAGCGCGGCCTGTTCCCTTCCCGCTCGCGTGCGGCGGCGTCGGTGATGGCCGGCGAGGTGCGTGTCGGGACGGGGGAGCGCCGGGCCAGCAAGCCGAGCGAGATGGTCGAGGAGCAGGAGCTGCTGCGGATCGACGCCCCGCCCGCATACGTCTCACGCGGAGGCATCAAGCTCCAGAACGCGCTCGAGTCCTCCGGCGTGGATCCGAAAGGCCGCACGGCGCTCGACGTCGGCGCCTCGACGGGAGGATTCACGGACTGCCTTCTTCAGCGTGGAGCGGCTCACGTGATCGCGCTCGACGTGGGTTACGGAACGCTCGACTACCGCCTGCGCAGCGACGAGCGGGTGACCGTCATGGAGCGCACGAACGCCCGCGCCCTGACGCCCGAGCTGCTCGCGGGCGCGACGCCGGACCTGGCCACGATCGACGTGTCTTTCATCTCGCTCGCGAAGGTGCTCCCGGCCGTGCTCTCCACGCTCGGCACTGGCTATGACGTGTTGGCGATGATCAAGCCGCAGTTCGAGGTCGGCCGCGAACGTGTCGGCAAGGGCGGCGTCGTGCGCGACCCGAGCCACCGTCGCGAGGTGTTGATCGCGATCGGCGAAGCGGCGATCCAGACCGGCGCCACCGTGCTCGGCTATCACTCGTCCGGCCTGCCCGGCCCGAAGGGCAACAAAGAGACCTTTATCCACCTCGCCGACGAAGACCAACAAGGAACCCGCGACGCCGCGAAGCTCGCAGCGATGGCCAGCGAGGTCGAGCCGTCATGAGCGACGCTCGACAGAGGCAGATCACGGTCGTCACCCACGCGCGCCCGGACGACACGCGCGCGGCGTTGGAGCTCTTGACCGAACGCGCCGCCGCGACAGGTGTGACGCTGCGCTTCGACGCCGACGAGACGAGCAAGCACGGCCTCGAAGACTCACCCGGCGTTCTCACCAACGCTCCCATCGAGCGTCAGGTCGAGCTGTGCATAGCGCTCGGCGGCGACGGCACGATCCTGCGCGCGCTGCAGGCCTACGCGGGCACGACCGTGCCTGTGTTCGGCTTCAACTTCGGCCAGATCGGCTTCCTCGCGACGGTTGAGCCGCAGGAGATCGAGCAGGGCGTGGAGCGCGCGCTGAGCGGTGACTTCGAGCTGCTGCGCCTGCCGGCCGTCCGCGTCGAGCTGGACGGCGTCGCGCGGACCGCCTTCAACGACGTGGCGATTCATCGCAAGGTGGGGGAGCGAGTCGCGGAGCTGGCCTACGCGCTCGACGGCGAGGAAGCGGGCAGTGTGCGCTGCGACGGGCTGGTGGTTGCCACGCCGGCGGGCTCTACGGGCTACAACCTGGCCAACGGCGGCCCGGTGATGGCTTGGGGCGTCGAGGGCGTCGTGGTGTCGTTCATTTCGCCGCACTCGATCTCGGCGCGGGCGCTGGTCGTCGCCCCGAAGGACAGCTTGACGATCTACAACCGCTCGGCGGAGCCGCTGGACGTGGCGATCGACGGGCGCCCGGTGGGCGAGATCGCGCCCCTCAGCTCGATCGAGGCGCGCTTCGTGAGCGACATGGCGACGCTGGCGCAGCCGCGCGACTCGTCGTTCTACCGCCGTCTGCGGGAGAAGTTCGGCCGCTTGGCTAGCTGAGCTGAGCGTGCGTCAGGCGACGCGGCTGCTGCGCTCGGCGGAGATCGCTCCGCCGTTGTCGGCGCCGTCGTGGCTCATCGACGTGATGAAGTCGTCGAGCTGCACGCGCGAGAAGCGACGCTGGCCGCCCGGCGTGCGGTAGCAGCTGATGTGGCCCGCGTCGGTCCAGCGGCGGATGGTCGCGAGCGAGACGCCGAGGTAGAGGGCCGCCTCGGAGCTCGTGAACACCAGGCGCCGGTCGTTGCGCGCGGCGGCGGGGGAGAGAGACGGGGTCATGGTGTGTGCCTCGATCGGGTCTTTTCAAGGATTTAAATTCGATGTTCCCTGTACTGCTGCGTCCTTCTTCGGCTGGTCGCCGGGGGAACTTGAGCGCCGCTGAGCTTTGTGGACGTTTGGGACGAGCTGTCGACGCCGCGGCGGCGACTCCTGCCTGCGGGTCATCGGCTGCTGGCTCTTCGAGGCCTGCTGGATGCCGGATTCCCGCATCAGGACTGGGAATACGGGGGCCTTCGCACCTACCGAGCCGTTCGACGTATTTGCAAGCGATCCTGCACAAAGGTGCGCAAACTGGACTTTTCGGCCAACCCTGGGTTATTCTGCTTAAACCTACTCATAGGTAGCGGGCCGTTCTTGGATGGAGCCAGTCTGGCGCCGCGATGCATCGAAAAGCCAGAGGAGAAAAAAAGTTATGGCTCATTGGCCGAACCGGTGGCCTAACCGCTAACCGGAATCAAAGAATCGCCGTTGAGGGCCTTCCGCGCAGTTTGGGGGGCCCTCAGCATGTTCTGGGGCATTTGCAGCCTCCGAGATGGCTGATCCCACGGTGCGCTAGCTGAGCTTGGGCTCCGCCATGTCGCGCACGCGCCGCTCGAAGTTCAGCTCCTTCTCGAAGTCAGCGTCGTGCGCAAAGGTCGTTCCTTCTCGCTCGAGCACGCCGATGAAGCTCTCCACGAGGTCGCCGTCGAGCTGTCCGGCTTTGGCCGCGTTGCGCAGCTCTTCGATCGCTTCCTCGGGGCTCATCGGCGAGGTGTCGCCCGAGGAGGATCGATAGCCGCCGCGGGCGGTCATCGTGTCGTACGTGGAGCAGATCGCGAGGATCCGCGAGGCCAGCGGGATCTCCTTGCCGATCAGCCCGGCCGGGTAGCCGCGTCCGTCGACGCGCTCGTGGTGGTAGAGGATCGCGTCGGCGACGGGACCGTAGCCGTCCAGGGCGCCCACGAGCAGCGAGCCCTCCTGGGGGTGGTTGCGCACGATCGGCAGGTCCTCGTCGGCGACGACATCGGCGTGCAGGACGCGGTCGGGCCATGTGAACTTGCCGATCTCATGCAGCAGGCCGGCGGCGTGGACGGTGTCCTGCTCCTCCTCGCTGCAGTCCAGCTCGGCCGCGAGCGCCTTGGCGTACAGCGCCACGGCGGCGGCGTGGCGCCCGGTCGTGTTGTCGCGCATGCTGAGCGCCCTGACGAGTGTGCGCAGCACGCCGAGCTGTAGGCCTACGAGCTGGCGCGAGCGCGCGTAGATCTGTTCGGCGCGGTCCTCGGAGCGCAGCAGCGCGACCGTCAGCTGGCGGAAGATCAGCAACACTGTGATGGCCGCAATCAGGGCCGGGAAGCCGACGCTCGTGTAGGCGACGGCGAGGATCGTCGCGAGCGCTCCGACGGCCAGCTCTCCGGGCAGCAACGCGATCAGTTCGCTGGCGACGCGGCGCAGCGAGCGGCCCTCGTCGATGCGCACGTCGAGCGCGAACAGAGCGAAGCTGAGCGCGGTCGTGAGCAGCACGACCCCGAACAGCACGAGGCCGAAGGTGAAGCCGTCGTGGGCGCTCAGGGCGCCCTGGTGGAAGGTCGTTCTCCAGGCTCGGATCACCATCGCCCCGACGAACGGGACGAGCGTGTAGGTGCTGAGGTTGCTGAGCCACTGGCGCGCCGGCAGCCGGCGCACGACGGATGTCAGGACCATCGCCGCGACGCCGCAGGTGACCGCGACCGACGGGCCGAGCACGCCCATCGCGACGACGATCGCCACCAGCGAGGCGTTCAACTGTCCGCCGCTGATCTCGACGCCGAGCCATTGTCCGAGCAGCGCCAGGCCGAGCAGAACGGCGACCAGCGGGATCGGATGCCATTCGGCGGATTGGGCCAGCAGCGCCGACCCGGCGAGCGTGCCGAGGAGCGCCAGCGCCTCGGTGGCGATCCACCCGCGTCGGATCAGCTCCTGGGATTTCATCCTGTCGTCCTTAACGACCGACAGGGGGAGGTGCTTAAGTGCCGATTTGCGCCGTTCTAAGACTTGACGGGCTCAGGTCGGCGAATGCTCGTGCGCGAATTGCTCGGATGTGCCGCGCAGAGCGTCTTCGACCCCGGTCCGCGGGTGCGAACCATCCGAATCGCTCGGGTCCGCCGATGTCTCTGCGTCGCCGATGCGGATCAACGCCCCGGTCGCGATCAGCGCGCCCGCGCCGACGATCACGAAGGCGGCGCGAGGGTTCGTGACGGCGACCAGCAGGCCGCCGAGCGGCAGCCCGATCGCGACGCACAGCGAGCCGAGCGATTCGGCGGCGCCCATCAGCCGCCCCTGCAGCGAGCCGGGCGTGAGCTTCTGCACGGCGCTGATCATCGACGGCCACTGCAGGCCGTTGCCGACGCCGCCGACGATGCCCGCGACACAGGCGAGCGCCAGCGAGTGCGAGGCCGCGAGGCCGAGATAGGCGACGCCGATGCCGAGCGTGCCGGCTCCCAGCAACAGGCCGAGCGGCCAGCGCACGAGGCGCGCGAACACGAGGCTGCCGAGCACGGCGCCGGCACCCCACATCGTCAACAGCAGGCCCACTCCACGGTCGCCTGAGCCGAGCGTCTGCTTGACGAATGTGACCTCGATCGGCGCGCCCGACTCGATGAACAGCAGCCCGAGCGCCTCGGCGATGAACAGGCGCCTGAGCAGCGGCACCGCACGGACGTGCTCCGCGGCGGCCCGCAGGCGTGCTCGCACCGAGTCGCCGCCGGCATTGTCGACGTGGGGGTGCAGGTCGGTCAGCAGCAGCGCGCCGAGCGCGAATGAGCCGACGTCGACGAACAGCGCCGCGGGTGCGCCGGCGGTGGCGACGATCGCGCCTCCGATCGCGGGGCCGAGCACGAAGGTGGTCGAGAAGGCGACGTTCAGCGCCGCGTTCGCGCGCCGCTCTGCCTCGTCGAACCGCTCGGTTTCCGACAGTCCGTCGTCGAAGCGCAGCTCGCCCAGTTCGACCGCCGTGCGTGCGGCGCGGGCAACCTCCGAGCGAAGCAGCGCGCTGGCGGCGAGCGCCGCGGTGCCGTCCAGCGCGACGAGGAAGAGGATCGCCGGAAGCCAGAAGTAGTGCCACACGATCACGGCGAGCGCCGTCGTCACGATCGCCTCGAACACGTACAGGGCGCTCAGCTCGTGCTGGCGCTCGGATGCCTCGACGCGTGCCACGACGGCCGGAACGACGAGCGCCGGCAGCGCCTGGCCGGCGAACAGCAGCCCGGCGACCGCTAGCGCGGCGGTGCCTCCCGAACTCGAGCCCGCGACAGAGGCGAGCGCCGATCCGCTTTCCGCGCCGTGGGTGTGGTCGAAGACGGCCAGCACGAGTGCGAGAAGGCCGAACCACGTTCCCAGTCGGTTTACGGAGTAGGCGACGATGATCCGCCGCAGCCTCGGCGAGCGCAGCGCGAGTGGCACACGATCAAGCTACTGCCTGAAAGCACGGGAATCGAGCGTTGAACGGGCTGCTGCGGACGTTCCCGGACATCCGTCCGATGGCGTCCCCGCCTGCCGATACCGTGTCGGTACATGGAGGCAGCCATGTCGTCAGGCGTTTCGCATCCCGTGTCCGTCGTGATCGCCGACGATCACACGATCGTCCGCGACGGGATCCGTGCCGTGCTCGAACGCGAGGCCGGCGAGTTCAACGTCGTGGCCGAAGCAGCGGACATCCCGTCGCTGATCCGCGAGGTCAAGGAGCACAAGCCCGACCTGCTGACGCTCGACCTGACGATGCCCGGAGGCTCGAGCCTCGGCGCGCTGCCACAGTGCTTCATCGCCCACCCGACGCTCGCAGTCGCGATCCTGACGATGCGCGAGGACCCCGAGTACGCCCGCCAGGCACTGCGCGCCGGCGCCCGCAGCTATGTCCTCAAGGAGGCCGAGCCGGCCGAGCTCCTGCAGGCCTTCCGCCTCGCGGTCGCCGGAGGCAACTACCTGCACCCGCGCCTTGGTGCCCTGATGGCCACCGGCGAGCAGGACAGCAGCGACACCGTCGTGCTCAGCGAGCGCGAGCGCGAGGTCGTGCGCCTGATCGCCAACGGCTACACCAACCCCGAGATCGCCGAGCAGCTGAACGTCGCCGAGCGCACCGTCAAGACCTACCGCGCCCGGGCGATCGAGAAGCTCGGCTTCTCCTCGCGCGCGGAGATCACCGCTTACGTACGCCGCGTCGGTTTGGCCGAGTAGGCGCGCGGGCTGCTCGGACAGGAATCGCCGCCTTTTGGGCGGGTGGCGGGTCGCTCGCGGGGCCAACTTCCGGCGGTCGATTCGTCGCGAGCACCCGCGCGCCTTGCTGAACTCGAGATTGGGCGCCATAGCTTGATGCCGCCGAGGATCTCGTGTGCGGGGAGCAGCGTCGGCTCATGGCTGATGACGATCTGATGGTGTGCCGACCGCCGCTTGGAGTTCGAGCTATCGCTATCGAGTCGCCATCGAGCGCGGGCTGCGGTCGTTTTGTTGGACTCTGGTTAGGCAGCTCGGTTCACGTACTCGCGCAGCGCCGTGCGCGTTATCTCGCTGACGGAGCGGTGCTGCTCAATTGCGAGGTTGCGCAATGCATCGGCTAGATCTGGATCGACGCGAACCTGCACTCGGGGTGAGGTTCCTTTGGCTCCGAGTGACGGCCTTCCGACCGTCACCTTGGTCGCCTCGTCCAGGTCGTAACCTCGTTCGGCCTCGTCGGCCAGTTCCTCGATGTCTTGCTCGGTGAGCGTCTCGCCGCTGGCTGTCGTGAAGTCGGTCATGTTCGGTCCTCGTATCGCGCCCGATACTTCTCGCGAAGCTCCATGGCGTGGATCACGAGCAGTAGGTCCGGCTGACTCTCGACGGCCATGATCTCCAGCGCTTGCCCGTGAGCGTCGTCTCCGAGAAAGACGATGCGTGTCGAACGTGCCCGCGCAGCACCGGAGCTTGGCGGTGGTTGCTGGAAGCGAGTTCGGTAGTTGGTGACGACATGGCGAATGCTGTCTTTCGGAACACGGTGGCGGCTCGCTGAGCGCGCAAAACGCACTTTAGCATTTTTGTCAGACATAATTAGATGGCCTGATATTCACTCGGTCATGGTCCCGATTGCTTGGGATGGTTCTCAACGGCGCTACGCTGCGCCAATGGCGTCTTCGCAGGTGCCCGCCAAAGGCCACAAGCTGACCGACATCTCGGCGCGGGCCTTTCAGCACCCGGCCGACAAAGCGGCGACCGCTGCGCTCGGCGCGATTCCATACCTCGACACGGTCGTACGCAAGCTGATCGAGCTCGGCTACGAGCGCGCGCTGCGGCAGAGCTACCTCGGCTCATCCGTGCGCCTGGGCGAAGACCAGCTCGGTGACGTCTGGCGCGAGCATCAGATCGCTTACGCGACGCTCGACATGAACGAGGTGCCGGACCTCTACCTGACCCAGTTCCCTTCGCCGAACGCGCTCGCGATCGGAGCGCAACACCCGATCGTGGTCGTTCAATCCGAGCTGGTCAGCCTGCTGGACGCGCCTCAACGCCGGGCGGTCTTCGCCCACGAGGCAGCCCACATCTTGGCCGACCACCAGCTCTATCGCACGGCGCTGGCGATCATGGTGATGCTCACACGCGCCTTGCCGTTGCCGCTCGCGCCGATACGCACCGCGCTGATGGAGTGGGGAAGAGCCACCGAGCTGAGCGCCGACCGCGCAGCGGCGCTCGTGACCAGAGACCCGCTCGTAGTCTGTCGCACGCTGATGTCGCTGGCGGGAGGCGCGATGGTGGACGAGCTCGACCTGGACGTCTTCATGCGCCAAGGCCTCGACTACACCGAGGGCGGAGGAGGCCTAGAGCGCCTGACCCGTCTGATGCTGGACTTGGGAGTGACCCATCCGATGCCGGTGAAGAGGACGCACGAGCTGATGGCTTGGGTCCGCTCCGGAGAGTTCGACCGCATCGTCGGAGCGGGCGAGTACATCCGCCGCAGCGACCCGGCAGACCCACGCGCGGACGGAGGAGAGGCAGTCTCCTTCTATGCGAACCGAATCCGAGACGTCTTCCAGGACGCGGGCGAGTCGATCAACTCGGTAGGCCAGCAAGTGGCGGACTGGCTGAAAAAAGACAGCCACGAAGAGCAGGACAGCTCTTCGACCTGAGCCAGCTCCGGATCGCGTGAGCAGGCGTTACGCCACACGCGCTGGGCGCTAGCTGAGGCACGCAAGGAGAACCGACGCTTCGACGTCGGAGCCGCCGCCTAGAAAGCCGGAGTCGCCTCAGGTCGCCCGGTGAGCGGAACGGTGAGGCTCACGATCGTGCCGCCGCCTGGCGCGGGGGTGTAGTCGAGATCGCCGCCGATCAGCTCGGCGCGCTCGCGCATGCCGCCCATGCCGAAGCCGCCCTCCAGCCCATCGCCGCGAGGGCCGAGACGGTCGGCGCCCGGCATGCCCTTGCCGTCGTCGGTGACCGAGGCGCTGACGGCGCCGTTCTCGCGCGTCACGCGCAGAATCGCGTGGGTTGCCTCGGCGTGACGGCTGACGTTCGTGAGCGCCTCCTGGACGATGCGGTAGACGGTGCTCTCCAGCTCGGGGTCCAGGCGTGTGTCGCCCTCCAGCGTGAGCTCGGTTTTGACGTCGAGCCCGTCGATCGCCTGCGCGCGGCGCGCGAGCGCCTCGAGCGCGGCCGCGAGGCCGAGGTCGTCGAGCGCCGCGGGCCGGAGCTCGGTGATCAGGTGGCGCAGGCCGTCGATCTCGTTGCCGAGTCCCTCGAGCACCGCGTCGACGGCTTGGCTGAGCTTTTCCTTGTCGTCGATGTCGCGCGCGTTGGCGAGCTGCAGGCGCAGCGCGCCAATTCCCTGGATGCTCTCGTCGTGGATCTCTCGCGCCCAGCGGGTGCGCTCGCGCTCGCGCGCCTCCATGCCGTAGCGCAGCCGTTCGATCTCGACCGAGCGCTCCGCGGCGAGCCGCTGGGCGACGCTCTCGGCAAACGCGCTGAGTGCCTCACGATCGGGACCGCGGAAGCTGCTGTCGCGCCTAGCGGCGATCACCATGCCGCTGCCGTGGGCGTCCATGTTGAGCGGCTCGACGAGCACCGAGCGTGCCTCGAGGCCGATTTCGTGCAGCCAGGCGGCCTCCTCGCCCTTCGGGCGCTCCAGCGCCACCGCCTGACCGGACTTGTAGAGGGCGCCGAGCGCGGTCCCGTCGACGCGGGTGATGCGCAGGCGTATCGGGTCGCCGCTGGCGGCGGCGACGCGCAGTTCGCCCTTCTCCTCGATCACCATCAGCAGCGCGCTGGCGTCGAGCAGCGCGACGCCGCGGTCGGCCATCAGGCGAAGCAGCCACAACTCTGATCCGGAAAGCAAAGCGTCTCTGATTATGACCGGCCGGCGGGCGGCTCCCATGGGGAGCGGCCACCGGGCAGTCTGGGGGCTGGGCCGGCGTCGATCTCGGCCGGCTCCTCGGTCGTGCCCGAGCGTGCCGTCGCGGCACGAGCACGCTCGATCAGCCCCTCGGCCTGCAGCCCCTCCCGCCAGGCGGCGAGCCCGACCGAGATACGGAGCGCGCGGCGCTGACCCCGTGCTTCGACCTTGATCGCCTGCAGCCGATCGAGCACGCGCCGGGCGACGATCTCGGCGCGCGGGCCGTCGGCCCCGGGCAGCACGATCAGCAGCTCCTCCTCGCTGGGCATCCCGACGCGGTCGAAGTTGCGCAGCTCGGTTCGCAGCGCGGCCGCGATGTAGGCGAGCGTCTGCTCGCGCAGCTCGCTGCCGTGCTCGCGTGCCATCTCGTCGAGGTTCTCGACCACCACGAGCAAGGCGCTCAACGCCGTTCCGTGCCGCTCTGCGCGGCCGATTTCCTCGTGCAGGCGCTCTTCCAGCTCGGGCGGGCCCGGCCATTCGAACCCTCCCGGGGAGGCGGGATGGGAGCTCGATTGTGGATCCATGGCAGCCCTGCCTGTTCGCTTTTCGTGGGGTGGCGGGCTGTGTCCGTTCATGCCCGTTGACACCGATTATCCCATCCGTCGGCGCCCACTGCTAGACCTGGCGGGATGCTCTCAGAGCTGAATGTCGAGAACCTCCTGCTGATCGAGCGAGCGCAGATGCGCCTCGTCGCGGGGCTGAACGTGCTGACGGGTGAGACCGGGGCCGGCAAGACGGTGCTCGCGCACGCGCTCGACCTGCTGCTCGGCGGGCGGGCGCGCCAGGGCATCGTGCGCCCCGGTGCGGCGGAGGCCTACGTGGAGGGCGTGTTCGACCTGGACGAGCCGCTGCGCAAGGCGCTCGACGAGCGCATTGGCGCCGACGCGGAGGACCTCGTCTTGGCACGGCGCGTGGGCAGCGACGGACGCACGCGTGCCTATCTGAATGGCCGCTCGATCCCGGTGTCCGCGCTGCGCGACATCGGCGCCATGTTGCTGAGCTTCTACGGCCAGCACGAGCATCGCCGCCTGACGCTCGCCGGCGCCCAGCTGCGGATCCTCGACGATCTCGGCGGCGCGGCTCACGCGCGCGAGCTCGATGCTTGCGCCGACGCCCACGACCGCCGGCGCGCGCTCGAACAGCGCCTCTTGGATCTGCACGAGCTGTCGGCACAGCGCGAGCGCGAGCTGGATCTGCTGGCCTTCGAGCTGGGGGAGATCGCGGAGCTGGGGCTCAGCGAGGAGGAGCACGAGCGGCTGCTGGCGGTCCGCGAGCGGCTGCGCCGGCTGGACTCCCTGCGCGCCGCCGCCGCCGGCGCGGCCGAGGCACTGTCGCCGTTGGACGGCGATGCCCCCGGTGTGGCCCAACTCGCGGCTCGGGCTGGTGTGTCTCTCGATGCGGTGGCCGAGGTCGACCCGCGGCTCGACGCGCTCGCGGAGCGTCTGCGCGCGCTCCAGATCGAGGCCGAGGAGCTGGCGCATGAGCTGCACGCCTACCGCGAGCGGGGTCTGGAGGACGCGCTTGACGGCCTCGCGCTCGACGACCTATCGCTGGAGGGGGTCGAAACGCGCCTCGCGGCGATCGAGCGGGTCGTGCGCAAGCACGGCGGCACGGTCGTGGCCGTGCTCGACTTCGAGCGCATCGCCCGCGCGCGGCGCGAGGAGCTCGAGGGCGCGGAGGTGGCGCTGGGCAACGCCGGTGAGGAGCTGGCGCGTGTCGAATCCGAGCTGTCCGCTCATGCGGCCGCGCTGCGCAAGCGCCGTCGTGCCAGCGCCAAGACCTTTGCGCGCGACGTGCAGCGGCAGCTCGCCGCGCTGGCGATGGCCGAGGCCAGCTTCGAGGTGAGCTTCGAGGAGCGCGACAGCGTCGGTCCTACGGGGGCGGACGGGGTCGAGTTCATGATCGCGCCAAACCCAGGCGTGCCGGCCGGTCCGCTCCGCGAGATCGCCTCCGGCGGCGAGCTCTCGCGCGTGATGCTCGCGATCATGAGCGCAGCCGCATCGTCCTCGGCGCGCGCGACGCTCGTCTTCGACGAGGTCGACGCCGGCATCGGCGGCCACACCGCACGCGCGGTCGGCGCCCGCCTACGCGAGCTGGCCGACCGCGGCCAGGTGCTGTGCATCACTCACCTGCCGCAGATCGCCTCGCTCGGCACGCGCCACTTCACGATCGTCAAGGACACCTCCGCCGAGCCAACTCGCACCTCCGTGCTGGAGCTGGCGGAGGCGGAGGTCGAGGATGAGTTGGTGCGAATGCTGGGGGCTGAGAGTGGCGACAGCGCCGCGCTGCGCCACGCGCGCGATCTGCGCCGCGCCGCCTGACGGTCCTTTCTGTCAAGGCGCTCGGGCGCTACGAGCGTTAATCTCGGCGTAGATGGCCGCGACGCGATCCAGTCCCGCCGGCTACACCGGTCAGAGCCTGCCCGCACAGGCGGGCGGACAGACGCTCGGACGCACGGTCGCCGGCCCGGTGCGCGCTGGGCGGCGCACGAAGCTGCTCGTCAAGCACTTGATGCGCGGCGACGTGGCTCTCATAGACCACGTCGATATCGATCGCGTCTCCGCCGAGGAGCTGATCGCGGCCGGCGTCGTGGCGGTGTTGAACTGCTGCCCGTCCTCCAGCGGCACATATCCAAACCTCGGCCCACAGCTGCTCGTCGAAGCCGAGATCGTGCTCGTCGACCTGCCCGACGACGCGCTGTTCGAGGCCGTGTCCGAGGGCGACGGCCTGGTGGTTCGCACGCAGGGTCGCGAGGCCGAGGTGCTGCGCAAGGGCAAGTCGCTGGCGCGGGGGGACGTGCTCGACCTGGACCGTGTGTGTGCCGAGACGGAGGCGCGGCGCCGGGAGGTGGGGGAGGCGCTCGAGCGTTTTGCCCAGAACACGATCGAGCACATGCGCGAGGAGCGCGAGCTACTGGCCGGGCGGATCGCGCTGCCGCGCTTCCAGACCGACTTCCGCGATCGCTCCACGCTGCTGGTCGTGCGCGGTGTCGGGCACCAGCGCGACATCAGAGCGCTCAGGCCCTTCATCCGCGACAAGCGCCCGGTGATCGTGGCCGTCGACGGTGGCGCCGACGCGCTGCTGGAGGCCGGGCTGAAGCCGCATATGATCGTCGGCGACATGGATTCGGCCGCCGAGGCGTCGCTGCGCTGCGGCGCCGAGCTGGTCGTGCACTCCTACCCCGACGGGCGCGCCCCTGGGCGTCACCGCCTGGAGGAGCTGGAGCTGCCGTTCAAGCTCGTGCCGGCGCCGGGCACGAGCCAGGACGTCGCGATGCTGATCGCCGCCGAGAAGGGCGCGGGTCTGATCGTCTCGGTCGGGTCGCAGTTCAACCTCGTCGAGTTCCTGGACCGCAACCGCAAAGGCATGTCCTCGACCTTCCTGACCCGTCTGCGAGTCGGCGAGATCCTGGTCGACGCCAAGGGCGTGAGCCGCCTCTACCAGCCCAGGCCCGGGATCAGGCCGTTGTTGGTAGTGGTCGCCGCGGGCCTGTTCGCGGTCGCCGCGATCGTCGCCGCGACGCCAGCGCTGCGCGATGTGGCCGAACTCGTCTGGTTGAAGCTCGGAGAGCTGTTCGGCGCTCGCGGCTGACGGCACCGCCAGACATCGCTCGATGATCGACTTTCGTTACCACGCGCTCTCGCTCGCGGCTGTCCTGTTCGCGCTCGTGCTCGGCGTGCTGCTCGGCGTCGCGATAGGCGACACGAACCTCGTCTCCTCGGCCAAGAACGGCGTCGTGCACGACCTGCAGGCCGAAGTCGGCGAAGAACGCACGAAGGTCGAGTCGCTGCAGGACAAGCTGGGCCAGGAGGAAGCGTTCGCCAAAGGCCTCTATCCACTTTCGGTCCACGAACTGCTGGGCGGCCGCAGCATCGGCATCCTGTTCCTCGGCAACTCCTCGGACGAAGTCAACTCGCTCGTGCGGGCGGCGGTCACGCAGTCGAGCGGTCAGCTCGCGACGGTCGTCGCGGTGCGCGAGCCGCTCGACCTATCTGGCCTGACACACGAGACGGCCGGTACGAGCTACGCCGAACTGGAAGGGTCGAACGGGCTGCTCGAACACTTCGGCGAGCTGATCGGGCGCCAACTCGTGAGTGGCACCCCGGACGTCGACCACGAGCTGATCAGCAAGGTCCGCTCCAGCCTGATGAGCGCCTTCGACGGTGAACTCACGCACCTCGAAGGCCTGGTCGTGATGCGTGCCGACCCGCCCGGCATGAGCACGCTCGAATCCGAACGTGCCGAGGCGCTCGACTCAGGTCTCGTGGCGGGCGCGCGGGCGGTCGGCATCGCGGTCGTCGGCGTCGAGCTGACGAGCACCGAACCGTCTCAGGTGCCCTGGTATCAGGGGCGCGGTATCTCCAGCGTCGACGACCTCGACGCGCCCGCGGGCGAGGCCGCGCTGATTTACGCCTTGGCTGGCAGCCAGGGGGCATTCGGTGCCAAGTCGACCGCCGACTCGCTACTGCCGACCGTCACGAGCAGCTCCCCCTCGACGCCCTGATCATCTCCGCCGCAAACGACGTTAGCCTCGGCAGATGCGCGCTCTGCCCTTCCTGATCGCCCTTGGCGGCGGGAAGCTGATCGCGCCGAGCCTGATCAGAACCCTCACCGCCCATGGGCATCTGCGCGACAACTATCGCGAGCGCCGGCTGCCGCTGCCGTTCGGTCTCCTGATCGCGATCGTCGCGCCGCTTGCGCTCGTGCCGCTGCTGCTGATCGAACGGCTCGGCGAAACGGACGTCTTCCGAGCCGAGATCGGGCCGGTCGCGCTCTATTGCTTCGGCGTGCTCGGCCTGGGTCTGATCGACGACTGCTTCGGCACCGAGCAAAGCGCGCCCCGTGGCTGGCGCGGGCACGGCGCCGCGGCGCTGCGGGGCGAGCTGTCCACAGGCGTGATCAAGGCGGCCGGCTCGCTGGGGCTGGCGCTGCTCGCGACGAGCTACCTGAGTCTCTCCAACGGACGCTGGCTGCTCGCCAGCGGCGTGCTCGTGCTGGCCACCAACGCGTTCAACCTGCTCGACCTGCGCCCCGGACGCTCGCTCAAGGCGCTCGTGCTGCTCGGCGCATGCCTGACGCTCGGGGCGTGGGACCTGAGGCCGCTGTGGACGCTCGGCCTGTTCGCGGGGCCGGCGCTCGTCGCGGGCGCCTACGACCTGCGCGAGCGAGCGATGCTCGGCGACACCGGCGCCAACCTGCTCGGCGCGCTGGCCGGGCTCTGGCTGGTGCTCACGCTGTCCACGACGGGCCAGCTGATCGCGCTCTGCGCGCTGGCGGCGATCAATATTTATGGCGAGTTGCGATCAATTTCGACGCTCGTCGAAAAGACTCCGGGGCTGCGGCAACTAGACTCCTGGGGCAGGCCATGAGCATCCACTCCGACCGCCACGCCCAAGCCCCCGACAAGACCCGTTTCATCTTTGTCACCGGCGGTGTGGTCTCCTCGCTCGGCAAGGGAATCGCCGCCGCGTCGATCGGCCGGCTGCTCGTCGCGCGCGGCCTGACGGTCGGCCTGCAGAAGTTCGATCCGTACATCAACGTCGACCCGGGCACGATGTCGCCGTACCAGCACGGGGAGGTGTTCGTCACCGAGGACGGCGCCGAGACGGACCTGGATCTCGGCCACTACGAGCGCTTCACCGACGCCAACACCTCGCGCGCCTCGAACGTCACGGCCGGCGGCGTGTACGACACGGTCATTCGCCGCGAGCGTCGCGGCGACTACCTCGGCGGCACCGTCCAGGTCGTGCCGCACATCACCGACGAGATCAAGCAGCGCATCTCGCTGATCGCCGAGTCCAGCGACGTCGACTTCGTGATCACCGAGATTGGCGGCACCGTCGGCGATATCGAGTCGCTGCCGTTTCTGGAGGCGATCCGCCAGTTCCCGGTCGATGTGGGCCGACGGCGCTGCATGTTCATTCACCTGACGCTGGTTCCCTACATCGGGCACGCCGGCGAGCTGAAGACGAAGCCCACCCAGCACTCGGTCAACGAGCTGCGCCGCATCGGCATCGCCCCTGACATGCTGATGTGCCGTTCGGAGAGCTCGCTCTCCACCGACATCCGCAAGAAGATCGCGCTGTTCGCGAGCCTGCCGGTCGAGGCGATCGTGTCGGCCTGCGACGTCGACAACATTTACAAGGTGCCGCTCACGTTCGTCGAGCAGCGCGTCGACGACTTCATCCTCGAGCACTTCGCCGTGGAGGCGCCGCCGCCGGACCTCGAGCGCTGGAAGGAGCCGATCGACCGGCTCTCGCACGCCGGCAACACGGTTCGCATCGCGCTCGTCGGCAAGTACATCCAGCTGGAGGACGCCTACCTGTCGGTCGCCGAATCGCTGCGCCACGCGGCGGCGCTGCAGGACGCGCGCGTCGAGATCGACTGGATCGACTCCGAGACGCTGGAGGACGCTGCGGCGGCTCGCGAGCGGCTCGCGGACGCCGACGGCATCCTCATCCCCGGAGGTTTCGGGGGTCGCGGCTGGGAGGGCAAGATCTCCGCCGCCCGCGTCGCGCGCGAGCAGGAGATCCCCTATCTGGGCATCTGCCTCGGTATGCACGTCGCGGTCAGCGAGTTCGCGCGCAACGTCGCCGGCCTGGAGGGCGCCAACTCGACCGAGATGGATCCCGAGACGCCGCATCCGGTGATCGACCTGTTGCCCGAGCAGAAGGAAGTCTCAGACCTCGGCGGCACGATGCGCCTCGGCGCCGACCCGATCAAGCTGCACGACGGGACCCGTGCCCGGGAGATCTATGGCGAGGCGGTCATCTACGAGCGCCACCGCCATCGCTACGAGGTCAACAACCTGCTGCGCAAGCGTTTGCAGAGCGCGGGCCTGGGCATCTGCGGCACGTCCCCCGACGAGCGCCTGGTGGAGGTCGTCGAGCTGCCCGAGCATCCGTTCTACGTCGCCTCGCAGTTCCACCCTGAGTTCAAGTCCCGTCCCGAGCGCCCCGCGCCGTTGTTCCGCGACTTCGTCGCCGCCGCGTTGCGTCGCTCGGGAGTCGTGGAGGAGGTGCGGGTGCAGGACGCGCGCCCGACCGCCGCCCACGCCAGCGGTGAGGGCGCCGGTCGGCCGTGAACGCCGGCGAGCTGGAGCGCCGCCAGCTAAACGCCACCTTCGAGGAGCTGTGCCGGATCGCGAGTCCTTCGCTCCGCGAGCGCGCGTGCGCCGAGCACGTGACCCGCGAGCTGGCTGCGATCGGGGTGCAGGTGCAGGAGGACGCCGCCGCCGCAGAGGTCGGCTCGGACTGCGGCAACCTGCTCGCGCGCATCGCCGGCGGTGACGGCGAGTCGCGTCGGTCGCTGTTGCTGTGCGCGCACCTCGACACGGTGCCACTAGCGGCACCGGTCGAGCCGGTGTTGGAGGAAGGCATCTGGCAGAACGCCAACGAAGGCATCCTTGGCGCCGACAACAAGGCTGCGATCGCCGTCATCCTGGCGCTGGCCAGGCACGTCAAGCGCGAGGGGGCGCCGGTCGACCTGGAGCTGCTGTTCACGGTCGGCGAGGAGATCGCGC
Organism: Solirubrobacteraceae bacterium; assembly: GCA_036490015.1. GTDB lineage: Bacteria > Actinomycetota > Thermoleophilia > Solirubrobacterales > Solirubrobacteraceae > Palsa-744. The sequence continues at coordinate 8,235 of DASXER010000126.1, read as the reverse complement.
TGGCCGGCTCACGCGCTTTCGACGCCGGCAAGCTGCGCAGCTCGTTCGGCTACGTGTTCGACCACGCCACTCCGATCGGCGAGCTGATCGTCGGCTCGCCGTGCCATTTCTGCATCACGGCCGCGTTCCGCGGCGCCGCCGCGCACGCCGGCATCGCGCCGCGGGAAGGCCGCAGCGCGGTGCTCGCCGCCGCGCGCGCGATCGGCTCGCTGCGCCATGGGCTGATCGAGGGCGAGGGGACCGTCAACGTCGGCATGATCGAGGGTGGCACCGCGATCAACGTCGTGCCCGAACGCTGCACGGTCACCGCCGAGGTGCGCGGCCTCGACGACACGCGCGGCGAGACGCTGGTCGCCGAGATCGTCGACCGGATGCACGAGGCGGCGAACATGCCCGACTGCGACTGCGACCTCGACCTCAGGGTCGAGCGCACGTTCTCGGGCTATGAGATCGCGCCCGGCTCGCCGGCGCTGGCGGTCGCCGAAGCCGCGCTGCGCTCGCGTGGCTATCGGCCCGAGCGCGTGCGCAGCGGCGGCGGATCGGATGCCAATGCTCTCATCGCCCAAGGGTTTCCGACGATCAACATCGCCAACGGCACCGAGCGCCCGCACGAGCCTGAGGAGCAGGTCGCCGCGCTGGCGTTGGAGGAGATGCTCGACGTCACCCTCGCGCTGCTCGACGAGGCGGCGGCGCTCCCCGCGGACGACCTCGACCGGTAGCGTCCCGCGCCGATGCTGAAGCTCCGAGCCGCCACCGTGGTCGATGCCGAGCGCCCCGTCTCGGGGCAGCAGCGGCTGCTCGTAATGCTGGAGTGGAAGGAGGCGTTCGACTCCCGCCGTCCCGCCGTTGCCGATGTCGCGCTGGTAGGGGAGACGAAGGTCGGCGACGAAGTGATCGTCAACGTCGAAGCGCTCGACCTCGGCCTCGGCTCGGGTGGCTTCGACATCGTGCACGCCAACCTGACCCGCGGGCTGGAAGGCGAGGGGCGCCCCGGCGCGCATGTGATGAAGCTCAACTACACGAGTCTCCAGCACGCCGTGCAGCCGGTCGAGGGCGAGGAGCTGGCGCTGCCGCTCGATCGACCCGTCGCCGTGCTCGCGCTACACGGCCAGCTCGGTGCGGTCGCGTGGGCGTTCAAGCAGCGAGCGCCGGACGCACGGCTCGGCTACGTGCAGACCGCCGGCGGCGCGCTCCCGGGTGGGCACTCCCATACGGTCGCCCGGCTGCGCGAGGCGGGCCTGCTCGCCGGGCACATCACGGCGGGCCCCAGCTATGGCGGCGAGCAAGAGGCGATCACGACCGCGGGTGCGCTGCACCACGGGCTGCACGCGCGCGGCTGGGACGCCGCGGTCTGCGGCCCGGGCCCCGGAATCGTCGGCTCGGCTTCGAGCCTCGGGCACGGCGGACTCGTCGCCCTGGACTCGGCCCACACGGCGCTCGCCCTCGGCTGCGCCACGCTGATCGTCGCGCGCATGTCCTCCAGCGACCGGCGCGAGCGCCATCGTGGCATCTCACATCACACGCTGACGGTGCTTGACCTGCTGCTCGGACCGGTCACGGTCGCGCTGCCGGCCGGTATGCGCTCCCCCGTTGGCGCGGACCTGCGCGCGGGACTTGGCGCGGTGTTCGGGTCCTCCAACGAGAACCGCCCGGCGCTGGAGCTGGACGTGGAGCGCCCCGTGCGCATTAGTCGCCACGACTGGCGGCGCGCCGCCGTCGACCTGCCCGCGTTCGTGGCCAGCGGGCTGCCGACAGACACGATGGGGCGCAGCCTGCCCGAGGACCCGCTGTTCTTCGGCGCGGCGCTGGCGGGCGGAGTCGTGCTAGCCGAGCTGGCGGGCTACGCCAGCGCCTCTGAGAGCGTCGTCGCCGAGGCGTGAGCATGAGTGACTTCGAGGCGCTCGGAGGGGAGACCGTCTACTCGGGCCGGATCGTCGACGTGCGCATCGAGCGCTTCCGCCACTCAGACGGCGAAGAGGTCTCGCGCGAGGTCGTGCGACACAAAGGCGCCGTCGGCATCCTGGCCTACGACGAGCGCGACGTCTGGCTCGTGCGCCAGCCGCGCGAGTCGGTGGGGGAGACGGCCCTGCTGGAGATCCCAGCCGGACGCCTCGACGTGCCTGGAGAGGAGCCGCTGGCCGCCGCCCAGCGCGAGCTGGCCGAGGAGATCGGCAAGGCCGCCGAGCGCTGGGAGCCAATCGTCGTCTACTACACCGGCGCGGGTTTCACCGATGAGCGCGTGCACCTGTTCGCCGCCTCGAACCTGCGCGAGGAGAGCGCCGAGAGCGAGGAGAACGAGCGCATCGAGATCGTGCCCTGGCCGCTCGACGAGCTGGACTCTGCGATCGCCGAGTGCCGCGACGCAAAGACCCTGATCGGGCTGTTCTGGCTCGCTCGTCGCCTGAATGGGTGATTGCACCGCCAAGGAGGCCTCGTCGAGAGGGCGAACCCCACCGCATGGCTCAGCTCGACACCGTCGCCCCAGAAGCCGTTCGCGAGCGCATCACCGGGCCGCCGAAGCCGAGCGACGAGCGGCTGATCGGAGACTTCCTCGCCTACCTGGAGCTGGAGCGCGGGCTGTCGCGCAACACGCTCGATGCCTACCGCTCGGACCTGTTGCAGCTGAGTCACCATCTCGAAACGCGGACGCTGACGTTGCGCACGGCGCAGCGCGAGGACTTGGCGGCGTTCCTCGGCGACCTGGCCGAGGGCAGCGAAGGGCGCCCGCCCGTGGCCGCGAGCACGGTCGCGCGCAAGGTCGCCTGTATGCGCTCCTTCTACCGTCACCTGCGTCGCGAGGAGCTGCTGGACCGCGATCCCACCGCCGAGCTGCGCGGCCCGCGCAAGCTGCAACGCCTTCCGCGCGTGCTCACGCGCGGGGAGGTCTCGAGCCTGCTCGCCTCGCCGCATGGCACCGACCCGCTCGCGTTGCGCGACCGTGCGCTATTGGAGCTCATGTACGCCTGTGGCCTGCGTGCGTCGGAGGCCGTCGGCCTCACGACGAGCGAGGTGAGCCTGGAGGAGGGCATGTTGTGCGCGCGCGGGAAGGGCTCGAAGGAGCGGCTCGTGCCGATCGGGCGCCAGGCGCTCGCGGCGCTGGAGGCATACAGCCGCCGTGGTCGGCCACGACTCGTTGGCGACACCGTCCAGGATCACCTGATGGTCAACCATCGCGGCGGCGCCCTCACGCGCCAGGGGCTCTACAAGATCGTCCAGGGACATGCCAGACGCGTCGGGCTGGATCAGAAGATGAGCCCGCACACGCTGCGCCACACGTTCGCGACCCATCTGCTCGCCGGTGGCTGCGACCTACGCTCCTTGCAGGAGATGCTCGGCCACGCGGACCTCGCGACCACGCAGGTCTACACGCACCTGTCGGCCGAGCGACTGAAGGACGCCTACTTCGGCGCTCATCCGCGCGCCACGCGTCCGGGGTAGGAGGCGAGACCCGCCGATGAGCGGGCGCCGGGCGATCGTGCTCGTGATCGACGCGCTCGGCGTGGGCGCGCTGCCGGACGCCGCCCGCTACGGCGACGAGGGCACGAACACGCTCAGCCATCTGGCGGCGGCGGTCGGCGGCCTCGAGCTGCCGACGATGGAGCGTCTCGGCCTCGGCTCGGTCACAAAGGTGCAGGGCCTCGAAGCGCTCGCCGGGCCGGGGCTCGCGGGGCGGCTGCACGCGCTCGGGGCGGGCAAGGACTCGATCAGCGGGCACTGGGAGCTGATGGGGGTCGTGCTGGACGATCCGCTGCCGACGTACCCGGAGGGGTTCCCACAGCGGGTGGTCGAGCGGCTGACCGGGACGATGGGGCACGAGGTGATCTGCAACCGTCCCGACAACGGCTTGGCGGCGATCGAGGAGTTCGGCACCGAGCACCTGCGCAGCGGAGCGCTGATCCTCTACACATCACAGGATTCGGTCCTGCAGCTGGCCGCGCATGTTGACCGGCTCGCGCCCGAGGAGCTGTACGACGCCTGCCGGCGGGCACGCGAGGCGATGAGCGGCGCCGACTCGGTGGGGAGGGTGATCGCGCGCCCCTTCGAGGGCGAGACCGGTGCGTTCACGCGCACCGACGGCCGGCGCGACTTTGCGCTCGCACCGCCGACGCGCAGCTACCTGGAGGAACTGGAGGCGGCGGACGTCGCCGTGCACGGCGTCGGCAAGATCCACGATCTGTTCGCCGGGCGTGGCGTCAGCGCGAGCCTGCCCGGTGCGACCAACGCGCGCGCGATGCGGAGCGTCGCGGAGCTCGTCGAAGAGGTCGACGAGGGCCTCGTGTTCGCGAACCTGATCGAGACCGACCAGGTCTTCGGCCACCGCAAGGACGTCGAGGGCTTTCACCGCGCGCTACGAGAGATCGACGGCTTCCTCGCGGGGCTGATCGAGTCGCTGCGGCCGTCGGACCTACTGATCGTGACAGCCGACCACGGCGTCGACCCGGCTCATCCAGGCACGGATCACACGCGCGAGCACGTGCCGCTGCTGGCGATTGGAGCGCAGTCGCTGGTGGCCGGCTCCCGGCACGAGGGGCCGATGGCCGATGTGGGTGCGAGCGTGCTCAGATGGCTGGCGAACCGCGACGCGCCCGCCTTGCCGGGCGACTCATTCCTGGTGTCCTGAGTCAGGGCAATAGGCTGTGGCGCGCACCATGCCGGAGCTGCCAGAGGTCGAGACCATCAGACGCCAGCTGGCGCCGATCGTGGAAGGCCGGCGCCTGAAGGAGATCGAGGTGCTCGACCCGCGCTGGTCGCGGCCGCTCGCACCGATCGAGTTGGAGGATGCCCTGCGCGGGAGGCAGATCGAGTCGCTCGGTAGGCGTGGCAAGTACCTGTTGTGGAACTTCTCCGGCGACGTGCATCTGGCCCAGCACCTGCGCATGACCGGGTCGGTGCTCGCGGCGCCCAACCCCGAGCCGCTGCACACGCGCGTCAGGCTGGAGCTGTCGGGTAGGCGCGGGCCGGACGGCCCGTTGGCGAAGAAGCTCGTGATCGCCGACCCGCGCCGCTTCGGCACCGGCGAGCTGCTGCTCGGCTCGCACGCGCTCGATGCTTTCCTGGCGGCGCGGCTCGGCCTCGAGCCGTTCGACGAGGGCTTCACGTCCGAGCACATGCACGGGCTTCTACGTGGCCGCCGCGCGCCGATCAAGGCGCTGCTGCTCGACCAGCGCCGGATCGCCGGAGTCGGCAACATCTATGCCGACGAGGCGCTGTTCCGAGCCGGTGTGCACCCGCGCCACGAGGCCGGCAAGCTGAGCCGGGAGCAGGCGGCGAAGCTGCGTGAGACGGTGATCGAGGCGCTGTCGGCCGGCATCGACGCGCGGGGGGCGAGCATCGACGACTTCCGTCACGTCGACGGTGTCAAGGGTTCCTTCCAGGACCGCTTCCTCGTGCATTTGCGCGAGGGCGAGCCGTGCACCGTTTGCGGCACGACGATCCGCAAGATGGTCGTCGCCGGGCGCGGGACCTACGTCTGCGAGGTCTGCCAGCGCCCGCCGCGGCTCAGGCGGCTGAGCGCGCCAGCAGCTCGTCCAGGCGGCCAGTCTCCGCGGCGGCCTGGACGTCGGTGAAGCCGCCGACGAGCTCCTCGCCGACAAGCACCTGCGGGAAGCTCATCATGCCCGTGCGCTGAGCGAGCTCCGTGCGGCCAGCGGGGTCCTTCGAGAGGTTGATCTCGGAGAACTCGACGCCACGCGAAGCGAGCAGGCCCTTGACGCGGGCGCAGAAAGAACAAGGCTCGGTCGTGTAGACGGTTACTGGAGCCATTACTTCACTAAGTATAGCGAGATCTCAGTCCGGTTTCGGCAACTGCGCTTCGACGATTTTCTTGGCCGCCTCGAGCAGTCCGAGCGACACCCATGGGAACTGGCCCGCGCGGACCCTGAGGCCGACGCCTTCTTCGCCGCCTGGGTTGAGGACCTCGACGATCGTGATGACGCGACCGATCTGGTAGTTGTCGCCGAACTCCGATTCGATGCTGTCCATCTCTTCGGCGACCTCCTGCATGAGCCGGGCGCGCGGGCCGGGCTCGCGGTGTCCCATGCCTGCCATGACGAACCTCCACTGGACGTGATTGACCGGATAGGAGCGGGCATGAAGGCGGCTCCCGGCGCCGAACGCCACCCTAGACTGAAACCAACCGATGCCCGGGCCTGTCAAGACAGAGGCGGTTGTGCTGCGCTCCATGCGCTACGGAGAGGCCGACCGCATCCTGCACATCTACACGCCGGCACGCGGGCGCGTCGGCGTGATCGCCAAGGGCGTCAGGCGCATCCGTAGCCGCTTCGGCGGGCGCCTGGAGCCGTTCACGCGCGTCCACATCGAGTTGCACGAAGGGCGCGGCGAGCTGTTGACCGTGACGGGTGCGCAGACGATCGACAGCTACACGCGACTGCGCACCGACGCGCGGGCGCTCGACGCGGCTGCGCGCGCGTGCGACGCGGTCGGGCGGCTGTTCGAGACTAACGAGCCGCATCCGGGCGTCTTCAACCTGCTCTGCAGGCTGCTCACGATGCTCGACGGCGCCGGCGAGGGCGCTTCGAGTCGCGCGGCCGCGCTCGCGTTCCGGCTCAAGCTGCTGTTGGCGGCCGGCCTCGCGCCGCAACTCGGGGCGTGCGCGAGCTGTGGCGAGCGCGAGCACCTGCTCGGCTTCTCGGGCGCGGCCGGCGGGGTCGTGTGCGCCGCCTGCGAGGCCGGCTCGTTCCCGCTCGACCCGGAGGCCTATCGCTTCATGACCGATGCGCTTGGCAATCCGCTGGCCGACTTTCCGCACGCCGGCGATGCGGCGCTCGGTCAGGCCGAACGGGCGATCGCGAGCACGCTCGAGCACCACGCCCACGTGCGCCTGATGCCGGCGTTCGCCTCGTCCACGGCCGGAACCTCGGCGGCTGCGTGAGCATGGACGAGGGCCTGCCGATCGCATATCCGCTGCTCGAAGGCGGCGTCCCGGTGCTCGCTAGCGGCGGCGAGCAGGTCGGCACCGTGCACCACGTCGTCGCCGCGAGCGAACAGGACATCTTTCATGGCCTCGTGATCACGCTCTCGGGTCACGACCGACGCTTCGTGGCGGCCGAGGACGTGGCCTCGCTGCACGAACGCGGCGTGGACCTCAAGATCGACGTAAAGGCCGTCCAGGCCCTTCGGCCGCCGGGCGAGTCGGCGCCCGTCTACCGCGAGGACCCGACGGCGACGAAGTGGAGCCATTGGGCAGGCAAGCTCAGCGGACGCGGCGACTGGCGCCGGCAGGGCTGAACCCGCACGCCGCACGTCGGAACCGGCCGCGGACGCTGCCAGAATCAGGAGACGTGAGTACAACCAGCCCAGAGGAGGCTGTCGCCGCGCCCTTCTCCGAGCGCCAAATTACGATGGAGCAGCGACTGCTCTCGCCGCGCGCGACCCCCTCCTATCCATCAAAAAGGGCGACCGCCGAGCCCGACTGCTCGCTGCGCACCCCGTTCCAGCGCGATCGCGACCGGATCGTGCACTCGAAGGCCTTCCGTCGCCTGACGCACAAGACGCAGGTGTTCGTCTCCCCGCGCGGCGATCACTACCGCACGCGGCTCACGCACACGCTTGAGGTGACGAGCATCTCGCGCACGGTCGCGCGCGGGCTGCGCCTGAACGAGGACTTGACCGAGGCGATCGGGCTCGGCCACGACCTCGGCCACAGCCCCTTCGGCCACCTCGGCGAGGAAGTGCTCGACAGCTGCCTGAAAGAGCGCTTCGGGTGTGACTTCCACCACTTCGAGCACTCGCTGCGGATCGTCGAGCGGCTGGAGCGCGACGGGCGCGGGCTGAACCTGACCGAGCAGGTGCGCGACGGCATCCTGCGCCACTCCAGCCGCACCGATCCGCCCGCCACGCTGGAGGGTCGGATCGTCAGGCTGATCGACCGCGTGGCCTACATAAACCACGACATCGACGACGCCCTCAGGGCCGGCATCCTCGACGAGCGCGACCTGCCGGCCGAGTCGATCGAGGTTCTCGGCGACAGCGGTTCCGCGCGCATTGACGCGCTCGTGCACGACATCGTCGAGCAGTCCGAGCGGGCCGGGGAGATCGTGCAGGGGCCGCTCGCTGGGCCGGCCATGGGCGAGCTGCGCGAGTTCATGTTCGAGCGCGTCTACCTCGGCCCGGCCGTGCGCACCGAGCACCGCCGCATCGCCGGCGTCGTGCGGCGGCTGTTCGAGCACTACGTCGAGAACCCGTGCGAGCTGCCGGACGGCGAGCGCTATCGGT
>DASXER010000116.1:0-39116 GCA_036490015.1 Solirubrobacteraceae bacterium | reverse complement strand
CCTGGTCGAGCGCTCGCGGCAAGTCCTCCGAGCCGCACAGCGCGAAGCCGACACGCAGACCGCAGAGGCCGTAGACCTTCGAGAAGGTGCGCAGCAGGATCAGGTTCGGGTGCGCGTCGAGCAGCGCGATCGAGGCATCAGGGTCCTCGAGCAGGTTGAACTCGCAGTAGGCCTCGTCGAGGATCACGCACGCGTGCGACGGCACGTCCGCGAGAAAAGCGGAAATGTCGGCCAGCGGTATCGCCGTGCTCGTGGGATTGTTGGGATTGCAGACCAGCACCAGGCGCGTGGCTACGGTGATCTCGCGCAGCATCGCCTCCAGGTCGTGGCAGCCATCGGCGTCGAGCGGCACCGTGATCGCGCGTGCGCCCGAGGCGGCGGCGAGGTGCGGATAGACCGAGAACGACGGCCAGGCGTAGACGAGCTCCGCGCCGGGCTCGAGCAGGGCCTCGCCGGCTGCCAGCAGCACGTCGCACGAGCCGTTGCCGATCGCTATCCGCGAGGTTGGCACTTCGTAGCGCTCGGACAGGCGCCGTCGCAATAGCGAGCTGCTCGGGTCCGGGTAGCGGTTCAGCTCGCCCAGCGCGCGCTCGATCGCCTCGCGCACTGCCGGCAGCGGCGGGAACGGCGACTCGTTGCTGGCGAGGCGCACGAGCGGCTCGGTCTGGGCGTAGCCGCCCGCGGCCGGGTAGACGGGGATGCGCCGGATGCGCTCGGAGAACTCGATCGACACGGGCCTATTGTGCCGCGTGCAGGTCGGCGCGCAGCGCCTTCGTCTCGCCCAAGTAGACGTGGGCTGGCTCGTGCTCGTCGTCGGCGTGGTAGTGGATCAGCACCCGGATCACGCGCGGCATCGAGCCTGGCACCGGAATCTCCTGGGCGCATAGCAGCGGCACGCTGTCGAAGCCGAGCTGCCTGGCCGCTAAAGCCGGGAACTCCGACACGAGGTCGGGCGTGGCCGTGAACACGCAGCTCACGACCGACTTCGGCTGCAGGCCGTTGCGAGCCATGATCTCGCGCATCAGCTCGGTGGTCGCCGCGAGGATCTCGCCGGGCTCGTCGCGCTCGACGCTCGCGGCGCCTCGTAGGGCGAACAGTCGCATGGGCGCTGATTCTGTCAGAGCGACGTGGCGCGTATACCGCGCAGGCCGCTCAGCTCGTGCTCTGCCACGAGCCGGTGCGCGCCCGGCGCGAGGCGGCCGAGGCGCAGCGGCCCGAAGCCGGTCCGCTTCAGCTCGATCACCGGATGCCCGACGGCCTTGCACATTCGGCGCACCTGGCGATTGCGCCCTTCGAAGATCGTCAGCTCGATGCGATCCGGGCCGAGGCGTCGCACCCGCGCCGGGCCGGTCCGCCCGTCTTCCAGCTCCACGCCGTCGCGCAACGCGTGCAGCGCCGTCTGCCCCGGCGAGCCGCCGCCGAGCACGGCGACGTAGGTCTTCGGCACCTCGAAGCGCGGGTGCGTGAGCCGGTTGGCCAGCTCGCCGTCGTTGGTGAGCAGGATCAGCCCGCTGCTGTCGATGTCCAGGCGCCCGACCGGATAGAGGCGCAGCTCGCCTGCCTGGACCAGCTCGACGACCGTCGGGCGCCCGTGCGTGTCGCTGGCGGTCGATACGACACCCACCGGCTTGTGCAGCGCATACAGGACGCGCCGCTCGGGGCCGCTCAGCGCCTGACCGTCGAGCATCACGACCCTGCTGTCGTCGACGTCGAAGGCCGGGTCTTCGATCGTCTCGCCCTCGACGACGACGCGGCCTTCGGCGACGAGGCGCTCGGCCGCCCGCCGCGAGGCGGCGCCGGCATGGGCGAGGTACTTGGCCAGACGCATGCTGCCACCATAGGAGCACGGCGCCGTCGTGGCGGGCGCCGATCGATCATGGATCTAGAGCTACTGCAGAGCACTCTCGCCGAGCGCGGCGAGCCCGCCTTCCGCGCCCGTCAGGTGTGGGCCTGGGCGGCGCGTGGCGCCTCGGGCTACGAGCAGATGACAGATCTGCCGGCGGGCCTACGCGAGGCGCTCGCCCACGAGGTCCCGTATACGAGCCTGACGCTGCGCGAGGAGGCGCGCTCGCGCGACGGCACCGTCAAGGCCCTGTTCGCGACCGCCGACGGCCGCGAGCTGGAGGCGGTGCTGATGCGCTACCGCGATACCCCTAAGGGCACAGGTGGGCGGCGCTCGATCTGCGTCTCCTCGCAATCCGGCTGCCCGCTGACGTGCAGCTTCTGCGCCACCGGCAAGATGAAATTCGCGCGCAACCTGACCGCCTCGGAGATCCTCGACCAAGCGCTCCACCTCGCCAGGCTGGAGCCGCCAGAGAGCCGCGGGCTGACGAACTGCGTGTTCATGGGCATGGGCGAGCCGATGCTGAACCTCGACGCCGTGCTGGCCGCCTGCGAACGGCTGCCGGACCTCGGCATCGGCCACCGCCGTACGACGATCTCGACCGTCGGCTGGATCCCCGGCATCGAACGACTGACCGAAAGCGACATGCCGCTGCGCCTGGCGCTGTCGCTGCACGCCGCCGACGAAGCGCTGCGCTCCGAGTTGATGCCGGTCAACGAGCGCTATCCGCTGAAGGACGTGCTGACCGCTTGCCGCGCCTTCTACGAGCGACGCAAACGGCGCGTGTTCGTCGAGTACGTGATGCTCGCCGGGGTCAACGACCGTTATCAGCAGGCGCTCGCGCTGGCGCGCGCGCTGCGCGACGAGCGCGACGGCGACGGCTCGATCTTCAAGGTCAACCTGATCCCCTTCAACCCCGGCGCCGAGGACGACGGCGAGAGCTTCCGGGGGTCGAGCCGGGAGTCGATCGCCGCCTTCAAGGGCGTGCTGGAGTCCAACGGCGTGCCCGCGACCGTACGGCTCACGCGCGGTCGCGACATCGCCGCCGCCTGCGGCCAGCTGGCCGCACGGGCGATCCAGCCCACGAGCGGCTAGCGAAGTCGCACGGGCGGGACGCGTTCGTCGCGCCCCGCCCGCCGATGCACCACCTACGGGACGGTGACGTTGAAGCCGTCGCCGTTCCCCAGCGCGGTGGTCTGGAACTCGTAGCCGCCGGGACACTGCTGCGGCGAGACCTCCCACAAGATCGCTTCCGTGCCGACCGGGCTAGCGATGATCGGGTGCCCGGCGAACGACGGCGTGAGGCAGAAGATGCCAGCCTGCGGCTCGCTCACCGCGGTGAAGCCCGAGTTGATGACGAACGTCGGGTTGCCCACGCCATTGACCACCACGCTCGCGTAGGCGATCGCGCTACCCGCGGCGCCGGGGGCACCGGCCGCGCCTGGGGCGCCCGGCGCACCGGCCGGACCAGTTTTACCTTTGAGCTGCTTCAACACCGACGGGCTGATCTGCCGTTTGGAGCTGATCAGATAATGCTTGGCGGCCAGCGCTCCGCCGCTCATGGAGAAGACGAGTGCGAGTGTGGCGGCGACGTTTGCGTACGTCACCCGCTTGCGTATCGAGGACAGCAATGTTGCTCCTTTCCCGGGGGTCTGCGAAATGCGGGAGCGAGCATATAGACGGCTGAAAAGCCGCGTTGCGTAGTTAATGCGTAGTCGTGTCGGCGTCCGGCGCGGGATCCTCGGCCACACCCGGGGGTGGCTCGACCCCCGCGCCCTGTTCCGTAGCCTCCGGGGCGTCCGTCGCCGGACCGCCCGAGCGGGCCTCGCCGGCGCGCAGCAGGCGTTCGCGCAGCTCGCTCTGCTCCTCCGGGCTGGGGTCCCAGCGTGCGACGTCGGGCAGCTCGTCCAGCGAGCGCAACCCGAACAGCTTCAAAAACTGCGTCGTCGTGCGGTACAGCGTGGCACCGAACTCCGACTGCCCGGACTCCTCGATCAGGCCGCGCTCCAAGAGCGTCGAGCTGGCCGAGTCGGCGCTGACGCCGCGAATGCGCGTGATCTCGGGCCGCGACACCGGCTGCAGGTAGGCGACGATCGCGAGCGTCTCGGCCTGCGCGGGCGTCAGCGTCGCGAGCCGTGGACGGCTGAACAGCCGCCTGGCCGCGGGCTCCAGCGCGGGGTCGCTGGCGAACGTCCAGCCACCCGCGAGCTCGCGTAGCTGCATACCGCGCAGCCCTGGTGCGTACTGCTCGCCGAGCAGGGCCAGAGCCGCGTGAACCGCGCCCTCCCCCACCTCGGTGGCCTCGGCCAGCTCGGCGACGCTGACCGGGTCCTCGGACAGGAACAGCAGCGCTTCGACCGTGCGCGCCAGCTCTGGCACCTCCGGCACCACCTCGTCGCCGGCCATCCGCTCCTCGTCGCCTACGTCCTGTCCTCCGCGCGCCAGCGCGAGCACCTCCGCGAGACCGCCAGCGCCACCCTGCTCGCTCATCCGGCCTTCCGCGCCGCGATCTCGGCGACGAGCCCGGCGCCGACGCCGTTCAGCAGCGGGCTGACGGCGATCTCGCCGAAGCTCTCGCTCTGCTCCCAACCGGCCTCGCCGCGTTTGTACAGCTCGAGCAGCGCGAACAGCGTCACGGCCACGGTCATGCGATCGGCGCCGCGCACGGCCTCGTCGAAGTCGAAGGCGCCACGGCGCAGCAGCGTGCGCAGGTGGCCCAAGCGCTCGGACAGGCTCACGCGCGGGCTGCCCATGTGGCGCACGCTGATCGTCGGCGGGAGCAGCAGCAGCCTGCCGATCGCCTCGCCGAGCAGCGCCGGGTCCTGCGAGCCGTCCTCGGGCTGCACCACGTGCCGGCGCAGCTCGACCGGCAGCGGCGCGGAGCGGAAGCGCACGCCCTGCTCGCCGTCGAGCAGCTCGCGCAGGTGACCGGCGGCGGCACGGTAGCGCTGCGCGTCGAGCATCCGCGCCAACAGCTCCTCGGCGGCTTCCTCGGGCTCCAGCTCAAGCAGCTCCTGATCGTCGCTGTCGAGCATCAGGCGCGACTTCAGCTCCAACAGCGCCGACACCAGCACGATGAATTCTGTCGCCGTCTCCAGATCCAGCTCGCCGCGCGCTTCGAGATGGTCGAGGTAGGACAGCACAACCTCCGCCAGCGACAGCTCCAGCAGGTCGACCTCTTCGCGCAGCACGAGCGTCAGCAGCAGGTCGAAGGGGCCGCTGAAGACGTCGAGATCCAGCTCGAGCGAAGCGAGGCTCATGCGCTCAAGCTACCTGGCGGGGCCGATGGCTTTCTCAGCGCCCGGCACGCGGCACGCCTAGGCCCATCGCCTCGCGCACGTCGCGCAGCGTCTCGCCCGCGAGCGCAGACGCGCGTGCCGCGCCGTCGGCCAGCACCGCCTCCAGCGCCGCCTCGTCGGCGCGCAGCTCCTGGTAGCGCTGCTGCGTGGGCTCCAGGTAGGCGGTCACGGCCTCGGCCACCGCGACCTTGAATTCTCCGTAGCGGGCGTCGGCGAAGCGCCTGACGACCGCCGCGGGCGCCTCGCCGCTGACGGCGGCGTAGATCTCGATCAGGTTGCCGATGCCGGGCTTCTCCTCGGAGATCGCGATCTCGCTGCCGGAGTCGGTCACGGCGCTCTTGAACTTCTTCTCGATCGCCTTCGGCTCATCGAGCACGTACACCGTGCCCTGCTCGCTGCCGCTGGTCGTGGACATCTTGCGCGTCGGGTCCTGCAGGTCCATGATGCGCGCGCCGACGGCTGGGATGCGGTGCTCGGGCACGACCAGCACCTCCTCGTCAGCGCCGAAGCGGGCGTTGAAGCGCCTTGCCACGTCGCGCATCAGCTCCACGTGCTCGCGCTGGTCGTCGCCGACCGGTACCTCGTGGGCGCGGTAGGCGAGCACGTCGGCGGCCATCAGCACGGGATACAGCAGCAGGCCGGCGGACACCAGCTCGCGCTGGGCCATCGACTTGTCGCGGAACTGATGCATTCGCTGCAGGCGCCCGAGCTCGGCGACGCTGCACAGCAGCCAGGTCAGCTCGGTGTGCTCGGCGACGTCGCTCTGACGGAACAAGACGCAACGCGCGGGGTCCAATCCCGCCGCGAGCAGGATCGCGGCGGTGTCGTACAGGCGCTCGCGCAGCTCGGCGGGGTCGTAGGCGACCGTGGTGGCGTGCAGGTCGACGATGCAGAACAGGCCTTCGCCGCGCTCCTGACTGGAGACGTACTGTGCGATCGCGCCGATGTAGTTGCCCAGGTGCTTACGGCCCGTGGGCTGGATGCCGGAGAAGATCCGCATTGGCTTCTCAGCGCCGGCGCAGCGCGGGGTCGGTCAGCCAGGGGGCGTCCCAACCGGTGTCGCCCTGATTGACGTTCGTGCCCGGCGGGATGATCTCGTCGATGCGGTCGAGCAGCTCGGCGTTGAGCGTCACGTCCGCAGCCGTCAGCTGGCTCTCCAGTTGCTCCATCGTGCGCGGGCCGATGATCGCGGCCGTGACGGCGCGGTGGTTGATGACGAAGCCGATCGCCATCTCGATCAGCGTCATGCCGGCCTCTTCGGCCAGGCCCGCCAGCGCGTCGGCCGCGTCGAGCTTGGCCTGGTTGCCTGGCAGCGACATGTCGTAGCGCGACGGGATCATCTGCGCGCGACGGCTCTCTCCCGGCGAGGCGCCGCCCTTCTTGCGGTACTTCCCAGACAGCCACCCGCCTGCAAGCGGGCTCCACGGGATCACGCCCATGCCGTACTTCTCACAGACGCCCAGCACCTCGGCCTCGACGCGGCGGATCAGCATCGAGTACGGCGGCTGCTCACAGACGAAGCGCTCGCGACCGCGCCGCTCGGCGGTCCATTGCGCCTCGACGATCTGCGAGGGCTGGAAGGTCGAGTGGCCGATGTAGCGCACCTTGCCGGCGCGCACGAGGTCGCTCAAAGCGCCGAGCGTGTCGTCGATGTCGGTGTCCGGCTCGGGGCGGTGGATCTGGTAGAGGTCGATCCAGTCGGTGCCGAGCCGTTTGAGGCTGTCCTCGACCTCGCGCACAAGCCAGCGGCGCGTGTTGCCATATTGATTTACGTCGTCGCCCATGCGCCCGTGCGCCTTGGTCGCGAGGACGACGTGCTCGCGGCGCCCGCCCGCCAAGGCCTTGCCGACGATCTGCTCGGACTCGCCGCGCGAGTACACGTCGGCGGTGTCGATGAAGTTGATGCCGGCGTCGAGCGCCCGGTGGATGATGCGCACCGAGTCCTCATGGTCGGTGTTGCCCCAGGCGCCGAACATCATCGCGCCCAAACAAAGCGGGCTGACCATGACGCCGGTGCTGCCGAGCGGGCGGTGCTCCATACGCGCCGAGACTACTAGCCGAGCGTCTCGCGGATCACGGGGCGCTTGGCGGCCGCGACCTCGTCCAAGCGCCGGACCGGCGTGCTGTATGGCGCTCCGAGCGCGATCTCGGGATCCTCGGCGGCCTCGACCAAGATCCCCGCGATCGCCTCGGCGAACGCGTCGAGCGTCTCGCGCGTCTCGGTCTCGGTCGGCTCGACCATCAGCGCCTCCTCGACGAGCAGCGGGAAGTAGACGGTCGGCGGGTGAAAGCCGAAGTCGAGCAGCCGCTTGGCGAGGTCGAGCGTCTTGATCTGGAGGTTCCGCTTCATCGGACCGCCGGACAAGACGAACTCGTGCATACACAGCTCGCCGTAGGCGGCCGGCAGATGCTCGGCGATCGGGGCCTCGCGCAGCTTTGCCAGCAGGTAGTTGGCGTTCAGCACGGCCGACTCGGAGGCGTCCTTCAGGCCGTCCGCGCCGAGCGAGCAGATGTAGGCGTAGGCGCGCACGAAGCAGCCGTAGTTGCCGTGGAAGCCGCGTAGGCGCCCGATCGACTTCGAGCCCGGCCCCTCGGCGGCTTGTTCGACCAGCTCGAAGCCAGCGCCCGAGCCGTTGCCACTGGCGACGCGCGTGACGATTGGCAGCGGCAGATACGGCGCGATGCGCTCGGACACGGCGATTGGCCCGGAGCCCGGCCCGCCGCCGCCGTGCGGCTGGGTGAAGGACTTGTGCAGGTTGAAGTGCACGATGTCGAAGCCCATGTCGCCGGGGCGCGAGAGGCCCATGACGGCGTTGAGGTTGGCGCCGTCGTAGTACAGGGTCGCGCCGACCGCGTGCACGATGTCGGCGATCTGCTCGATGTTGGGGTCGAACAGCCCGAGCGTGTTCGGGTTCGTCAGCATCAGGCACGCCACGTCCTCGTCGGCCTTCGCGCGCAGGTCCTCGACGTCGACGCCGCCGTCGGCGTTGGTCGCGACCTTGACGACCTCCAGCCCCGCCATCGTGACCGTCGCCGGGTTGGTGCCGTGCGCGGTGTCGGGCGTCAGCACCTTATGCCGGCGCTGGCCACGGTCCTCGTGGTAGGCACGCGTCAGGAGCACGCCGGCGAGCTCGCCGTGCGAGCCAGCCGAGGGCTGCAAGGACACATGCGGCAGACCCGAGATCTCGCCCAGCGCACCCTGCAGCCGCCACATCAGCTCCAGCGCGCCCTGTGCCCCGCCGACGTCCTGCAAAGGATGCAAACGCGCGTGCCCCGGCAGCGCGGCGGCGCGCTCGTGCAGGCGCGGGTTGTGCTTCATCGTGCACGAGCCGAGCGGGTAGAAGCCCGAGTCGAGGTCGAAGTTGCGCTTGGAGATGCCGACGTAGTGGCGCACGATCTCGGGCTCTGAGACCTCCGGCAGGCGCGGCGGCTCGGCGCGGCGGAAGCGCTCGGGCAGCAGCTCGCCCGCGTCCACGGCGGGCACGTCGATTTCGGGACACACGAAGGCTCGCCGTCCGGGCGCGCCCTTCTGGAAGATCGTGCGCGCGCGCTGGCGCTGCTGCGGGGTCTCGGCGGCGACCACAGCGCTCATACGCCGCTCCCCACGACCTCGTGCTCACGCTCAGCCGCCACGGCGGATCCGAGCACCTCGGCCAACCTGTCGATGTCGGCGCGCGAGCGGCGCTCGGTCAGCGCGACCAGCAATCCACCGCGATCCTCGACGCGATGAGTCAACGCCTCCAGGTCAGCTCCCGGGTTCAGGCCTTGCGCGACACAGCGCGCCCGTACCGCTGCCACGTCGGCGTCCAGCCGCAGCGCGAACTCGCGCACGACCGGCTGCTCGTGCAGCTTCTCGACGCCGGGTAGAGCGGCCAACGTCTCGCGCGCGTAGTGCGTGCGCGCCAGCAGCAGCTCGCCCAACTCGACGATCCCGCGCCGCCCGAGCCAGGCCAGGTACACGACCCCGCCGAGCGCGTTCAGCGCCTGCGCGGTGCAGATGTTGGAGGTCGCTTTCTCGCGGCGGATGTGCTGCTCGCGCGTCTGCAGCGTCAGCACGAACCCGCGCCGCCCGTCGGCGTCCACAGTCTCGCCGGCGATGCGACCCGGCATACGGCGCATGTACTCCTCGCGCGCGGCGAACAGGCCGAACGAGGGTCCGCCGAAGTCGAGCCGGTTGCCGAGCGGCTGACCCTCGCCGACGGCCACGTCGACGCCGCATTCCCCGGGCGCGCGCAGCACGCCGAGCGTGATCGGGTCGACCTGGCAGATCACGACCGGCGCCGGGCCAGCACCAGAAGCACCAGAAGCGCCAGAGGCACCGGTAGCACCGCCGCGCGCGGCCTCTGCCAGCGCGGCCGCGTCCTCGACGGCGCCGTAGAAGTTGGGCTGGGCGAAGACCGCGGCGCTCGTGCCCTCGACCGCGCACGCCTCGCGCCACGCCTCCACGTCGGTCACGCCGTCGCGCAGCCCGACCTCGACGACCTCCATCTCGTAGCCGTGCGCGGTCGTGCGCAGCGTCTGGATCGAGTGCGGGTGCAGCCCAGCAGAAACGACTATGCGCGTGCCGCCGTTGTGCAGCTTGGCCATGTAGCCCGCCGCCGCCACCGCGGACGGCCCCTCGTAGACCGAGGCGTTCGACACCGGCAAGCCGGTCAGCTCGCTGATCGCGGTCTGATACTCGAACATCACTTGCAGACCGCCCTGGGAGATCTCGGGCTGGTAGGGGGTGTACGGCGTCAAGAACTCCGAGCGCTCCATCAGCATGTCGATCAGCGCCGGCACGTAGTGGTCGTACATGCCCGCACCCAAAAAACTCGTCTGGTCTTCGACGGACACGTTGCGCGCGGCGAGCGAGCGCAGGTGCTCGTAGACCTCCTGCTCGCCTTTGCCGGCGGGCAGCTCCAAAGCGCGGCCGAGCCTCACCCCCTCGGGTATCTGGCGCTCGAAGATCTCTGCCAGCGAGTCGACGCCGATGGCGGCGAGCATCGCCGCGAGATCCTCGTCGGTGATAGATGTGTAGCGGCTCAACTGCCAAGCAGACTAGAAGGTCCCCGGAAGGTCCTTCAAGCGTCGAGACCGGAGCGATAGGTGGCGGCGTCGAGCAGCGAGTCGCGCTCGGACGCATCGGCGAGCCGGATCTTCACCAGCCAGCCCTCGCCGTATGGGTCCTCGTTGATCGTGGCGGGGTTCTCCGCGAGCGCCTCGTTGACCGCGACGATCTCACCCGATAGCGGCGCGACCACGTCGGAGACCGCCTTGACCGACTCGACCTCGGCGTACGGCGCGTCCTTCTTCAGCTGCGTGCCGACGACGGGCGGGTCGAAGAACACGACCTCGCCGAGCGAGTCCTGGGCGTACCAAGTGATGCCGAGCGTGGCCTCCGCGTCGCCCTCGAGGCGGGCCCAGTCGTGCTCGGCGTGGTAGAGCAGGTCCTCGGGATAGCTGGCCTCGGCCATTCAGGAGCCCTTTCTGTAGAGCGGCTTTTCCTTTACTACGGCGCGGCGCATCTTGCCACGAACGTCGACCTCCAGCGCGGTGCCGGGCCGGGCGCGCTCGGCCGGCACGTAGGCCATGCCGATGCCGCTCTGCAGAGACGGCGAGAACGTGCCGCTCGTGACCTCGCCCCCACCGACCACGGGGTTGCCCTGGCGCGCGATGCCGGGGCCGTCGATCTCGAACGCGACGAGCTTCTCGGCCGGGCCGCGCTCGCGCGTGGCGCGCACCGCCTCCGCGCCGACGAAACCGGTGTCCTCCTTGCAGCACCAGCCGAGGCCGGCTTCGATCGGGCCGCGCTCGACCATCAGGTCGTTGCCGTACAGGTGGAAGCAGACCTCCATGCGCAAGGTGTCGCGCGCGCCGAGGCCGGCCGGCCGTGCGCCGCGACGCACGAACCCTTCCCACAGCGCCGAGGCCTCCTCCGCGCGGCACAGCAGCTCGACGCCTTGCTCGCCGGTGTAGCCGGTGCCGCACACGAGCACCTCGCCGCCGTTCAGCCGCCGTGTGGCGGCGTGCATCCGCTCCGGCAGAGGAGAATCAGCACCGGCCTGCACGATCTCGCGCGCGAGCGGGCCCTGCACGGCCAGCATCGCCCAGTCGTCGATCGCGTCCGTCACGCTCACGTCCGCGAAGTCCTCTGCGTGCCGCTGGAACCAGGCCAGGTCGGCCGCGTGGTTGGCGGCGTTGGTGACGGTCAGGTAGCGCTCGACGCCGAGCCGGTAGGTGAACAGATCGTCGAGCACGCCACCGTCCTCGCGGCACAGGACGCTGTACTGCGCGCCGCCGAGCGCTAGCTGCGAGACGTCGTTGGAGAGCAGGCGCTGGAGAAGATCGAGCGCCTGGGGCCCGCGGGTTTCGATCTCGCCCATGTGCGAGACGTCGAAGATCCCGGCCGCGCGGCGCACCGCCAGGTGCTCGGCCACGAGCGGGCTGCCCTCCCCCTCGTGCGCGGCGTACTGGATCGGCATCTGGAAGCCGGCGAACTCGACCATCTTCCCCCCCGCCTCCACGTGGCGCTCGAACAGCGGCGTACGGCGGAGGGACACCGGCGCGGTCGAGCTCATGGCCGAAGCGTAGCGAGCGGCGCCGCCCGCCCGGGCCTTCGCGCGCCGGTAGAGTCCGAACGGTGAGAACGCCGGAGTTCTTCATCGTCGGGCACGGCAAGACAGGCACCACTTCGCTGCACCGCATCCTGCGCACGCATCCGCAGGTCTTCATGCCGGAGTTGAAGGAGCCGCGCTATCTGGCAAGCGACATGGCCCCGCGCGCAGGCTTCGAGAACGGCCCGCGCGAGCACGGCTATCCCACCACCTTGGAGCAGTACCTGGAGCTGTTCGCGCCCGCCGCCGAGGGCCAGCGCACCGGCGAGGCGACGACGACGTACCTGTGGTCGCACACGGCCGCCAAGGCGATCGCCGAGCTGCAGCCGCAAGCGCGCATCATCGCCACCTTCCGCGAGCCCGCGAGCTTCCTGCGCTCGCTGCACTTGACCTTCCTGCTCGGTCGCAACGAGACCGAGCGCGACCTGCGCCGGGCGCTGGAGCTGGAGGACGAGCGCCGCGACGGTCGGAGCATCCCGCCGAACTCGCACCGCCCGCAGCTGCTGCTCTACTCCGAGCACGTGCGCTACGGCGAGCAGCTGCGCCGCTTCCGCGAGCACTTCGCAGCGGAGCAGATGCTGGTGCAGACCTACGACGACTTTCGCGACGACAACGAGGCCACGATCCGGCGCATCCTCGACTTCGTCGGCGTCGACGACTCGGTCGCGCTCGACACGGTCGCGGCCAACGTCACGCGCCGCACCGTGCGCTCGTGGCGCGGCAAAGCGATGCTCGAAGACGTCACGCTGGGACGCAACCCGCTCGCCAAGGCGGCCCGCCAGACGATCAAGGCGGTGACCAGCCAAGGTATGCGCCGTGGCGCCGCGCGCACCTTGCAGCGCCAGGTGGTGCAGCCCGAGGTCGAGCCACCCGACGAAGAGCTGATGGCCGAGCTGCGCGTGCGCTTCAAGCCGGCGGTCCTGGAGCTGAGTGAGCTGCTCGACCGCGACCTCGTGACTCTCTGGGGTTACGACAAACTCTGAGTCATGGTGCTGTTCGGGTGGGCGTATACGCCCACCCGCGGGTCGCGCGTGCGCGACCCGGGAGATGCCACATGTGGCATCTCCTTCCTAGTGGCTAGCGCAGGAACGGCGGGACGTCGATGTCGTCGTCGGAGATCTCGAGCGTCGAGCGTTGGCGGTCCGAGATGCGCGGGTTGCGGTCCGGGCGCGTCGAGCGCGCCTCGCTGCGGGCGCCGCGGCCGGGACGGTGGTCGAAGCCGGTGCCGATCACGGTCACGCGCACCTCGTCGGCCATCGACTCGTCGATCACGGCGCCGAAGATGATGTTCGCGTTCGCGTCGGCCGCGTTCTGGATGATCTCGGCCGCGTCGTTGACCTCGAACAGGCCGAGGTCGCGTCCGCCGGTGATGTTGAGCAGGATGCCCGTCGCGCCGTCGACTTTCTCTTCCAACAGCGGCGAGGAGATCGCTGCCTGGGCGGCGTCCGCGCAACGGCTCTCGCCGCTGGCCGTGCCGATCCCCATCAGCGCCGAGCCGGCGTCCTGCATGATCGTCCTGACGTCGGCGAAGTCGAGGTTTATGAGTCCCGGGATCGTGATCAGGTCGGTGATGCCCTGCACGCCCTGGCGCAGCACGTTGTCGGCTTCCTTGAACGCGTCGAGCATCGACGTGCGCCGCTCGACGACGGCCAGTAGCTTCTCGTTGGGAATGATGATCAGCGTGTCGACGACCTCGCGCAGGCGCTCGATGCCCTCGGTGGCCTGACGGCCGCGCTGGGAGCCCTCGAAGTCGAACGGCCGCGTGACGACGCCGACGGTCAGCGCGCCGATCTCGTTCTTGGCGATCTCGGCGATCACGGGCGCGGCTCCGGTGCCGGTGCCGCCGCCCTCGCCCGCCGTGACGAACACCATGTCCGCGCCCTTCAGCGCTTCCTTGATGTCGTCGCGCGACTCGGACGCCGCCCCCAGGCCGACGTCGGGGTTGGCGCCCGCGCCGAGACCCTTGGTGGAGTCGTGGCCGATGTTCAGCTTGATGTCGGCGTCGCACATGGCGAGCGCCTGGGCGTCGGTGTTGGCGGCGATGAACTCCACGCCGTGCAGGCCGGCGTCGACCATGCGGCTGACCGCGTTGGTGCCGCCGCCGCCCACGCCTACGACCTTGATGACCGCCAAATAGCTTCCGCTGCTCTCCATGATGGTTTCGACCGAAGCCTTCAGTAGGAATTGAGGGTTCGCAGCATACAGATCCTCGAACCGCTGGAATCTGCACGCTATGCAGGGAATCTCGCCCTGTCAACGACGGCGACGAGTCTCGCAACGTTCGTTGCAGAACGGCCGACTCTCGACCACTACCTGAGAATGGGCACTCCGATGGCCTAACCCTCCACTTGAGGTTGAATCTCTAGGGGTGCGGTTCTTCGCTCGCTTCCGCGCTCGTGCCTTCGCTTGTTTCGCTCGTTTCGCTGGTGCCGGTCGAGGCTTCGCTTTCGCCGCTCGTGGTGCTTTCTTCGTGTTCGCCGCTCGTCGCGGATTCGGCGCCCGTCGGCGTGCCCGTGGTCGAGATCCCAGCGCCGGCGGCGAGCGCGCCAGCGAGCGCCGACACCGGCGACTGCGGGCTCGACTGCTGCGATTCGCTTTCGCCCGTGACCGACGCCGGCACGTCCGGGGCGACCCCGTCGGGGAACCCAGCCGCCGGGTGCTCGGGCACGCGCACGTCCACGTAGGAGGCACCGGCGGAGCCGGCGTCGGAGAGCACGGCGGCCAGCGAGTCCCACTTGGCGTGCGGGCGCGTGGCGTCGCCGAAGTAGGCGAGGAAACCGTTCTTGAAGGCCACGGTCAGGCCGCGCTGACCGGCGAGGTAGACACGACTCGCGAGCTTCGCGAGGGCTGGCGGCGCGGCGGCCATGACCGCCAACGCTTCGAGCTGGGTGTGCCCCCCCAGGCGGCGACCGGGCACGGGCTCGACCGAACCGCCAATCGTCGGCAGGGAGTTCGTGACGAGGTCGGGTCCGAGCACGATGCCGTTCCCAGCCACCGCCGTCTTGACCCCGTCGACGAGCAGCACAGCCACCGCCGGCTGCTCGGAGACCGTGATCTGGAGCGAGTGCGGGAATTTGGCGCTGAGGTGCAGAGCGCTGACCACGTGAAAGCGGGCGACCGCGCTGGAGAGAGCGCCGTGGTTGACGCCAAGCGTGCTCATGCCGCTCGCCGCCGAGCGCAACGCGTCTTCGATCTGGCCGGCCTCCGGGCCGCTCGCGCCCGCGACGCTGACGTGCTCGACGGCCGACAGGCGCGAATGCCTGACGAGCAGGTAGCCGCCGCCGAGGGCGAGCAGCGTGGCGAGCGCGCAGACGAGCACGATGCGCATACGCCGGCCACCCCAGTTGCTGTGCTGGAAGAGCCGTCGGGTGAGGTCGGCGAGGCCGAGACCGCGTTCGCGTAGCGCCGTGGCGCCAGCGCCCGCGCCGGCGAGGATGCGTTCCATCCGAGGTTTCTTCGACCTCGGGGGGCGATCCCCTACCGCCCAGAGGCGCAGCCTGCTCGCTGCCTATGTGGCGCTGACTGCCTTCTCGAACCGCTCGACGAGCGCGAGTAGCTCGTCGCACTCCCAAACGCGACCCCATTTGCGTTCGTTGAGCTTCTTCAGGATGCCCGCGTCTTCGAGCTGGGCGATCGCGTTGCCGATCGCGACGTGGGACTTGCCGGTGAGCCGTTGGCCGACGGGCACGTCGATCACGGGCTGACCGGGGAGCGCGCCGATCAGTTCTCGTGTCGCGGCGTCGCTGCGGGGGTTCCCGAGCCGCTCGAGCCACTGTGCTTGGAGAGCTTCGATCCGTTCGGCGAGGCGCTCTGCCTCACCAGCGGCGCGGCCGGTGGCCTCGGCGAACCGCCCGGCCCAGACGCTGACCTTTCCGGTGCTGTAGGCACCGAGACCGCCGATGTAGCCGCGTGGCTGACTGGCGAGCACGAGGCTGATCGGCGGTATGTAGCTCGTGACCTCTCCACGGCGACGTAGGACGGTGTAGATGAGAGCGCGTCCGACGCGTCCGTTGCCGTCGGCGAACGGGTGGATGTTCTCGAACTGTGCGTGGGTGACTGCCGCCTGGACGATCGGCGCCAGGTCGGTGCGGGCGATGAACGCGCAAAGGTCTTCAAGGAGCGCCAGCACCTGCTCGTGCGGGGGCCCTACGTACGTTGCGTCGATCGGGTTGTAGTCGTTTCCACCGATCCAGTTCTGTGAGGTGCGGATGACGCCGGCGATGTCGCGATCCTCGGTGAAGCGCAGCAGTGTCCGGTGGATGTCCTCGATCTGCTCGACGGAGAGAGCTTCGGCGCTGGCGCCGAACTCGATTGCTCGCCGCATCGCTTCGACGTTGCCGAGGACCTCGGCGGCGCGGTTGTCTCCGTGCCGGCCGCCTGCGCGTGCGTAGGCGGCGCGGGCAAGGCGCTTGTGGGAGATCTTGACGCCCTCGATGCGTGAGGAGGCGGCGCTCTCTGATCGCAGGAGGTTGCCGGCGAGCGCGGCAAGCGTCGCAAGCTTCGGCTGTGTGTCGTTGAGGTGAGCGAGCGCCTTACTGGCTTCGGCGACGGCGGCGACCGCGGAACCGTCGAGTGACAGCTCGCGTTCGGCGATTGGGTCTGGAAGGAAGACCTTGTAGGCGCCGCCGCGTCGGCCCCACGGTGGAGCGGACGGATCGGCGGGCCAGAAGCGCTCCTCGTGGTGTCCGAGTGGTGTGGGGGTTGTGGTTGATGGCGTGGCGGACACGGCTTCCTTTCAAAGCGAGAGCCATTTTGTAAGGATAGTATCGTAACCTTACAAACCTGCCTTGAGTTTGAAAGGTTCGGGACCGCGATGGGGACTGGCGGTGCCGCTACCAGTCGAAATGAACTGCACCGAGCGTCTGCACCTCGGGCTCCAACTCCACGCCGAAGCGCTCCAGCACACGACGCCGGCCCTCGGCCATCAGCGCGAGGACGTCGGCGGTTCTCGCCTCCCCCATGTTCTCGACGAAGTTGGCGTGCTTGGGCGCGAAGCGCGCGCCGCCCACTTGCAGGCCGTTACAGCCGGCTTCTGAGAGCAAGATGCCGGCGCTGCGACCCTCCGCACGTGGGTCGTCGGGGTTCTTGAAGGTCGAGCCGAAAGTCTTGATCCCCTGCGGCTGGGCCTCGTGGCGGCGGCGGCGCATCTCTTCGAGCGTCGCGCGGACCTCCTGCGAGGGGTGCGGCTCGAGCGCGATGCGCGCGCGCGTCACGACCTCGCCGTCTTTCAGCCCCGAGCCGCGGTAGGCGAAGTCGAGCTCGTGTGGCGCGCGGCGCTCGACGCTGCCGTCCGCGCGCGCGATCTCGACCCACTTCAGCACGCGCGCCAGCTCGCCGCCGTAGGCGTTGGCGTTCATGCGCACCGCGCCGCCGAGCGTGCCCGGGATGTTGACGCCGAACTCGATGCCCGACAGGCCCTCGCGCGCGGCGTAGGCAGCGATCGCCGGCAGCCGCGCCCCGCCGCCGCAGAGGAGGTGTGTGTCGTCGTCTTTGTCGATCGTGGCCAGTTGCTTGTCGAGCTTGATCACGAGCCCTGTGACGCCCTCGTCCGCGATCAGCAGGTTGGAGCCCGAGCCGACGACGTTGACGTTGTGCTTCTCGGCGTGCGCCCATTCGAGCAGCGTGGCGAGCTGCTCGGGGCCGCTGGCGCGGGCGAAGAACTCGCCGCTGCCGCCGGTGCGCACCGTCGTCAGACGCGCGAGCGGCTGGTCGCGCTCAACGCCCGCTGGGAGCTGGCCGCTCACTTGGCGACCACCAGCCCGTGGGCGAGCCGATCCACGTCGCCCGCGCCCATCACCACGCACACGTCGTCGGCCCGCAGGATCGAGCCCAGCACGTGGGTCGCGTCAGCGAAGCGCGGCAGCCAGTAGACCGGCTTGCCTGAGGAGGCGTCGGCGGTCGTCTCGGCGATCGTGAGACCGCTGACGCCCGGATGGTCCTCGGCGCGCTCGCGGGCCGGGTAGACGTCGAGCACCATTGCGATGTCGGCCTGCGCCAGCGCGTGGCCGAACTCGCGCGCGAGCAGCCGCGTGCGAGAGAAGAGATGCGGCTGGAAGACCGCCACGAGGCGACGGTGGGAGAGCGTGCGCGCGCCGGCCAAGGTGGCCGCGATCTCGGTCGGGTGGTGGGCGTAATCCTCATAGATCGCCGCGCCACCCGGGCCGTGGCCGAGCAGCTGGAAGCGCCGCCCGGCGCCCGTGAAGTGCGCCAGCGCGGCGGCGGCGCGCGGCGGATCCGCACCCGCCAGCCGCGCCGCCTCCAGCGCACCGGTCGCGTTGGTCGCGTTGTGAATGCCCGGCACGGACAGCGTGACCTCGTGCCCCCGCCAGCTGAAGCTGGAGCCGCCGTCTTTCAGCGACGCCTCGGGTGTGGCGTAGGCCGTCGTGCCGTCGCCGTCGCCGTCGTGACGCAGCGCGAGCAGCTCCGGCCGGTCCCAGATAACGGCCTTCTTGGCGGCCGCGAGGAAGCGGTGAAAGTCCTCACGCAGCTCCGTGAGCGAGGCGAAGCGCGCGTGGTGGTCGAGCTCGACGTTCGTCAGGACCGCGATCTCGACGTCGAGGCTCAGCATCGAGCCGTCGGACTCGTCTGCCTCGACTACCAGCCATTCGCCCTCGCTCCAGTGGGCGTTGGGACGCTCGCCGCCGGCCGGAGCGCCGATCAGCCAGCCCGGGTTCAGGCCGGCTCCGCTCAGCGCCTCGACCAGCATCGAGCAGGTGGTCGTCTTGCCGTGCGTGCCGGCGACCGCGATCGTGCGACGCATGGCGCTCAGCTGCGCGAGCAGATCCGCGCGCGGATGCTCCTCGATGCCCCGCTCGCGCGCCGCGACGCGCTCGGGGTTCGACTCGGCGATGGCCGAGGAGTAGTACAGCTCGAACGGCCCGTCCTGTGGCGAGGGCAGGTTCTCGGCGGAGTGCCCAACGTGGGCGACGCTCAGGATGCCGTCGCTTTGCAAACGTCGCAGCCCGTCGGAGTCGGTCGCGTCAGAGCCGCCGACGGTGGCGCCGAGCGCGTGCGCGGCACGCGCGTAGCCGCTCATGCCCGCGCCGCCGACGCCGATCAAATGCAGGTGGCGGCCTTCCCAAGGGCGTCCCTTCGGAGCTGCTTGTCGGCCGCTCATGCCGCCGCGGCCCGCAGCAGCTCTTTGGCGATCTCGCGCGCCGCCTGTGGGCGCGCCAGCGAGCGCGCGGCGCCCGCCATCTCGTGCAGCCGGTGCGGGTCGGCCAGCAGCGCGGCCACCTCGCCGCCGAGGCGCCCGCCGTTCAGGTCCCCGTCGGCGATCACCACGGCAGCGCCCGCATCGGCGAGCCAGCGCGCGTTCGCGCTCTGGTGATCGGCGGCCGCGTGCGGGTATGGGACCAGCACGGACGGCAGCCCGTTGGCGAGGATCTCGAACACCGAGCCGCCGGCGCGCGCGACGACCAGGTCCGCCGCCGCGAGCGCCTGCGCGAAGTCCTCCAGCTCCAGGTACTCGCGCAGGTCGTAGCGGGCGGGGAGCGCCGTGCGCGCCAGCTCGGGGTAGTCGCGCCGCCCGCACACGTGGAGCACAGAGAACGGAGCGCCCGTGAATGCCTCGATCGCGGCCCGGTTGATCGAGCGCGCGCCGAGCGAGCCGCCGAACACGAGCACGAGCGTGTCGCCGTCGGCGACCTTGAACGCGGCGCGCGCCGGCTCGCGCGCGGGCGCCGCGGCCGGGATCGGGCGACCGGTGACGAGGTAGCGCCGCCCCGAGCGTCCGGGGAGTGGGAAGGCCAGGCAGACGCGCTTGGCGAGCGGCGCGAGCAGGCGGTTGGTGAGCCCGAGGTGGCTGTCTGCCTCGGTCAGCACGATCGGCAGGCGCAGGCTGAGCGCCGCCAGGCAGACCGGGCCGGCGACGTAGCCGCCGCCGCCCATGACCGCGTCGGGGCGCATCGCCTTCAGCAGTCGGCGCGCCCGGCCGGTCGCCAGCAACGCGAGCACGACCGCGCGCAGCGCGCGCAGCGGGTTGGAGCGGCTCAGCCCTTCGAGCGTCAGCGTCTGCAGCGTGTAGCCAGCCTGTGGCACCAGCTGCGCCTCGGCGCGCTCGCCGCCGATGAAACTGACCGCGGCGCCTTCAGCCCGCAGCGCGTCGGCCACCGCCAGAGCCGGAACCACGTGCCCTGCGGTCCCTCCGGCGGCGATCACGATCCTCGGCGCTGCGCTCACCGGCCAATCCTGCCGTGTCGCGCCGACGGCTGTCGGCCGAGCGCCGGCGCGGCTGCGGCACCGAGCGTACGTGCCCGGTCGCGCCCGAGGCGACGTTCAGCAGCAGACCCATGCAGGCCAGCATCACGATCAGGCTGCTCGAACCGTAGGAGACGAACGGCAGCGGCACCCCGGTCAGCGGTGCCAGGCCGAGCACGGCGAACGTGTTCAGCAGCGCTTGGGAGACGATCAAGGTCGTGACGCCGACGGCGATCAGGGCGCTGTAGAGGCTGCGCGCTTTCTTGGCGGCGCGCAGGCCGCCGTAGGCGATCAGCCCGTACAGGAACAGCAGCGCGTAGACGCCGATCATGCCCAGCTCCTCGGCGATCACCGCCAGGATGAAATCCGTCGGCGCCTCGGGCAGGTAGAAGATCTTCTGCACCGACTGCCCCGGCCCGACGCCGAACAGGCCACCCGACCCGATCGCGATCTGCCCCTGGACCGCCTGGAAGCCGCTGCCGGAGGCGTGTGCCCACGGGTCCAGGAACGACGTCAGCCGGGCACGCGCGTACGGCCGCACGAGCGCGTAGACGAACACCAGCGCCAGCACGCCGCCGACCAGCGTGCCGAGCTTGCGCGGCGCCATGCCGGCCGCCAGCAGCATCGCACAGACGGTGAAGCCCATCACCAGCGCCGTGCCCATGTCGGGCTGCGTGAACACGAGCAGGATCGCCGAGCCGACGACCCACAGCAGCGGCCGCGCCAGCTCGCGCAGGTCCTGTACGCGCTGAGGCTTGCGCGCCAGCAGCGCCGCGCAGTAGAGCACCAGCGCGAGCTTGAGCAACTCGGAAGGCTGGAACTGGAACTGGCTCGGGCCGAGCCAGCGTCGCGCGCCGTTGATCGAGACGCCGACGTGCGGGACGTGCACGGCCAGCACGAGCGCGAACGACACGGCCAACAGCGGCGCCGTGATCGACTGCACTTTGGCGATCCCGTCGCGCGCGAGCAGGCGCATGACGACGAGCCCGAAGGCGCCGTAGATCAGAAACTTGATCAGGTAGCCGCTGCCGTAGCCCTGGCCTTGCAGCAGCGTCGTGGCGGACGATGCGCTGTAGACCATCACGGCGCCGAAGGCCATCAGGCACATCGTGGCCGTCAGCAGGATGCGCTGCTCGAGTCCCTGCGCCTCGCTCGCCTTGCGCTTGCCACGCGCCGGGGCGTTCTCGATCGCCCGACCCCGGGCTCGCCCTGCCAGCAGTCCTTGCATCCGTTCTCACTTCGACGCCCGCGGCCGGATGCCTCCGCGATTCGTCAGCTGATTTTCCGCAGCGCAATGCGGGTTTTCGTGGTGACCTCGCGTTTTGTGGCGCTTCAGTCGGCGAGCGCTGCCTCAGCCGTGCCGTTGCTCGGCTGAGGCTCCTGAGCTGCCTGTGGGGTCGGGGTTGCCGACGCCGCGGCGCGCTGGCCGAGCTCGACCGCCGCCAGCGAGCCGACCGCGCCGGCCGCCAGCTGCGCGAGCGCCCAGCCGAGGCCCGAGCGCCGGATGCCGAGCGCCTCGTCGGCGGACAGCTTTCCGGGGCCGGTGTCGGCGATCGCGAACACCGCGGCGATCAGCACCAGGTTGTACTCGTAGCCGCCTTTCGTCGTCCACGGCCCGTTCTTGAAGTGGACCTTGCGGATCGCCGTGATCATCGTGCCGCTCAGCAGCGAAGCCGCGAACGGCGTCGCGAGCCCGGCCGCCAGCAGCGCCCCGCCCCCGGCCTCGGCCGCTCCCGCCGCGCCGGCGTGGACCTTGCCGGGCGCGAGCCCCATCGACTCGAACATCTCCCCCGTCGCCGACAGCCCGCCGCCGTCGAACCAACCGGCGAGCTTCTGCAGCCCGTGGCCGACGAACAGGCCGCCTACGATCGCCCGCAGCAAAGCCGTTCCGAAGCGCATTCTGTCCTCCGCGTGTGGTGGTGGTCGTCTAAACGGACCGTGATACCACTTTCGCGGCCGCGCTTCAGACGCCGCGGCTCTGGCGGTAGAGCGTGAAGCCGATCGCTCCGCAGATCGAGGCGACGATCCAGAAGCGCAAGATGATCTTCGTCTCCGACCATCCGCGCAGCTCGAAATGGTGGTGGATCGGCGCCATTAGGAAGACGCGTTTGCGCGTCATCTGGAACGAGATCACCTGGATCACGACCGACAGCGCCTCGACCACGAAGATGCCGCCGAGCAGGATCAACAGCACCTCGGTCTTCGTCATCACGGCCAGGCCGGCGATCGCGCCGCCGAGCCCGAGCGAACCGGTGTCGCCCATGAAGATCGTCGCCGGAAAGGCGTTGAACCACAGGAAGCCGATGCACGCGCCGACCAGGCAGCCGGCGAGCAGCGCGAGGTCGAGATCGCTGCCGGTTATGAACGTGATGCCGATGTAGGCGAGCAGCACGATCGCCGCGCAGCCCGCGGCCAGGCCGTCGAGGCCGTCGGTCAGGTTGACCGCGCTCGTCGTGCCGGCCACGACCAGGTAGATCAGCACGGGATAGAAGGGCCCGAGGTCGACGTGGTAGTCGACGACGCGAAACAGCAGCGTCGGCTGCAGGTGCGCCTGGTAGCGGGCGATCCACCACAGCCCGAGCGAGATCGCGATCGTGACGCCGAGCTTGGTGCGTGCGCGCAGCCCGAGCGAGCGGCGCCGCACGAGCTTGAGGTAGTCGTCGGCGAAGCCGAGCAGCGCGCAGGCCAGCATGGTCGCGAGCACGCCGGCCGAGCGCCATTCGAATTCGGTCAGGATCAGGAACGAGACCGTGACCGCGAGGAAGAAGATGATCCCGCCCATCGTCGGCGTGCCGGCCTTCTGGTGGTGGCCCTGAGGACCCTCCTCGCGGATCTGCTGGCCAAACTCGCGCGCGCGCAAGAACTCGATGAACTTCGGGCTCAGGAAGATGCAGATGAGCAGCGCAGCCGTGCCGCCGATCAGGATCTGACCCATCTGCTCAGCTCCTTCCCCGGATCGTGACGGCATCCTCCAGCGGCGCGAACGTGTCGCGCAGCGCGGCACTGACGAGATCGAGCCCGATCCCGCGCGAGCCCTTCACGAGCACGGTCTCGCCGCCGCCGAGCAGCGTCGGCACGAGCTGAGCCGCAGCGGCGGCATCGTCCACCGCGACGCTCTCGCCGTCGAACGCGTCGGCCATCTCGCGCGCCAGCGGGCCGACGGCCACGAGCAGCGAGACGCCGCTCGCCTGGGCGTGGCGTCCGATCTCGCGGTGTAGCTCGGGCGCCTGCTCGCCCAGCTCCAGCATGTCGCCGAGCACCGCCACGCGCCTTGGGCCGGCGGCCCGCGCGAGCTCGTCGAGCGCGGCGCGCGTCGACATCGGGTTGGCGTTGTAGGAGTCGTCGATCAGCGTGATGTCGGCGGCCAACCGCGTGCGCTGTCCGCGCATGGCCGAGAACTCGACCTCCAGCCGACCGCGCGGCGTGACGCCGATCGCGCGCGCGGCCGCGACGGCGGCGAGCAGGTTCCGCAGCTGATGGGCCTGCTCGAACGACGGTTCGAGCACCAGCTCAGTCTCGCCGTCGCGAATCCGCACGGGCTCACCCGGGACGGCCGGCGCGGCGAAGCTGACGTCGCCGCCGGCTCCGAACGTGACGGTCTCCAGGTCCTCGCGCAGGTGCGGCGAGAGCAACGGCTCATCGGCCGGCACAATCGCCGTGGCGCCAGGCGCGAGCCCCGCGATCAGCTCCGCCTTGGCCGCCGCGATCGCCTCCAGCGAGCCGAGCAGCCCGAGGTGGGCCGGGCCGACGTTGACGATCACGCCCACGTCGGGACGCGCTACGGCGGCCAGTTCGGCGATCTGGCCTTGGCCGCGCATGGCCATCTCCAGAACCAGCGCCTGCGTGTCCGCGGGCGCGGCCAGCAGCGCCAGCGGCAGGCCGATCTCCGTGTTCATGTTCTGCGAGCTGAAGGACGTACGCAGGCTCTGCGCGAGCAACGCGGCGAGAATGTCCTTGGTCGAGGTCTTGCCGGTCGAGCCGGTGATCGCGAGCACCTTCGCGCCACGCTCGCGCAGCTCCTCGCGCCAGGCCGCGGCCAGCCGCTGCAGCCCTTCGAGCGGCTGCTCGTGGGCCAGCACGACGCCGCTGTCGAGCGTGTTTGTGTGGTGCGGCGTCACCAAAACGCCCCAGGCCCCGTCGGCGAGCGCCTGTGCGGCGTGCTCACCGCCGTCGGTGCGCTCGCCGCGCAACCCGACGAACAGATCGCCAGGCGCGACGGCACGCGAGTCGATCGAGACGCCCCGCGGGCCGTCTTTGAGCGCGGACGTCGAGCCGTGCACCAGCTGTGCGCCGGCAAGCTCGGCTATACGCCCGGCCGACCAGTCCCTCATTGCGCCCCGGCCGGCACGCCCTGCTTACGCGCCAGCAGCGCCTCGCGCGCCACGCTCACATCGTCAAAGGGCAGCTTGCTCCCGCCCGCGAACTCTTGGCCCTGCTCGTGCCCCTTGCCGGCGATCACGAGCACGTCCCCGGCACGCGCCTGTTCGACCGCGAACTGGATCGCGACGCGGCGATCGGCGACGCCGTTGGCTGTGTAGCCACCGCCGGGATGATCGACGGGCGCGGAGTCGTGGATACCGGTGAAGATCTCCTCGATGATCGCTTCCGGGTCCTCGGAGCGCGGGTTGTCGGAGGTCACGATCACCTCCTCGGCCAGGCTCACCGCGATGTGGCCCATCAGCGGCCGCTTGCCGCGATCGCGGTCACCGCCGGCGCCGAACACGCAGATCACGCGCCCGTCCGGCGGCAACAGCTCGCGCGCCGCGCGCAGCACGTTCTCGAGCGAGTCGGGCGTGTGCGCGTAGTCGACCAGCACCGCGAAGTCCTGGCCCTCATCGACCGGCTCGAAGCGACCCGGCACGCGCACGCCGTCTCCGAGCGCCTCGATCAGCGCGTCGAGCGGGACGCCGATCGCGTTCGCCGCCGCTAGCGCAGCGAGTGCGTTGGCGACGTTGAAGCGCCCCGGCATTCCCAGCGTGACGACCCGCTCGCCGGCTTGGGTGCGCAGCAGGAAGCGGCAGCCGTCGTGGCCGCAGCGCAGGTCGGTGGCCATGTAGTCGGCGTCGGCTTCGACGGCGAACGTGATCGCACCCTCGACTTCGTCCGC
Organism: Solirubrobacteraceae bacterium; assembly: GCA_036490015.1. Classification (GTDB taxonomy): domain Bacteria; phylum Actinomycetota; class Thermoleophilia; order Solirubrobacterales; family Solirubrobacteraceae; genus Palsa-744. The sequence goes on along the minus strand of DASXER010000116.1, from coordinate 14,072 downwards.
CAGCCGCTTGCCGTAGGGATCGGCGACGTTGACGACGCTCGCCGCCGGGCGCTCGCCTTGCTCGGGCAGGAACAGGCTGCGCTTGGCGAGGAAGTAGTCCTCCATCGTCGGATGGAAGTCGAGGTGGTCCTGGGTCAGGTTGGTGAAGATCGCCGCCGCGAAGGAGATCGCGTCCGTGCGCCCGAGCGCGAGCGCGTGCGAGGAGACCTCCATCGCGCAGGCCCGATCGCCGGCCGTGAGCATCGCGCGCAGGTCGGCCTGCAGGTCGATCGCCTCCGGCGTCGTGCGTGCCACCGCGCGATCCTGACCGCCGATCACCGACTTGACCGTGCCGAGCAGCCCGCATTGGGTGCCGGCCGCTTCCAGCAGCGCGCGCACGAGGTACGCGGTGGTCGTCTTGCCGTTCGTGCCCGTCACTCCCACGACGCGCAGCTCGCGCGCCGGCTCGCCGTAGAAGCGGGCCGCCAGCGGAGCCATCGCGGCGCGTGCCGACGGCACCCGCACCTCCGGCACGCCGAGCCCGAGCGGGCGCTCGACGACCAGCGCCACAGCGCCGTTCTGAACCGCCTGCGGCGCGTGGTCGTGACCGTCGCTCTGAAAGCCGCTGACGCAGAAGAACAGGCTGCCGGGCGTTGCGTCGCGACTGTCGTAGGCGAGCGATCCGATTTCGATCGTCGCGCCGCCCTCGCTCGGGCGTGCCTCGTCGAGACCGCCGATCAACTCGCCGAGCGTCATCGCTCGCTCCCGCGCCGCCATGCGGTTGAGTCTAGTTTCCGCCCCCGAAGGAGCCACGTGCGCGTCCGCCGAGCGCTCGTGAGCGGACGGACGGACGGCCTCGCCATCGCGGGCCTACTGCCCGGGTTCGATGCCGAGGTAGGGCAGCGCGAAGCTCATGACCTGCCCGAAGGCGGGGGCCGCCACGGTGCCTCCGTAGATAGAGCCGGTGTGCGGTTCGTCGACCACGACGGCGGTCAGCAACTTAGGGTCGGCGGCCGGCGCGAAGCCGATGAACGAGGCCACGTAGGCGGTCTTCGAGTATTCGTGCGTGAGCGGGTCGACCTTGCTGGCGGTGCCGGTCTTGCCGGCCAGCGCGTAGCCCGGGATCGAGACCTCGGCGGCGGTGCCGCCGGGAGCGAGCACGCCTTCGAGCATTCTGCGCAGCTCGGCGGCGGTCGCCGGCGAGATGATCCGTTTGCCGCGCGGTACGGGCTGGGTGTGACCGTCGATCGCCTGCACGATGTGCGGTCGCCTGAGGATGCCGCCGTTGGCGATCGTGGCGTACGCCTCCGCCATCTGCATCGGTGTGACGAGCTCGCCCTGCCCGATCGGCAAGTTGCCCATCGAGGAGCCTGAGTATTTGGACAACGGCAGCGTGACGCCCGTTTCCTCGCGCGGCAGGCCGACGCCGGTCGGGCGCCCGAAGCCGAACTTGTGAACCCATTCGTTGAAGCGCGGCGCACCCTCCTTCGCGCCGATCTCGATCGCACCGACGTTGCTGGAGCGCGCCAAGATCTCCGCGGTCGTGAGCGTTTCTTCGGGGTGTTCGGTGTCGTCGTGGATCGTACGATCGGCGACCTGGATCTGGTCGGGCACGTTGAAGCCCTCTTCGGGCGTGATCGTGTGGGTCTGCAGCGCGCCGGCGACCGTCACCGCCTTGAACGTCGAACCCGGTTCGTAGGCGAAGCCGACGGCACGGTCCTCGGTCGCTTCGGGCGGCGCGACGCTCGGATCGTTGGCGTTCACCTGCGGCCAGTTGGCGACCGCCAGCACGGCGCCGGTCTGGGGTTCCATCACGATCGCGGTCGCGTCTTTCGGGATGAACGCCTGTGCGACCGCCTGCAGCACGTCTTCGGTGCGCTGCTGGATGTTGGCGTCGAGCGTCAGCTGCACCGACTCGCCGGGCACTTCGGTGTGCGGTTCGGTGATCGACACGGGCTGTCCGATCGCGTCGCTGACGACGCGCCGCTCGCCCGTGCGTCCGTGCAAGATGCCGTCGAAGGAGGCCTCCAGCCCTGACAGGCCGTGCCCTTCTGTGCCCACCTGCCCGAGGACCTGCGCGGCGAGCGTCTTGCGTGGATAGACGCGGCGCATGACGGGCGTGCCGTCGACGCCGGGGATCTTCAGCGCGAGCACGGCTTCGGCTTGATGGGCCGGCACGCCGCGCGCCAAATAGACGAAGCCGGAGCTTTCGGTCAGCTTGCGCAGCAGCGTCGCCTGGGTCTGTCCGAGCAACGGCGCGAGCCGCGTGGCAGCGTAGAGCGGGTTGTGCAGCAGGTAGGGGTCGGCCGACAGGTCGCGGGCCGGTTCGGAGACCGCCAGGTCGACGCCGTTGCGATCGGTGATCGCGCCACGCTGAGCGGTGACGGTTTCATAGGTGATCTGCTGGTTGCTGGCCGCCTGGCGCAGCGACGGCGCCTTCACGACGCCGAGATAGGCGGTGCGCGCCGCCGCCAACGCGAGCAGGGCGAAGAACGCGGCGAAGATCAGGCCCACACGCTGCTGGACGAAAGCCATCCTCAACCCGCCGGCGCGGCCTGCGTGCCGCCGTCGGCCGTGACGCCTTCCACCGGCGCCGTCGTTCCCTGCGGTTCTTCAGTCGTCGTCGCCGCCGCGATCGATTCGCCGCTCGACGCCGGCTGTGTCTGAGCTTCGCCTTCGCCGCTCGTCGTTTCGCCGGCGCTCGATTCGCTCGTCGTCGCCGTCGTCGTTTCGACGGTGCCGGGGGGAGCGCCGCTGGAGACTTCCTGTTCGGCGCTCGGGGCTTCGGCGGGCGCCGGCGCGACTGGCGTGCTCAGCGCGTGCTCCGCGCGGCTGACATCGCTGCGAGCGTGCGAGGCCCGGAAGCGGAGCGCTTCCTCGGGCACGAGCGTCATACCGAGCTTTTTGGCCTGTTCCTCGACCCGGTCGCCGGCCGCCAGTTCTGAGTTTTCGATGCTCAGCGAGGCGTTCTGGCGCTGCAGGCGGCTCTGGCTCTCCAGCGCTCGACCGATGCCGGAGTTGAGCTTCAACATGAACAGCTGCAGCGCGACGATGCCGATCAGCGCGAAGGCGACGATGCCGATCCACAGCCGGCCGCGGATCAGGCGGTCGAGCAGACGGTGGCTGGAAAGCGCGTCGAAGGCGTCGATCACACCGACGGCGAGGCCCTGCGGACGCTCGGCTGGTGCGGCGCCGCGCGGCTTGCCCGGGGCGGGCTTGCGCAGCGGGGGGCGGGCGGGTCCAGATACCCGTCGTGGCGGTGGCTTGAGTGTGCGCCCAGGGAGCGCGCGCGCTCCGGCGGCGGCCGGCGGCGGCGTCATGCCTCTGCCCCTTCGTCTTCAGATCTGAGCTTGCGTGCAGCGCGCAGACGCGCGGAGGCGGCGCGCGGGTTGCGCTCGACCTCCTCGGCGGAGGGCACGATCGAGCGGCGGCTGAGCAGCGCCGCCTCGGGCTCGCGTCCGCACGCGCAGATGGGAAGGTCGGGCGGGCAGATGCAGCCCTGCGCGCGCGCGGTGAGGAAGCGCTTGACGCGCCGGTCCTCGAGCGAGTGGAAGGAGATCCCGGCCAGCACCCCGCCGATGCCCAGCACGCTCCACGCCAGTGGCAGCGCGCGATCGAGCTGTCCCAACTCGTCGTTGACGGCGATCCGTAGAGCCTGGAAGGAGCGCTTGGCGGGATGGCCGCCGGCAAAGCGCGCGGGGGCCGGCAGCGCGTCGCTGATCGCCTCGACCAGCTCCTGAGTGGTCTCGATCGGCTTCTGCGCACGGCGCCTGACGATCTCGCGGGCGATCGCGCCGGCGTGGCGCTCCTCGCCGTACTCGCGCAGCACCTGCGCCAGGCGACGCTCGTCCCAGCTCGCCACGATCTCGCGCGCGCTGAGCCCCTGGCCCGGGTCCATGCGCATGTCGAGCGGCGCCTGGAAGGCGTAGGAGAAACCGCGCTCGCGCGTGTCGACCTGCATCGATGACATGCCGAGGTCGAAGTAGGCGGCGTCCGCCTCCAGGGCCTCGTCCGCCAACAGCTCCAGCGCCTCGGCGTAGGAGGAGCGGATGAAGCGCACCGCGCAGGCCGTCTCGGCGGCCAGCTCGGCGCAGCGACGCTCGGCCAGCGGGTCGCGGTCGATCGCGATCAGCGTGCCGGTGGACCCCAGCCGCTCGGCCACGAGCCGTGCGTGACCGCCATCGCCGAACGTGCAGTCGATCGCCGTCTGGCCGGGCTGCAGCTCCAGCAGCCCAAGCAGCTCGTCGGCCAGCACGGGCACGTGCGAGGAGGGACCGCCTGCTTGCACGCCGCTGCGCTGACGCGCGCCACGGCGGCTGCGAGAGGCTCCCGCTCCGCCACCGCCGGCTTCGCGCAGGCGCTTACGGGCCAGCTCCGGCCCCAGCCGGCGCGGCGGGCTCGCGGGCGGCAGCGGTGTCTCGATGCGGTTAAGCAGCGTCGTCGACACGGGCGGTCACCTCCGCGACGCCGCTCAGCAGCGCCGTCCGATGTTCGTTCCAGGATCCGCGGTCCCAAAGCTCCATGCGGTCGCCGACGCCGACGACGACGACGTCCTTGGCAAGCTCCGCATGGTCGCCGAGGAAGCTGGGGATCATGATGCGCCCAGCCGCGTCCAGCTCGGTGTCCTGCGAGTTGCCGTAGAAGAAGCGCTCCAGCTCGTTCAGCCGCGTCGAGAGCGGCGGCACGTCGGCGAGCGCGCGCGACGTGTAGCGCTCGTAGTCCTCCGGGCGCCAGACGGCGACGCAGGGCTTGAGGTCCACCGGCATCGCGAGCACGACCCCGTCGGCCAGAGCCGCCCGGTAGCGAGCGGGCACGGTGAGGCGGTTCTTCGCGTCGATCGTATGGTCGAAGGTGCCGCGGAAGGGGACCACTGAGGGCTCCGAAAAGTTGATTACCGAGCCGGGGTGGAGGAGTGGGAGGAGCCCCTCCACCCCGGCTCGCTGCGGCGAAGATATCCCACTTCCTCCCACAATGCAACCTCATTTGCACATTTTCTCCCACCGAGTCCCTCTGGCGCCCCCCAAAGGCGCGCAGAGCCCCACCGCGCTTGGGGTTTTGCGTCTACTGGCGCTGGAGGATCTGTGCACCGACGACTGCAATGGAGGCTGCAAGCGCCGCCGCTGAAAGCTCGATTGCGAGATGGCGCTTGCGTCGCGGCGCGTCGCGCGCATACGATCGGGGTGAAGCGCTTGCCCTCCACCCATCCCCCCGATACGGCTGGCAGTCCCCCTCGCGCAAGGATCGCGCTCGCGTTCTCGCTGCTCGCCCTGACTGGCTTCGTGCTCGCGGGCTGCGGCTCGTCGAGCCACACCGCCGGCACCTCGGCCGACCCCGCGACCGCCGTACCGTCCTCGGCGCCGCTGTACGTCGGCGCGGTCGTGCGTCCGACCGGCGACCTGCGCACGCAGGCGCTCGCGGCCGGCAAGGCGCTCACACACCAGGCCGACCCGTACCTGAAGCTGCTGTCGGTGCTGCAGTCGCCGGGCTCGGGGTCGCTCGGCTTCGGCAAAGACGTCGCCGGCTGGCTCGGGCCGAACGCCGCGATCTTCCTCACTTCGCTCGGCTCCTCGACGGCACTCGTATCGCTGCTCGAAGGCGGCCTACTGGGCAAGTCCGGCGCGAGCTTTCCGTTTGCCTCCGGCGGCGCCGAAGGCGCGATCGTGATGGACACGAGCGACCCGGACAGCGCGCGCAGCTTCCTGACGGCCCAGGCCAAGCGCGCCGGCGCCCATCCCGAGACCTACCACGGCGTGTCCTACGAAGTCACCAGCGGCGGGCTGGCGTTCGGGCTCGTCGCCCGTTTCGCCGTGATCGGCACCGAGGCCGCGCTGCATGACGTGATCGACACCACCCAGGGCGGCACGGCGCTCGACAGCACCGGTAGCTACAAGAAGCTGCAATCGATCGCCCCCTCAGAAGCGCTCGCCCACCTGTACGTCAACCCGCTCGCGACCCCCGCCGGCCAGGGTGAAGGCGAAGGCGACCCACTGCTCACGCTGCTGACGGGCTCGCGCGTGGCGTACGTGTCGCTGCTCGCCAAGAGCCACGCGATCTCGCTCGACGTCGACACCCTGACCCCGAGCACCACCGGCGGCTCGCCGGCGCCGGCGGGGCTGCTGTCTGGCGAACCGCGGGCCGCCAGCACGCTGGCCGCGCTGCCGGGCGACTCGTGGCTGGCGATCGGCCTGCCGAAGACCGCCGGCGGCCTGGCGGGCGACGTCGCGGGTCTGCGCATCTTCGGCTCGCTGTTCGGCGCGAGCGGCGGCCCGGAAGCGCCGGGCACGCTCAGCCTCAGCTCGCTGATGACGGCGCTCTTGAAGCCGCTCGAAGTGCTCGGCGCGAGCACCCCGCAGGCGAAGCGGGACTACGAGCCCTGGATCGGGCCGGTCGGCGTCTTCGCGGGCGGCGGCAGCCTGCTCGAACTGCACGGTGCGGTCGTGATCGACTCGACTGACCCGGCGCTGTCGCGTGCCGCCGTCGCCAAGCTCGGCAGCGCCCTGCGCGCGGAGGGCGACACCGTGCACGACGTCAGGGTCCCCGGCACCGAAGCCGCCATCAGCGCCGCTGTCGAGGGCTTGCCGCTGCCGCTCTACATCGGCACCGGCCGTGACTCCTCGGGTAAGGCGAAATTCGTGCTCGGGCTCGGCGAAGCGTCACTGGGCGTGGCGCTCAACCCGAGCACCACGCTGTCGGCCTCCGCCTCGCGCACGGCGGCGCAGTCGAGTCTCGGTGAAAACGCCAAGCCGAGCTTCATGCTCGACACGCCGACGCTGTTGAGCCTGCTCGAAGGCGTCGGGCTCGCCGAATCGCCTTCCGTCTCCCCCGTGTTCGGCTATCTGCGCGCGGTCAGCACCGTCGTCGCCGGCGGTCACGAACTGAGCGGCGAAGCCGAACGCTTCAAGCTCGTCATTTCGCTGGCGCCGGACGAAGAAGAAGCCGAAGCCGAACCCTGAGCCTGAGCCGCGAGGCGCGGCGCGCCTTTACCCGCCGCCGAGCTGATCGGTGTCGATCTCGCGATAGAAGGTCGGCCGCCCTTCGCGCACCCGATCGACGCCGTAGGCGGAGAGCGTCGTTTCGCCGTTCGGTTCGATCGAGTAGTGACCGAGCACCGAGTCGCGGTTGCGCGTCGAGAGCACGCGCGCGATCACGGCCTGGCGATTGTTGCCGCGCGTTCCGGCGGCGCGAATAGCGTCCAGCACGAGGCTCATCGCCTCATAGCCGTAGAGCGCCTCGGCGCTGGCGGGCGAGCCGAACGCCGTGCGATACGCGGACAGCATCCGCTGCGCCGAGGCCGGGTACAGACGCGTGGGCAACAGCGGCGTCGTGAGATAAGTCTGCGTTTCGGCCGCTCCGATCTGAGAGGTGAAGGATTCGCTGTCCATCGAGCTCGTGCCGAGCAGCAGCAGGTCAGGATCGGCCTGGTGCAACATCCGCCAGAGCGAGACCGTGCCGGTGCTGGGCCCGGCCGCGAGCAACACGGCGCTCGCATGGGCGCGCGCGACCTTCTGCACCTCGCCCGCGAAGTTCGAGCCGGGCTCGACCGGGATGCTGTCGTGAGCGACCACGTCGATGCCCGCGTTCTTGGCGTCTCCCGCGACGATCGCGGCGAGCGGCATCTCGAACGCGTTCTGGTCGTCGATCACGTACAGCCGGTGGACGCCCAGCGAGCGCATCAGCTTGACCTGCGCGACCGCCTGAACCGGGTCGCCGGGCTGCAGGCGCGCGAAGTTGCGTTTGCCCGTCAGATAGAAGCGCGCCGGCTCGTCGGCGCCCGCGTCGAGCGAGGACGTGAGCCCGACATAGGGGCTCGAGGGGCTGATCTGGAGAATCCCGGCGCCGTTGATCAAAGGCAGCGAGATCGCCGTCGCGGCCGAGTTGTAGTCGCCCAGGTAGGCGATTGTGCTCGTGTCCTGAGCCGCCTGCTTGGCGTCGGTGGCGCTTTCGCCGGGGTTCCATTGACCGGTCTTGGGGCTCGCGTCGTCGAGCGAGGTGAACGACACCTTGAACGGCCCGGCGTGCCCGCCGGCCTCGGACAGGGCGAGCTTCTCGCCGTTGACGATCTGCTGGCTCGTGGCGGCGGTCGGGCCGTCGAGCGGCAGGCTCGAGTAGACCGTCAGCTGCGTGCCGGTCGCTTCCGTGCTGGGTGCTCCGATGCCGCAGGCAGTCAGCCCCACGACGGCCATGGCGCAAGCAGCCAGGCCCAGCCCGCGCGCCAGCACCCCGGCCTTAGCTGCGACGACCGGGCAGGTAGCCCGTGAGGATCTTCAGCGAGGCTCCAACCAGGATGATCGCGGTCGCGAGCAGGAAGGCGTCGAAGCCTTTCGCGCCGAGGGCCCAGAGCACGATCCAGACGACCAAGCCCCCAGTTACGGTGAGGATGAATCCCATTCCGGGCGAATCCTACCGAGACGCGGACAGACCCGCTGCTAGCGCCGCCACGACTTCGCCCACGGCGCCCGCCGGATCGTCGGACTCGCCCGCCGCGCGCACCAACCGCGTGCCCACGATCACGCCGTCCGCGCCCGCGTCGGCGGCCTGACTGGCCTGCTCGGGCGTGCCGATGCCGAAGCCCAGCGCGACCGGCGCCTCGGTCGCGGCCTTGGCGCGCGCGACGACCTCGGCGAACTGGTCGCTGAGGGCCTGGCGCTCGCCGGTCGTGCCGACGACCGAGACCGTGTAGAGAAAGCCGCGCGCCCGCGCGCCGATCGCCTGTAGCCGCTCGGGCGTGGTCGTGGGCGCGACCAGCGGCACGAGCGCAATCTCGTGCGCGTCGCAGGCCGCGAGCACGTCCGGCGCCTCCTGCAGCGGCAGGTCCGGCACGATCAGCCCGCAGGCGACGCTGCGCTGCAGGCGCTCGACGAACGCCTCGACGCCGGGTGCGTAGACCATGTTCGCGTAGCCCATCAGCACGACCGGCACGCTGCCGGCCAGCGCACGCGCGACCTCGAGCACGCCGCTCAGGCTCGCGCCCGCTTCCAGGGCACGCGTACCGGCGGCGTGGATCACCGGGCCGTCGGCGAGCGGATCGGAGTACGGCAGGCCCAGCTCGATCACGTCGGCGCCGGCGCGCACGCACGCTTCGCCGATCGCGACCGACTGCTCGAGCGTCGGAAATCCGCCCATCACGTACGGCATCAGCGCGGCGCGCCGGCCCCTGCTTGGAGTGAAGGCCGCCGCGATCCTCTCCAAGCCCGTCGCGGATGGCGAGGCTGTCGCCTCAGCCATCCCCCAGCACCTCCGCGAGGTCCTTGTCGCCGCGACCGGAGAGACACAGCAGGTCGAGCTCGCCGTCTGACTGCGCGAGCGTCCAGGCGAGCGCGTGCGCCGTCTCCAGCGCCGGAATGATGCCCTCCAGCCGCGCCACCTGGCGAAAGGCCGCGAGCGCGTCGCGATCGTCGACCGCGACGTAGCGGGCACGGCCGCTGTCGCGCAGGTGGGCGTGCTGCGGCCCGGCGCCCGGGTAGTCAAGGCCGGCCGAGATCGAGTGCGCCTCGACGATCTGACCCTCCTCGTCCTGCATCACGGCCGAGCGCGAGCCGTGCAGGATGCCGGCGCGCCCACCGACCGTCAGCGGCGCGCCGTGGCGTCGCGTGTCGATCCCGTCGCCGCCGGCCTCCACGCCGATCAGCTCGACCTCGGCGTCCGGGATGAAGGCGGCGAAGATCCCGAGCGCGTTCGAGCCGCCGCCGACACAGGCGATCACGCGCGCCGGCAGGCGACCCTCGGCCTCGAGCATCTGCGCTCGCGCCTCGTCGCCGATCACGCGCTGCAGGTCGCGCACGAGCGCCGGATAGGGTGCCGGGCCGACGACCGAGCCGATCACGTAATGGGTGCTCTGAACGTTGGTCACCCAGTCGCGGATCGCCGCCGAAGTCGCCTCCTTGAGCGTGCGCGCGCCGGCGTCGACGGCGTTGACCTTGGCGCCGAGCAATTCCATCCGCTGCACGTTCGGGCGCTGGCGGCGCGTGTCCTCCAGGCCCATGTAGATCTCGCATTCCATGTCCAGCAGCGCACACACGGTCGCGGTCGCCACGCCATGCTGGCCGGCGCCTGTCTCCGCGATGATGCGCGGCTTGCCCATGCGCTTGGCGAGCAGCACCTGCCCGAGCGCGTTGTTGAGCTTGTGCGAGCCGGTGTGGTTGAGGTCCTCGCGCTTGAGGTAGATCGGGCGCCCGAGCTGCTCGGACAGCCTGCGCGCGCGGTACAGCGGCGTCGGGCGCCCGGCGAAGTCGCGCAGCAGCGCCGCCAGCTCCTGCAGGTAGCCAGCGTCGACGCGCGCCTCTAGCCATGCCTGCTCCAGCTCGGCCAGCGCTGGCATCAGCGTCTCGGGCACGTACTGCCCGCCGTAGGGGCCGAAGCGGTGCTCGACCCCAGTCTCGCCGGCCGGGGCACTCACGCCGTCTGACCGACCTGACCGACCTTCAGCGACCCGTCGTCGTCGTCACCGTTCGTGGCCGCCACAGCCGCGAACAGGGCGCGTAGCTTCTCGGGGTCCTTGTGCCCGGGCGCGCGCTCGGTGCCGCTTGCGCTGTCGAGCGCGAACGGCTGCACGGCGGCGATCGCCTCGGCCGCGTTGGCGGCGTCGATGCCACCGCTGAGGATCAGCGGTACTTTCGAGCGCCGCGAAGAGACGAGCGACCAGTCGAACGTGTCTCCCGTGCCGCCGCGCAAGCCCTTGCGCGCCTTCGAGCGGGCGCGGGCGTCGAGCAGGTGATAGCCGACGTGATAGCGCTCGACGTCGCGGACATCGCCCGCGCCGGAGACCTGCACGGCGCGGATCAGCGTCGCACCCGTACGCCGAGCGACCTCCCCGCAGAATGCGGGCCCCTCGTCGCCGTGCAGCTGGATCAGGTCCAGCTCTAGCTGCTGGGCAACGGCGGCGACCTCGTCGAGTGGCGCGTTGACGAACACGCCGCACAGCGGTACACGGCGGCGCATTGCGCCGGCGATCTCGGCGGCGTCTTCGATCGAGCAACGGCGCGGGCTGCCGTCGTAGAAGATCATCCCGAGCGCCCAGGCGCCGAGGCTCGCCGCCAACTCGGCGTCGGCGAGGTTCGTCAGGCCGCAGATCTTCAACCGCGTCGCGTGCGGGTGCTCGACGGCGGCGGACGGCGGCGTGGACAGTGGGGCGGCTGACATCTCCGCCTCAACGGTAGCGTCCGGCCCCTACGAGGGCCGCGACGGCGACCTAGCCTTCCGGCGTGCTCGGGTTTTCGATCGAGTTCGGCCGCGTGCCGAGCTTGACCTGCAGCTTCTTCTCGGCGTAGTGGCCTTCGCCGGTCGCGCGCTCGACTTCGATCGTCACGGTCGTGCCGGGCTTGAAGGCGCCGATCACGTTGGAGAGGTCTTCGGAGCTGTCGATGCGTTTGCCGTTGATGCCGATCACGATGTCGCCGCCGACAGCCACCTGGCCGTCTTCGGTCGTGATCGAGCCGCCCTTGATGCCGGCCTTCGCGGCGGGCGTGCCCGGTTCGACTTTCTGCACGAGCGCGCCACGCTTGACCGGCAGGTTCAGCGCCGACAGCGAGCCGTCGACGGTCAGCGAGCTGAGACCGAGATAGGCGCGCGCGACGCTCTTGCCCTTCTCGAGCGTGGACAGCTCGGACTTGGCGGTGTTGATCGGCACGGCGAAGCCGATGCCGACGCTGCCGTCACCGCTGCCGCCGGTCTCGATCTGAGAGTTGATGCCGATCACTTCGCCGGCCGCGTTCAGCAGCGGGCCACCCGAGTTGCCGGGGTTGATGGGGGCGTCGGTCTGCAGGACGTTGTCGATCGTGAAGCCGTTCGGCGCGGTGATCTGGCGCTGCAACGCGGAGACCACACCGGTCGTCAGCGTGCGTTCGAGGTCGAACGGGTTGCCGATCGCGTACACGGGGTCGCCGACCTGTGCCTTGCTCGAATCGCCGAGCTGGAGCGCGTGCAGCGTCAGACCGTCGGTCGGGATGCGCAGCACGGCGAGGTCGTTGGAGGGGTCCTTGCCGACGACCTGCGCTTCGACCGTGTTGCCCTTTTCGAAGCTGACCGTGACCTTGACGGCGTTCTCGACGACGTGGTAGTTGGTCAGGATCGTGCCGTTGGCGTCGATCACTATGCCCGAGCCCGTGGCCGTGCCGTGCTGCTGCGATTCGCCGCCGAACAGGTTGAAAGGCGATTCGGTCTTCTCGACGATCGTGGAGGTCACGAACGCCACGCCGGGTGCGTCTTTCTTGTAGACCTCGTTGGGCGTCAGCCCGGACTTCACGACCGAAGCGTTGGAGGGAGCGACGGGCGCGGCCTGCACGGTCGTGACGGTCGTCTTGTTCGAGCCCAACCCGCCCGCGGCCGCGATCACGGCGACGACGATGCCACCGCCCAGCAGGGCGGAGACGAACGGGATAGCGAACATGCGTTTCATCGGGGAGTAAGGATGGTCGGGCGGGGTGAAGCTCAACTAAAGGCTTCAGAGGGAGTTTCTAAAGACTCTCAGATCCGGCCCCTGAAGCGCGCAGCTCGGCCAGGGCACGGGCGGGATCGGCGGCGCGCATGAGCGTCTCGCCGACGAGAACGGCCTGTATGCCGCGCCCTTCCAGCCGCGCCAGCTGAGCCGGCGAGGCGATGCCGGACTCGGAGACGACGGTCGCCGACGGCGGCATCCGGTCCATCAGGCTCTCGGTGCGCGCGACGTCGACGCTGAAGTCGCGCAGGTCGCGGTTGTTGACGCCGATCAGCTCGGCTCCGACGCCGAGCGCCCGTTCCAGCTCGTGCTCGTCGTGGACCTCGACCAGGGCGTCGAGCCCGAGGTCGGTGGCCTGCTGGTGCAGATCGGCCAGCAACTCGTCCTCGAGCGCCGCCACGATCAACAGCACGGCGTCGGCGCCCGCGGCGAGCGCCTCGTGCAGCTGGTAGACGTCGACGACGAAGTCCTTGCGCAGCAACGGCAGGCCGCAGACGGCGCGTGCGTCGGCGAGATCCTGCAGCGAGCCGCCGAAGTTGGGGCTCTCGGTCAGCACCGAGACGGCCGCGGCGCCACCGCGCTCGTATGCGAGGAGCGTGCGCTCGAGGCTCGGTGGCTCGTCGTTGAACGTGCCGGCCGACGGAGAGCGGCGCTTGAACTCGGCGATCACGCAGATGCCTGGGGCCTTCAGCGCGGCGTGGAAACCGCGTCTCGGCCCGGGCGCGGCGAGCGTCTGTGGCTCGGGCTGCGCGCGCTTGCGGCGCTCCACCTCGGCGCGCGTTTCGGACAGGATTCGTGCGAGCACTGTCGGCGGCGCGCTGGACGACGAGCTCATCGTGCGCTGGCCTCCGGGGCCAAGCGGCGGCTGACGGCGACGTAGTCCTCGAGCGCGCGCATCGCGCGGCCGTCCTGCAGCGCCTCACGCGCCGCCTCGACGCCCTCGGCGATCGTTTCCACGCGGCCCGCGGCGTAGATCGCGGCGCCGGCGTTGATCGCTGCCAGCGCCTGGCCTGGCGCCGGTCCGCGGCCACCGTCGGAGCCGGCCAGGATCGCGCGCGTCAGCGCGGCGTTCTCGTCCGGTGAGCCGCCCCGCGGTTCCTCCGCTCCCGGCTCGAGCCCGACGTCCTGCGGGGTCAGCGTGTAGCTGTCGATCTGCTCGCCGTTGACCTCGACGACGCGTGTCGGGGCGCGCGCGGAGATCTCGTCCAAACCATCCTCGCTGGAGACGAGCAGCGCGCGGTCGACGCCGAGCTGCGCGAGCGCGCCCGCCATGCGCTCCAGGAAACGCGGATCGGAGACGCCGATCAGCTGCCGTCGCGCCCCCGCCGGGTTCGTCAACGGCCCGAGCAGGTTGAAGATCGTGCGCACGGCCAGGTCGCGGCGGACCGGGACGACGAAGCGCGTGGCCTGGTGGTGCGAGGGCGCGAACATGAAGCCGAAGCCGGCCTGTTCGATGCAGCTCGCGACTTCGCCCGGGCCGAGGTCGATGCGCGCGCCGAGCGCCTCGAGCAGGTCGGCCGAGCCGGAGCGACTGGTCGCCGAACGATTGCCGTGCTTGGCGACCGCGCAACCGGCGCCGGCCGCGATCAGCGCCGCTGTCGTCGACACGTTGAAGGTGCTTGCGCCGCCGCCGGTGCCGGAGGTGTCCAGCAGGTCGTCG
>DASXER010000119.1:0-6126 GCA_036490015.1 Solirubrobacteraceae bacterium | reverse complement strand
ATCCGGGTTACCAACCGTCAACCGGAAAGACGTAAACCCACCCGCCAACAAACCCGTCGACCCCGCGTTGAAGCTAGGCACAAACGGCAACCCCACACCCGGACAAGGAGCACCACCCGGACCCGAACTGACCGCAAACGGCGTCGACGAAATACCTGCCACTTCACCACCAGACCATGGTGTGAACGACGCCGAAGCGGCATACGAACCACAGGCCGCGGGCGTGCCGACCGGCGCGCGCGGCCCGCCGAACAGACGCAGCGTGATGTCTTCGAACGGCACCTGGGGCGTGTCCAGGAACGTCGTCGTGATCTGGCCCGTCTGTGGGTCGAGGTGACCTTCGCCGGCGAGCGTCGCGTGGATGCCGAGCTTGGGTGCGGTGGCCACCACGTATAGGGCGACGAGCGACCCGAAGGGGTTCTTGCCCGCTTCCCCGTTCGGCGCGGGTTCAGCAAGGTAGACGCCGCCTTCGAGCTTTTCGGTCAGCAGCGGCGTGTCGACTTCGACCGAGCCGATCTTCGACGCTTTCGGGCAGCCGGGAGGCGAGGCGGAGAACTTCAGCGGCTGCGCGGCGCCAGGCACGAACGGGTCTTCGCCCGCGGGACCCTCGTAGCCGATCTGCTGCTCGGAGCACGCTTCGAGACCGTTGGCCGCCGACGGGTTGACGGTCATGCCGGGCGGCAGCGTGACGGTCGCGGCCTTGACGGTCGACTCGGCCGCGCCGCCGACTTCGAGCGTGCCCGTCTGCGGCAGCATGATGCCAACCTTCAGGCCAGTCGGCGTGCTGCCCGTCGTAACGGGTGCTTCGGCGCCGCTCGATCCTTCTTCCCCACCCTGCGGGCTAAGCGAGATCGCCGGTTCGAATGGCAGCGTGGCGCAGCCTTCGAAGCCCTGCAGCGGTTCGCCGAGCGCGTTTTGGAAGACGAAGCTGTTGCTGAGCTGTTGTCCGTTCCATGCCTCGCCGCTCATCAGCGTCGATTGCTCGCCGGTACACGAGGTCGGCAACGACAGGAACGGCGTTTCGTTGCGTGGGCTCGGCGCTTCGCAGTTTTCGCCTTCGTTCTTTTCCAGGCCTTCGCGGATGCAGGCCCAGCCACGCGACTGGTCGTGCGCTTCGCCGCCGGGATTGCCCCAGAAGGTGACCTGTGCGCCGAGCACCTGCGCGGCCTCGGTGGCGTCGTTGACGCTCACCCGCACGCCATAGTCGCCTTCGGTGCGCACGGTCGCGTCGAGCACGACGGGGACCCAGTCCGCCTCGAAGCCGAAGCGCGCGGGCTCGCCGGGGGCGGGTTCGAGATTGAACACCGGCACCGACAAAGTGATGTAGCCGGTGCGGTTCGGTTCGTTCAGCGTCACCGTCGCGACGCCGATCGTGGCCGACGCCGGGCAGCGGTTCGTCTCGCCCACGAGCGCCGAGAAGTCGACCTCGGAGCACTGCGTCGCCGCCGTAACGTTTCCGAGCAGCCCCGGAGGCAAGTCAAACGTCAGGTTCCTCGCCAGCGCCGGCGCGGCGGGGGCGAGCACGACGTGTTCGAAGCCCGGTTCCTGCACTTCCTCGATCGTCTGGTTGAAGTTGACGACGCTGGTCAACTGGAAGGGGTGCGAGCCAGCTGTCGTGTCGAGTGAGCCGTCGCCGTTTTCGTTGACGATCGCGTAGCCGTCGGGTTCGACGCCGAACGCGACCGGCAGGCTCGAGACGGTCACCGATCGCTTCAGCTTCGCTTCCGCGACGGCTTCCGCGGAGGCGCCGACGGATTCTCCGCCACGAACGATGACTTCGTTGGCGAGCGTCGTTTCAGTGCCCGCGGGCTCGTCGATTTCGACGGGGATCTCCATTTCCAGGCGTTCGTACGGCGGGATCGCCAGCGGCGTCGTGCACGACACGATGCGCGATTCGGTGACCGTGCATTTCCAGAACTTCGCCTTTTCTTCGGCGTTCTCGTGCCCGGCGCGCGAGCGATGCGGGTCGACCGCCGTGGGGTCTGTGACGCGCAGCCCAGTCGGCAGGACGTCGGTGATCGTGACCGGGCTGCCGGCACCGGAGACGCCGGTGTCGCCGAGGTCGTCGGCCGCCACCTCGATCAGCCCGACGCCGCCCGGAGGCAGGTTCGTCGGCGCGGCTCGCGAGGACAGGCGCCACCACGCGTGCAGCGCGGGTTGAGCCGAGGCAAGCGCCGGCGTGACAGCGAGCAGCAGGCACGCGACGAGCCCACCCAGCGCGATCTTGAAGCTCCTCATCGTGCCCCCTTCTTCGGCGCCGGCTTCTTCTTGGGCCCGTACTTCTTGCGCGCCTGCTTTTCACACAGCTGACGCTTGTGTTTGCCCTTGAGCTTGTGGCATTGCTTCAGGGCTTTCGCGAGCTTCTGCTTGCGTGTCAGCGGTTTGGTCGGCGGTTTGCTCGATTTGTTCGACAACACGCTGTGGCTCGAAGACACGCTCGGCGGGCCCGCGAAGGTCGCGCTCGCCGGCGCTTCGCCGTTGGCGGCCGGCGGAGCCGGTGGCGCCAGACACGCGTTCGCGCTAGCGCATTCTTCTTCGCTCTGGACGTTCACCGTGATGCATGGGCTCGATGGTTCGCAAACGTGCGCGTCGTAGATGTCGAACGTGTTGTCGACGTCCGTCGCCACCAGTTGGCTGGCGGTGCTGAAGAACACGTCGTTGCCGTTTTCGCTGGCGTCGAGGAAGATCGATTCGGTCGTGCCCGTGCCCGCGGAGATGAGGCCGATGCAGCCTCCAGACTCCTCGCAACTGCCGACGCCATCGGGCTCGTACTCGTAGACGTCCTCCTTGCCATTCGTGTCCTGCGGCACGAGCGCATCCGAGCTGTCGAAGAACAACCGGCCATCGTCGGAGAGGTAGCGTGGCTGGTACAGCGATAGCGACCGTGCGCCGGTGAAGTTGAAGTCCCATCCCGGCAGCGAGGCCGCGAGCCAGTGGTGCCGCCACAGTTCGGGCCGATCGACCAGCAGCCCCACGCCGTCGTTCGCGCTTTCGCTGTCGAACACGCCCTGTGGGCGCTGGAAAGCCTGACCGCCAGTGCCTTCAGCCTGGTTGCACGACGCGCAGACGAGCCGGCGGCTTTCGGCGTCGTACACGTAGACCTCCTCGTCCGCTTCACCGCTCTGCGCGTCGCGGGCGTCGTATCCGGTCAGGCTGCGCTCCGACATGAACGTGATGAAGCTTCCGCTCGGCGACACGCGCGAGGTGACGTCACTGAGGTTGCCGTGGCGAGGCAGGAGGTTGGTCGTCTCACCGGCGCCCCAGTCGGCGGCGTCTTCCTCGGACAGCGCCGCTACGAACGACGTCTCGAAGGTCCCCGGGTGCGCCGGATCGGCTTCGCCGACGTACAGGTTGCAGGTCGAGCCCGGGGGCGGTGCAGGCGTTTCGCCTTCGGGGTTGCGCAAGCACTGGCCCGGTTTCGCCCCGGCCGCCAAAACGCCGTTGGCGACGAAGTAGACCCGCGAGCCGTCGGTGCTCGCGCCCGGGATCAAGTTGAGCACGTCTGCGCGCCCGGCGGCCGGGTCGGCCGTAAGGTCGGTCAGGCGCCCGCGCAGAGGCTGACCGGCGCCGCTCGTGAGCTCGAAGACGTACAGGTCGGCGGGCGGTTCTTCGCCGGTCGGTTCGAGGCTCGAATCTTCGGTCAGGCGTGCCGTGTCGGTGAAGTACACGCGCGAGCCATCGCTGGAGGCGCTCTGGAAGTGGACTTCCTGGCCTTCTTCTGAGGGTTCCGGCACTTCAGCGCCGCCGAGGCCCGGTTCGACTGCGTCGTGTCCCTGGGCGGCGTTGATCGCGATCGTTTCGTCGCGCGCCATGTCGCGCAGGTAGAGGTGCTTTTCGTCGCCCGAGCTCCAGAAGATCTTGGTCCCGTCGCTGGAGATGGCGCCGCGCTCGTTCAACGCGCCGTTGTCGCCGACGACCGACGGCGCGTTCGGTTCGTCGGGCGCGGGTGTGTTGTCCGGGAGCAGGGTCACGAGCCGCAGCGGGGCGCCTTCTTCCCACTCATAGATCCCGGCGGACGCTGGGTGCGCGGACGTCAAGCCGACCCGCGATTCGAACAGCACGTGCTTGAGGTCTTCGGTCGCGTCGAGGAATTCGAGCTGGCGTCCGAATTTCGAACCGGCGGTGTCGTCGGCCGCCGTCACGAGCGGCAGGTAGCCGGGCGCCGCCGGTGGCGAGGCGCGCACGTACATCGTCTTTTCGGTCGCTTCGGGCGCCAGCGGCGGCGTTTCGAGCGCCCCGAAAGGTTCCGTCGGCTGCAGCAGCGAACGCGACAGGTCGGGCGAGAAGAAGTGGTACTCGGACGGCGACGGCACGAGGATGCCGCGCCCTTGTTCGTGCGGCGTTTCCATGCTTGTCGTTTGCCAGGAAGACGATTCCCTACGCGACATGAGCTGGGTCAATTCGAAGCTGCGGCTGCCTTCCGGTTCGGATATCACCGGGCCGGTCGCGAGCCATGCGATCGCGCCACCGTCGGCGGCCGCCTGGATGCTGCCGCCGCGGAAGCGACCGATCGTTTCGACCGCCGCGCCGTGCTTTTCCGGCGGCGTGACCAGCTCCCACGCGCGGCCGTCGGGCATCACGGCGGGAGAGGGAAGCGTCGTGAAGGTGTTGGGCGACGCGACGTCTTCTCCAGTGCCGGCCGTGCTGGTCGCGACGACCCGGTAGAAGTACGCGGTCGCCGGGGCAAGCCCGCTGACGACGGCGTGCACTTCTTCGTCGCCGAAGCCAGCAGCGAGTTTCGCCGCCGGGAGCTTCGTGCACGAGCCAGGGCTGGCGAGGCAGTCGCTGGTGCCGTATTCGAACTGGTATGTCGTGGCCAGCCCGCGCGGGTCGATCTCGGCGCTCAGTTCGGTGGAGCCGGGGGACAGGTCCTTGGCCGCGATCGAGTCGACGACCGGGGCCGCTGGCGCTTCTTCGGGGCCGAATATGACGACCTCGTCGCTAGCGGGCTCGACGACGAACGCCTGACCGGTGGCCGCGTCGACGGCCATCCCTTCCGCGCCGCTGATGTCGCCGCCGCCGAAACGCTGGATCGCCTGCCCTTCCGCGGTGAGCGCGAGCACGCTGCCGCCGTTGTCCAGGTAGACGTCTCCGTTGACGGGGTCGACCGCCACGCCGGTCGTGTTCTGGCCGACCAGTTCGCTGGTCAGCGTGTGCGGCTGCGGCTGTGCGCCGTCGAGCTTGGCCACGACCGTCGGGTCGGGTGTTTCGCCGAACTCGCCCGGGCATTCTTCGGCCAGGTTCTCGCGTTCGTAGGCGGTGTAGAAGTCTTCGTCGTGCGGGGCGACCGCGAAGCCCTCGTGCGCGGGGCATTCGAATTTGAATTCGATTTCGGGTTCGCGGCGTAGGCCGGGCTGCCAAGCCAGTTTCGGCGCGCCGCCTTTGCTCGCTTCTTTGGCCAAGCCGTCGATCACGCCTTCTTCTTCCCAGTCGACCCAAAGCACACCGGCGGCGTCGACGCTGACGCCCGAGATCTCTTCGAGTTCGAGTTCTTCCTGTTCGCCTTCGACCTTGGCCTTGAAGACGGACCATTTGTGGATCACTTCACCGGTCGCCGGGCTGTACTCGTAGACGACCGAGCGTTCTTCGGCCGTCTCTTCCTTTTCGGGCGTGCCGACCACGTAGACATCGCCCTTGGACGGGTCGCCGGCGGCGTTCGAGTTGTCGACCGCGATCGCTCCGGGCGTGTGGATTTTGAAGTCCGATGCGAACGTGTAGCCGCCGTGCCCATCGGGGGCGAAGACGTCGACGCGTTCGTTGCCGGCGTCGACGACGTAGAGGTCGCCGCTCGATTCGTCGACGGCCACCTGCGACGGCCCGGCCATCTGGCCCGGGCCCGCGCCGGCTTCGCCGAAGGCCGAGCTGAAAACGTGCCCGCGATGTACGAGTGCCGATGCCGGGACGCTGCCGCACAGGAGCAGCAGCACTGTCGCCAAGGCAAGCACGAACGATGAGCGCACGGCGATCGCGCCAGGCGCGGTCGCCGTGACGGACGTAGCACCGGGGACCCCCCGCCGAGGGTTGCTCGGTGCTTCTTGAATGTCCGTTTGTGCGCTCATCGTTCTCATGCTTGTCGCTCACTCTCGAGGGGCGGTGTGGGACCCTCGCTGCGGTCCCACACCTGCC
>DASXER010000089.1:0-13041 GCA_036490015.1 Solirubrobacteraceae bacterium | reverse complement strand
GGAGCACGCCTGGCCTTCGCGGGCCTTTGTCCTCGGCCTCGCCCTTGCCTCCAGCAAGGCCTTCGGCACTGCGTCCGTGGCCCGCTCGACCATCCGCACCCCCGGACCACGGCACACGACCGTGGAATCAACCATCTAGCCCGCTCGCATACCATCCTCGGTCCATGCCAGTCGGCGACGAGATGCTTGCCCACGCGACCGCGCCCGGGCGCTCCGAGGAGATGGCCGCGACGGCGATGTCCTCGCGCCCGAACCGCCGCGTGGTGGTGCTGACGTGCATGGACACGCGCATCGATCCCTACGCGCTGCTCGGCCTCGCGCGTGGCGAGGCGCACATCCTGCGCAACGCCGGCGGGCTCGTGACCGACGACGTGCTGCGCTCGCTGGCGGCCTCGCAACGGCTGCTCGGGACCGCGGAGGTCGTCGTCGTCATGCACCGCGGCTGCGGGCTGGAGGGAGGCTCCGACGAGGACTTCCACGCCCAGCTCAGCGCGGACGGCCCACCACCGTCGTGGCGGTTGGGCGCGTTCGCGGACGTGGAGCAGGCGCTGCGGGAAGGGCTCGCCCGCCTGCGCGAGAGCGCCGAGCTGGTGGTCCGAGACGGTGTGCGCGGCTTCATCTTCGACCCGGCCAACGGGACTCTGGAGGAGCCCGAGGCGAGCGGGTAGGCTGCAGCGTCCAATGCGTGCCGTCACCTTCCAAGCCCCCGGCGTCGTCTCCGTCGAGGACCGCCCCGAGCCCGAGCTGCTCGACGCCGAGGACGCGATCGTGCGCATCGAAGCGACCGGCGTGTGCGGCTCAGACCTGCACATCTACCACGGCCGCGTGCAGATAGAGCAGGGCTTCACGCTCGGTCACGAGTACGTCGGCACGGTCGTCGCTGCGGGCGACGCCGTCGACGCCGTCGCCGTCGGCGACCGTGTGCTCGGCTGCTTTCACACCGCTTGCGGTCGCTGCTTCTTCTGCCGCCGTGGCAACTACCACCGCTGCCTGGAGGCGCGTACGTTCGGCCACGGCGCGACGCTCGGCTCGCTGCAGGGCACGCAGGCCGAGATGGCGCTCGTGCCGCGCGCCAACCTCGTCCTGCGCCGCGTGCCCGACGGCATGAGCAGCGACACCGCGCTGTTCGCCGGCGACGTCATGGGAACCGGCTATCACGCCGTCGCCGCGAGCGGGATGCAGCCCGGCGATTCGGTGGCGGTGCTCGGGCTCGGCCCGGTCGGCCTGTGCGCGGTGCAGGCGGCGAAGGCCTGCGGCGCGGCCAAGGTGTTCGCGGTCGACGCGGTGCAGGAGCGCCTCGACGTTGCACGGGGCTTCGGCGCCGAGCCCGTCCACCTGACCGAGCAGGACGCGCGCAAGATCGTCAAAGCCGAGACGGGCGAGCTCGGCGTCGACGTCTGCATCGACGCGGTCGGCGACCCGCGCGCGCTGGACATGGCGATCCGCTTGACGCGTCCATGCGGCAGCGTGCAGTGCATCGGCGTGTACGCCGAGCGGACCGAGGTGCACATGGGCCTCTTGTGGCTGAAGTCGATCGAGCTGCGTGGTGGTCAGGCCAACGTGATCGGGCACGTCGACCGCGTGCTCGCGATGATGGCGGCCGGCGTGCTCGACCCGCGCCCGCTCGTGACGCACCACATGCCGCTCGACGACGCGGTCGAGGCCTACGCCGTCTACGACCGCCGCGAAGCGCTGAAGATCGTCCTCACGCCCTAGAGCTAGATCGCCGGGCGCTCAGTCGACCCAGTCGAGCGAGCGCTCGACCGCCTTGCACCACTGCCGGTACTCGCCTTCGCGCCGTTCTGTCCCGGTCGCCGGCAGCCAGCGCCGGTCCTCCGCCCAGCGCTCGCGCAGCTCATCCTCGTCCGTCCAGAAGCCGACCGCGAGTCCCGCGGCGTAGGCGGCACCGAGCGCCGTCGTCTCGGTCACCGCGGGGCGCACGACCGGTATGCCGAGCACGTCGGCCTGGAACTGCATCAGCAGGTCGTTGGCCGTCATGCCGCCGTCCACGCGCAGCTCCGCGAAGGAGATCCCGTTGGCCTCGCCGGCGACCGCGTCCAGCACTTCGCGCGTCTGCCAGGCGGCCGCCTCCAGCACGGCCCGCGCGATGTGCCCGGCGCGGGCGTAGGCCGTCAGCCCGGCGATCGTGCCGCGCGCGTCGTCGCGCCAGCGCGGTGCGAACAGGCCGGAGAAGGCGGGCACGAAGTAGACGCCGCCGTTGTCCTCGACGCTCGCCGCCAGGCTCTCTATGTCCGCGGCGCTTTCGATCAGCCCCAGCTGGTCGCGCAGCCACTGCACGGCCGCGCCCGTAACCGCGATTGAGCCCTCCAGCACGTAGCTCGGGTCCCGCTCGCCGACGCGCGCCGCGAGGCTCGTCAGCAGTGCCGGCGAGCGGACGATCTCCGCGCCGGTGTTGACGAGCAGGAAGGAGCCCGTGCCGTACGTGTTCTTGGCCTCGCCACGCGAGAAGCAGCTCTGCCCGTACAGCGCGGCCTGCTGGTCGCCGAGCAGCGCCGCCACCGTCCGCCCGCCGAGCGCCGTCCCGGCCGCCTCGCCGAAAGGCTCGGCGGAGGAGCGGATCGCGGGCAGGACCGCGCGCGGGACGCCCATCAGCTCCAGGCTCGGCTGGTGCCAGTCGAGCGTCTCCAGGTCCATCAGCATCGTGCGGCTGGCGTTGGTGACATCGGTCGCGTGGACGCCTCCCCGAGGCCCGCCGGTGAGGTTCCACAACAGCCAGCTGTCGATCGTCCCAAACGCCAGCTCGCCGCTCTCGGCGCGCTCGCGCGCCCCCGGCACGTGCTCCAGCAGCCAGGCGATCTTCGGGCCGGAGAAGTAGGTCGAGAGCGGCAGGCCGACACGCTCGCGCAGGCGGTCTGGGCCCTCGTCGCCGGCGAGCTCGCGCACGAGCCCGGCCGTACGCGTGTCCTGCCAGACGATCGCGTTGGCGATCGGGCGACCGTCCTCGCGGTCCCACAGCACGGTCGTCTCGCGCTGGTTGGCGATTCCGATCGCGGCGACCTCGCCGGCCTCGACGCCCGCGCGGGCGAGTGCCCCCCCGATCACCTCACGCGTACAGCGCCAGATCTCCATGGCGTCGTGCTCGACCCAGCCCGCCCGCGGGTGGATCTGCTCGTGCTCGCGTTGGTCGACGACGACCGGGCGGCCGTCGGCGTCGAACAGGATCAGCCGCGTGCTGGTCGTGCCCTGGTCGATGGCTGCCACGTAGCGACTCATGCGCCCGGCACCCTACGCCCCCGTGGAACGCGTCCGTCGCTAGGGCTTGAAGTTGCCGGAGCTCGTGATCGTGCCGGCGGGGGAGGTGGTGTTCGTGATCGTGATCGGCCCGGTGCCCGCACCTTCGGGCACGGTCACCTTGAGCTTGCTCGAAGAGCGCGAGAGAACCGTCGCCTGAACGCCGTCGAACTTGACGACGGAGGAGCCGTTGAAGCCGACGCCCTTGATCGTCACGGCCGTACCGCTGCCACCGCTGCCCGGCTTGAACGACTTGATCGAGAAGGTGACGTTGAGCTTGCCCTTGCTCTTGGCGCTGCCCTGCGGGGTGTTGACCTGCAGCTTGCCCGCCGCGGCGCCGTTGGGGATGATCGCTTCGATCTTCGCGGCGGAGACGACCGTGAAGCTCATCGATTGCTTGCCGAGCAGCACCTGCGTGGCACCCGCCAGGCCGCTGCCTTCGATCACGATTGTGCTGCCGGTGATGCCCGAGGGCGTGAACGATCCGATGGTCGGTGTGCTGCTGGCCACGACGGCGGTCTGCGCGGAGGTCGCCGGTGTGCCGGAGCCGACTCCATTCGAGGCCGTGACCTTGACTCGCAGGCGCGAGCCGACGTCGGCGCTCGTCACCGCGTAGCTCGACGAGCTGGCGGTGGCGATTGTGGCGCAGCTGGCTTCTGAGGCCGTGCAGCGTTCCCACTGGTAGCCGAAGGCGGTCGGCGAGCCGGTCCATTCGCCGGTCGTGGCTTTCAGCGTGCCGCCTGGCGCGGCTTCGCCGGAGATCACCGGCGCGGAGGTGTTGGCCGGCGTTTCCCCGAGCACGAGCGCGCCGAGGCCGATCGGGCTGCCGACGCCGGTCGGGCCGTCGAAGCCGACCGCCGCTTTGCAGATCGTCGTGGTGCCGCAGCTGCCGTTGTTGCCCGCCGTGACGTCGTACAGGTCGTTCGCCTGGCCGAGGTGGCTGTAAAGCGTCGAGGCCGGATAGTTGACGCCGCGTGCGCCGCCGGCGAGCGCGAACTCCGCCGTCACGATCGGCGCCGCGACCGATGTGCCGCCCCACACGCCCCAGCCGGTCGGCGCGCCGAGTTCTTCGGGCGTGCTGTCGTAGATGTCGACGCCGGTGTTGGGGTCGCCGATGGCGGACACGTCGGCCTCGCCGCGACCGCCTTTGCAGCCGGTGGCGGAGAAGTTGGCGGCTTCGGCCTGCCAGAGGGCGGCGCTGAATAGCGTGCTGCAGCCGCTGCCGCCTTCGTCCCAGGCGGCGCTGGTCCATTCGCCTTTGCCGTTTTCCGTCAGCGACGTGCCGCCGACGGCGAGCACGTTGGGCGAGTCGGCCGGGAAGTTCGCCGCCTGCCCGCGGCCGCGACAGGCTTTGTTGAAGTAGCCGCAGTCGCCGGTGCTCGCGGCCACTAGCAATCCAGGGTGGTTGTAGTCGGCGCTCGCGAGGCTCAGGTAGCCGGGTTCCTCCGGGCCGCCGTAGGAGTTGCTGATGACCGTCGCGCCGGCGTTGACGGCCGCGTTCACGCCGGCTCCGAGGTCGCTGAATTCTTCGCTGCTGGTCTCGACCAGCACGATGCGGCAGTTCTGGCAGATGGCGCGCGCCATCTCGACGTCGATCGAGATCTCCGTGCCCCAGCCGCCTTCGTCTTCCGGCAAGGGGCTGGCTTTGCCGTTCTGGTTGATCTTCTTGAAGCAGCCGTTGGCCGTCGTGCATGTCGAGAGGCCGAATTCTTTGTCGTAGACGGCGAGGTCTTCTTCGATCGTGGGGTCGTTGAAGGCGTCGACGACGGCGATCGTCTGCGTCGAGGAGGTCGGCGTTTCGTTCGGCAGCGAGTAGGCGGCGTGCAGGCGTTCGGGGGTCAGGAACCCTGGGAACGGCTTCTTGCGCAGCGCCGGCACCTTTTCGCGGTGCGCCGCCGCGCGGCGGTAGCGGGCCTTGTTGGCCTTCAGGTCCGAGGCCGTCAACGAGCTGGGCACGAGGCGCAGCGCCATGCAGGTCGCTCGACCCGGCGCGGGCGGCGGGCACACCCGCGCCACGCGAAAGCCCTTGGCGTACGGCGCCGCGGCGCTGGTGCTGGCGCCCACGAGCGCGACGAGCAGGGCGAGCAGGGCACAGCTCAGAGCGAGCAGGATCGACCTCGATCGAGGGTGGCCCCGCCTGGGGGCCAGAGCGCATCCGGCGCTGTCAGTTTCAGGCTGTCTCGGCATTCCCTCTCCGTCCCTCTACCCGGTTGCACCGGATCGGAGTGATGAGCGGACGTTACGCGAGTGGCTTTGGCGCTGTCAAGCCTCCCGCGCGGAATGTCGATGAGGCACGGGCGAAGGCATTCGTCTTGCGGAGCTTGCTTAGAATAAGCTCCGGCCGCGGCATCGAGTAGTAGCCGCAGTCCTACATAGCGCGCGCCCGTAGCTCAGTGGTCAACGGTTCTCTTCGGGGAGCCAAAGAGCAGCGGTCTTTCAAGCCGCAGGCCGCGGGTTCGATTCCCGCCGGGCGCATCTACACCGCAGGACCGACTCCTCGCAGCACCCAAGCGACCCCGACCTCAGCGGAGCGGTTGTCGCCGCCACCGCCACCGGTTGGCGTCTCCGACTGAAAAACGTGATTGACATATTGCGTAAAACCTGGTTTATATGTCCGTCACAGAACCGCTCGATGTATGCGTCGGACGGGGGCCGGAAACGTTTTACCTGGAATGCCGGAAGGGGCCTGGAGACGGGCCGGGTCGAGCTGATCGCGAGACCAAGGGATGGAGATGAGATTGTCTACCTGTCACGAACAGCGGATGCTTCGTTCGCTTCATGGTCGCTGGCCGTACCGCCGGTCTCACTGTCGGCACGACATGCACTGGCTGGTGCAGATTCAGCAACGCGAAGCTTGGTGCGCCAGCAAGCGCGCGCATTCCCGCACGGGATTGCGCGTCGGCAGCCGGCGCCCGTAGGGGGAGAGCGCGAGGGGAACCTATCCCTGCAGGCCCGGCACGGGGGTGCTGTGGGACTGCGGGGGTGGGTTGCGCTCGGCGCTCGCGTCGACTTCGTCGGCCATGCGCGCGTGCTCGGCGATGGCGTCCATCAGCCGTGGCCACTGCGAGCGAGGCAGGTCGTGGCCCATGTGCTCGACCTGCAGCAGCTTCGCGCCCTTGATCGCCCGCGCCGTCGCGCGCCCGCCCGAAGGAGCGACCAGTGGGTCGGCGGTGCCGTGTATGACGAGCGTCGGGGCCGTGATCGTCCGCACCTCGGCGGTACGGTCGCCCGACGCGATGATCGCTGCGAGTTGGCGTCCCGGGCCCTCTGGGTCGCGGTCGCGGTCGTAGCTCGCTGCCGCCAGCGCGCGGATGTCGGCCAGGTCCTCGGGCCGCTGCGGCTTGCGCGATCCGATCGTCCTGAACAGGCGCTCCATGTGGTCGATGAAGCCCTCGCGGTCGGCTGGGGCGTGACTCAAGAAGATCGGGTAGACGCGCAGCGAGGGCTGGCCGGCACGCAGACTCCCGGTCGTCGACATGATCGAGGTCAACGAGCGCACCGCGCCCGGATGGCGCGCGGCGAGCGTCTGGGCGATCATGCCGCCCATCGAAGCGCCGATCACGTGCGCCGGGCCCAGCCCCAGCGCGCGCAGCAGGCCTGCGGCGTCCTCGGCCATGTCGGACAGGCGGTACACCGCCGCGCGACGCGAGCGCACGAGCAGCTGCGGGATCGTCGGCGGGCGCCCGCTCACATGGGTCGAGTGGCCCACGTCGCGGTTGTCGAAGCGCACGACGTGAAAGCCGCGCTCGGCCAGCCTGAGGCAGAAGTCCTCCTGCCAGGCGATCATCTGCGTCCCCAGGCCCATCACCAGCAGAGCCGTCGGATCCGACGGCT
Organism: Solirubrobacteraceae bacterium; assembly: GCA_036490015.1. Lineage (GTDB taxonomy): Bacteria > Actinomycetota > Thermoleophilia > Solirubrobacterales > Solirubrobacteraceae > Palsa-744. The sequence continues at coordinate 5,955 of DASXER010000089.1, read as the reverse complement.
GACCGTAGGTCTCGTAGCAGAGGCGAATGCCCCCGCCGACTTCGCAGAACTCCTCTGACACGATCGAACGACTCTAGCGGCCGGGGTGAGTAGGATCGAGTCGATGGCCGTCACATCTCAGTCGAGCGGCTCCGGCGCCCAGGCGGCGCCCCTCGACGAGGGCGCGGTCACACGCCTCTCGATCGACACGATCCGCGGGCTCTCGATGGACGCGGTGCAGAAGGCCAACGCCGGCCACCCCGGCACGGCGATGGCGCTCGCGCCGCTCGCCTACACGATCTTCAAGGGCTTCCTGCGCGCCAACCCGGCCGACCCGCACTGGCCCGACCGCGACCGCTTCGTGCTCAGCTCGGGCCACGCTTGCGTGCTGCAGTACTCGTTGCTGCACCTGACCGGCTACGGGCTGACGATCGAGGACATGCAGGGCTTCCGCCAGTGGGGCTCGCTCACCCCGGGTCACCCCGAGCGCGGGCACACCAAGGGCATCGAGGTCACGACCGGGCCGCTGGGACAGGGCTTCGCCAACGCGGTCGGCATGGCGATGGCCGAGCGCTTCCTGGCCGAGCGCTTCGGCCGTCCGGGACACCAGATCGTCGACCACAACGTCTACGTGATCTGCTCCGACGGCGACATGATGGAGGGCATCAGCCAGGAAGCCGCCTCGATCGCCGGCCACTTCGGCCTCGGCCGGCTGGTCGTCTGCTTCGACGACAACCGCATCACGATCGACGGCACGACCGCGCTCTCCTTCGACGGCGAGAACCACTGCGATCGCTTCGAGGCCAACGGCTGGCACGTACAGCGTGTGGAGGACTCAGAGGACCTCGGCGCGCTGGAGGCGGCGCTCGCCGCCGGGCGCGACGAACCCGAGCGGCCTTCGTTCATCTCGATCCACTCGCACATCGCCTACCCGGCCCCGAACGCGGTCGACACCGCCAAGTCGCACGGCGCGCCGCTCGGCGAGGACGAGGTGCGCGCGACCAAGGAAGTGATGGGCTTCGACCCCGACAAGAGCTTCTGGGTCGACGAGCAGGTCTACGAGCACATGTCGCTGACCGAGCGCGGCAAGCGCCAGCAGGCCGAGTGGCGGGAGCGCTTCGACGACTGGCGCGAGTCGTTCCCGGACGTGGCGAAGGACTGGGACCTGGCCTGGTCAGGGCGTCTGCGCGAGGGTTGGCGGGACGCGCTGGCGAAGTTCGAGCCCGGCGAAAGCCTCGCCACCCGCGTCGCCGGGCAGAAGACGATGGCCTCCTTTGCGAGCTTCGCGCCGACGATGATCGGCGGCGCCGCTGACCTCGTCGAGTCGACCAAGACCGTGTTCGACGGAGGTGGGGAGTTCTCGCGCGTGCACACCGGGCGCAACGTGCCGTTCGGCATCCGCGAGCACGCGATGGGCGCGATCGTCAACGGCGCGGCCGCGCACGGCGGCATCGTCAAGCCATACGGCTCGACCTTCCTGATCTTCTCCGACTACATGCGTGGCTCGGTGCGGCTATCGGCACTGATGGGTCTGCCGGTCGTGTGGGTCTGGACGCACGACTCGATCGGCGTCGGCGAGGACGGCCCGACGCACCAGCCGATCGAGCACTACGCCTCGTTGCGCGCGATCCCCCACCTGTGGGTGCTGCGTCCCGCTGAAGCGGGTGAGACCGCAGCCGCCTGGCGGCTCGCGCTCGAACGCGAGGACGGTCCCGTGGCGCTGCTGCTCTCACGCCAGAACGCCGAAGTTCTGGAGCGCGGCGGCGAGATCGCGAGCCTGGACGGCGTCGAGCGCGGCGGCTACGCGCTGTGGCAGGCGCCGGGCGACGGCGATCCGGACCTGCTGCTGATCGCGACCGGCACCGAGGTTGGCATCACGCTCGCGGCGGCTCGAGCCCTCGCCGAGGAGGGCGTGCGCGCCCGCGTCGTTTCGATGCCGTGCATGGAGCTGTTCGAAGCGCAGGAGGAGGCCTATCGCGACGAGGTCCTGCCGCGCGCCGTCACGGCCCGCCTTGCGGTCGAGCCTGGGGCGACGATGAGCTGGTGGCGCTGGGTCGGCAGCGACGGCGACGTACTCGGCCTGGACCGCTTCGGCGCCTCTGCACCGGGTAGCACTGTGTTCAAGGAACTCGGCTTCACGGCCGAGAACATCGCCGAGCGAGCCCGTTCGCTGCTCGCCAAACGCACCTGATCAGGAGGGAACCATGAGCAAGCAACCTCTCCAAGGCCTCTCCGACCTCGGTCAGAGCGTGTGGGTCGACTACCTTTCCCGCGACTCGATCCACGGCGGCCACCTCAAAGAGCTGATCGACGACTACTCGGTCGTGGGCGCGACCTCAAACCCGACGATTCTGCAAAAGGCGATGACCGCGGGCGAAGCCTACGACGAGCAGATGCGGGAGCTGGCGGCCGCCGGAGCGGACACGGAGGAAACTTTCTGGGCGCTGGCGCAACGTGACATCCAGGATGCCTGCGACGTCTTTCGCGGGGTATGGGAGACGAGCGGCCACCGCGACGGCTACGTGTCGCTGGAGGTGGATCCGCGCCTGGCCTACGAGACGCTGGAGACCTTCCGCGAGGCTATGCGCCTGCACGAAGAGGTCGACCGGCCGAACCTGATGGTCAAGATCCCGGCGACTATGCCCGGTCTCGCCGCGATCGAGGATGTGCTCTCCAAGGGACGCTCGATCAACGTCACGCTGATCTTCTCGCTCAACCGCTACGCCGAGGTGGCCGAGTCATACGTGCGCGGGCTGGAGCGGCTCGTGGCCGAGGGCGGCGATCCCTCGAAGGTCGCGTCCGTCGCCAGCTTCTTCGTGTCGCGCATCGACACCGAGGCCGACGCCCGGCTGGAGCACATCGGTGGTCAGGACGCGCTGCTCGGCAAGCTCGCGATCGCCAACGCCAAGCTCGCCTACGCGCATTACAAGGAGGTCTTCTCCGGCCCGCGCTGGGAGTACCTTGCGGGCAAGGGCGCGACGCCGCAGCGAGTCCTGTGGGCCTCGACTTCGACCAAGAACCCCGCCTATCCCGACGTGCTCTACGTCGAGGAGCTGCTCGGCCCGGACACGGTCGACACGGTGCCCGAGGAGACGATCCTGGCCTACCAGGACCACGGCGAGCCGCAGGACCGTCTCGGCCGCGATCTCGACGGCGCACATCGCTTGTTCGCCGAGCTCGAGCGGGCGGGCGTCGACTACGGCGACGTGACCGAGACGCTGGAGCGCGAGGGCGTCGAGAAATTCTCGGGTTCCTTCGACGAGCTGCTCGACGCGCTGGCCGGCAAGCTGGAGGCGCTGGCTCCCGCCGGCGCGCGCTAGCGGCCCGCGCTAGCTGTACGGGATCGGCACCAGCACGCGGATCTTCAGCGTGCCGGAGGGGAACGCCTGGGCCTTCAGCGTAAAGGTCCGAAACTGTTCGCCGCGGTAGTGGAAGCTACCTTCGATCGGTGTCTTGCCTGGGTTCGGGCCGAGGCTGTTCTTGACCAGCTTCGAATCCATGAACATCAGCACCTTCAGGCCGGCGAGCCGACGCGCGAGACGCAGGTAGCCCTCGTCGTCCTGGATCGAGAGCACGAAGCTGCCGATTTCGCGTCCGTGCAGCTGTAGCGGCGCCGTCACCGGCGCGAGCACGTACGGTCCGCCGACGTCGGACAGTAGGTGGCTGCCGACGGAGTTGACGCGTAGGCGAACGATGTGATGGTTGAGCAGCGTCTTGATGGCCGCTTCGGTCGCTTTCGGGTCCTTGGCGGAGACCGCCTTCAGCAGTGCGGCATTGTGCTGCACGCGCTTGACCTGCACGAGCGTGCGCGCGCCGGTCTCGCCTTGGTAGATCAGGTTCGCGACCTGCGTGAGCGTGTTGACGGTGGTGTCTTCGCTCGTCTGCCCGCAGGCCTTTTCCGCGAGTTCGAGGCGCTTGAGCAGGTACACGGTGACCGCGGCGCCGCTCGGATAGGCCTGGGCCGGGAAGGACGTGTACTGGAAGGTGGTTCCGTTGCGGGTCAGCGTGCCTTCGCTGGAGAGCGGTTCGTCGGGCAGTTCCAGGGTCCCGCCGATGCTCTTGCCGCCTTGGCGGAGTGCGACAGTGCCTTCCGCGACCCCATTTGCCTCGGCGGCGAAGCCGGTGTCGGCCCACACGCTGGCGACGTAGGTGGCGATCTTCTGCCCGGCGGCGTTCGTGAGCGTTCCGCGCAGCGGCGCGAGCGCCGGCCCGCCGACCGCCGCGACCACGTGGCCTTCGCGCATCACCGTCACGTCGGTCATGTGCCCGGTCGCGATCAGTTCGACGATCGCCTTGCGCGCGGCGGTCGCGTCGTCGTGTTCGACCGCGAGCCGTAGGGCCGGCGAGCGTTCGATCATGTAGCGCGCGCTGTCCGTGCGTTCGCTGTCGACGCCCTCGTGGTAGACGCGACCGAGGACGCTGCCGAGCGTCTTCATGACGGTTGCCGGGCAGCTTTCGGCGGTGCTTCCGAGCGCGCTCACGTCGGCGGATCGCTCGCCGTCCTCGCGCGCGGACGACCCGCATCCCGCGATCAGGAGCAGCAAGGGGAGGACGACCGTCACAAGGCCGGCGACGCGCATCGGGGCTCGCACAGGGCCAACCATGGCCGCACATCCTAAGTTCTGGATAACCGGCGTGCTCCGCCGGGCGATAGGGTCAGCCAATGCCGCTCGCCCTCGTCACCGGAGCATCGACCGGGATCGGGCGCGCGACGGCGCTTGTGTTGGCAGGGGCCGGATGGAACGTGCTGGCGGGCGTGCGCGACATGGCCGCGGGTGAGAGTCTCGCCGCCGAGCAGCCCGCGGGGCGCATCGCGGCGGTCGCGCTCGACGTGACCGACGCCGCGCAGCTTGCCGCGGTCGTGCGGTCACTCGGGGAGCGGTCCGGCGCCTCTGTGCCGGGCGGTCTCGACGCGCTGGTCAACAACGCCGGCATCGGCGTGGGCGGTCCGCTGGAGCTGGTGCCCGCCGAGGATCTGCGGCGTCAGTTCGACGTCAACGTGTTCGCCCAGCTCGCGGTCACGCGCGCGATGCTGCCGGCGCTGCGCCGCACGAGCGGACGGATCGCGTTCATCTCCTCGATCGGCGGCCGCGTGCCGATGGCCTTCACCGCCCCCTACGCGGCCTCCAAGCACGCGATCGAGGCTTTCGCCGACGCGTTGCGCGTCGAGCTGTTCAGCTCGCGTGTGCAGGTGGCGCTGATCGAGCCGGGCTCGGTCGCGACGCCGATCTGGGGTAAGAGCGAGGGCGAGCTGGCGCGGCTCGAGATCCCGCCGGACCTACAAGACGCCTACGGCCGCGTGCCGGCCGCGATGGAGAAGGTGCTGCGCGACACGGCCAGCCGTGGCGTGCCGCCGGAGAAGGTCGCGCGGACGATCCTCGGTGCGTTCGAGGCGCGGCGTATGCGCGCCCGCTATGTGGTCGGCGGCGACGCGCGGGCGATGCTCGTCGCCAAGCGGCTGCTGCCCGACCTCGTCTTCGACCGCGTCGCGCGGCGCGTGCTCGGCATCGGCTAGCCGCTCGCCGGCGCCGGCGCCGGTGGCGAAGCGGGCGACGGCGCGCTTGTTGGCGGCACTCGGTTCGGCGATCGCGATCGCGTCGATCGACTCGAACAGGGGCACGCTGTCCCAGATCGTCGCCAGCGGATAGCGGTCGCGGTCGTGCAGGCGCGAGTCATACCAGCCGAGCCGCCGGTCGTGCCAGCGCGCGGTCTGCGCTACGCCGGCCTTGGCAAGCGCCAGGTATTTGCCCTGCGTCGGGCTGAGCGCGCCCGATGCGCTCGTCGCCCCGACGCACGCGAGCGCGGCGGCGATCAGCGCGGCGATGATCGCGCGTCGTTGCATCTTCGGCTCAGCCATCGGCATGAGTCCTGGGTGGGCTGGATAGCGTGTACGTGTCTATGGCCATGAATGTGAGCTCAAACATTCCCGGGCCGCCTTCGGAGCGGCGCGCCTGGCTGATCGCCGCTTTGACTTGC
>DASXER010000080.1:0-18663 GCA_036490015.1 Solirubrobacteraceae bacterium | reverse complement strand
ATCGGCTTCAGCGGCTCGGGCGAAGCCACGTGGGTGATGCGGTCCACCACCGCGTCCTCGATCATTACGTTCCTCCCACACTCAGGCTGCGGTGTGCCTTCTACGCGTCATGGCGCACCCCCAGCGTTAGTCGTACAGTGGTCGCCCGGCCCGACCGCACGGGCGAAAAGTACCACCCAGCCGAATCCATGTGTGAGAATGATCCACCCCGGGGCGAAGAATTAACGCCCTGCTTGCGGGTATTCATGGTTCGCGGGGGCGCTCAGGGAGAGAGACAGCTGGGACGCGTTCCGCTCGGGCGCCTATCCACGGAGCCGCTCGGCGCGTTCGAAGATGGCCGAAGGCGGTAGTTCGAGCGCGAATGCCAGCTTCTCGATATTCGTGAGCGAGATGTTTCTCTTACCTGTCTCCACGCCGCTGTAGTACCCCCGATTCAAGCCAGCCTCTAGAGCCAAGGCTTCTTGGGAGAGTTTGCGCTCGCTACGCAGTTCGCGTAGGGCAGCGCCGAAAGCGGCATGGATGGTCATGGACGCCACGCCGCCAGCGTCTAGGTCTGTCTGCTATGAGTCCACACGCTATGAGTAACAACGGCTGCCAGCAGGATAGCGGCTGGACACTAGAAAACATACTGACCTCCAAGGAGCAGGACGCCTGGGAGCGGCTGCACCGCGCCGAAGCCGAGCTGGAGGCCGCCCGCTGGGCGGTCATCGAGGTGACCAACTGCGAGGCGGCCAAGCGGCGCACCGCGGCGGTCGGTTTGCACGCCGTCAGCTGGGCGATAGGCGACGCTGGGTCAGAGGTGTAGCGAGGCTGTGCACGAGGGGCCGTGGAGGATCTCACGGCAGGGGCGCCCGTTGTAGCGATACAGGATTGCGGTGAGTGTGCCCGTCAGGCCTGCCGTCCGCGGGCGCGCGGCGTCGTCGTTGCCGGGCGCCGCGCCGACGCCCGTCCCGGGGTGTGGGGTGACGGGCTGCACGATCAGGTACGCGCCGTACGGGGAGTGCAGCCGGATGGTCCTCCGGCGGCCATGCGCGGTTTGATAGGTGAGCGCGAGCGCGTGGCGGCCGAGCAGGCCGAAGGAGATGCGGCGAAGGTCGGCGTGGGGGACAGCCGGTCGTTCTTGTGCGCCGAACGCCGCGCTGCGATCCAGGGCGCCGATTTCCCCGGCGAACGTTTCCCCTGGTTCGAGGCACTCGTCGTTCACCTGGCCCGCGCCCGCCACGGCCCCTTCGGGGATTTGACCCGGGGGCGGCGTGTGCAGGCGATCGTCGTCGCCGAACGCGCCATCCAGCCCCAGCTCGCCGAAGCGTCCCCCGAGGACTCTGCCGACCTGCAGGCACGTCCAACCACGCGTCGTGCGCAGCAGGCGCAGCGCCCACGGCGGCCCTCCCTCGGGGTCGGAGGCTCGCATCGGGAGCAGTCGTGCGAAGGCGACCTGCACGCCCGCGGCGGGCGCCACGGCGCGGGGCTCGGGCGACGCCTGGCCGCCCGTCCCGGCGAGCGCGATCACGGCCACCGCCACCAGCGCCGCGGCGAGCGCGGCGCCGAGGAGCGCAAGACTCCGTGAGAGGCGGTCGGCTGGCACTTATTCTTCGTTTCGCACGCTCGCTCCGGCGTGTGAAGCGAGCTGCAGCAGCGCTTCGTTCTGCGGGGTCGCCGGCAGTTGCTCATATGACGTGTAGCGCTCGCGCTGTTCGGCCAGTTCGGGTTTGCCGTTTTCCTTTGTCACGTAGCGTTCGACGAGCTCCAGCGGGGCATAGGTCTGTGCGGCGACGATCAGCGTGGGGTCGGGCAGCTGCCGGCCTTCGAACGAGGCGGGCGGTGGCTGCGGGTGGATGTCGAGCTGCCACGCTTCGCGGCCTTCGTAGTTCGTCTTGCCCGTCACCGTCGCGCGGCCTTCGGCGATCAGCTTGTGGATGATCTGGACAGGGGATTCTTCGACGCGCGCGATGTCGCCCGGAAAGCTCTGCTTGATCACCGTCGGCTGTGAGGAGGACCACTGCAGCGCGCGTACCGGCGCGGTCGTGAGCGCGCCTTCGATCGTTTCTTCGGGGTCGGTGTCGATCGTGCGCATACGGCGCGGGTTCTGCGCGGTCCACAGCTGCTCGCCGGTCGTGCGCGTCGTGGTGCCCACCGTCCGTTCGGTGACGATGCTCATGTGCAGCACGCCAGCACTTGGTTCGGTCGCGCGCAGGATCGCCTGAGCGACGTCCAGCCCGCCGCCGCCGACGTCGACCAGCGCGACCGCCGCGACCACGCCCGCCCCCGCGATCGCCGTGCCCGCGACCGCCATGCGCGGAGGGCGTGCGCGCCGCCGCGTGTGCAGTTCGCTGTGCGGCGGGCGCACCGTGTAGTCGAGCCGTTCCAGCATGTCCGCCACTGTCGGCGGCGAGTCCGCCGTCGCCGGTAGCGGGTCGATCCCGTGCAGATCCTCCATCAGTCGCTTTCTCATCGTGCCTCCAGTGGGGTCGTGGTGTTCGAAGTCGACGCTTGCGGCGAACGCGCCAGCGCTTGCGCCAGACGGCGCCGCGCCCGCAGCAGCCGCACGCCGAACGTGCTCTCGCGCACGCCCAGCGCCTGCGCCGCCTCGCGGTAGCTCAAGCCGTCCCACGCGACGAGCGTCAGTGCCTCTCGGTAGGTCTCAGGTAGTTCCAGCAGCGCCTGCGCCAACCGCGAGTCTTCGGCCGGCTCCTCGTCGTGGGGTTGTCGCTCAGCGGTCAGACGCTCATGCAGCGCGGTGCGTCGCTGCTCGCCGCGCCGCGCGTTGGACGCCACGCGCCGCGCCACGCCGAGCAGCCAGCCGCGCGGCTGCGCCGGCACCTCATCCAGGCGCCGCCACACGATCAGGAAGACCTCCGCCACGACATCGTCCGCCTCGCCCCGGGCCATGCGGCGCAAGGCGTAGCGATGGACAGCCGTCACGTGCTCGGCGTAGATCTGCTCGAAGCGCTGCTGCGCGGTCACAAACCTTAGGTGTCCGGCCCGCGGCCATTCCTTACTCCGCGGCGCGCGGCCAAACCCGCCAGGGACCACTCCAGCCTCGGAGTATCCAGGCGCAATGCGGATGAGAGGACTCGAACCTCCACCTGGTTTCCCAGACACGGACCTGAACCGTGCGCGTCTACCAATTCCGCCACATCCGCTGGTGGACGAGCGAAGATATCGCACCGGGCACCGAGCCCGGAGCCAAGGGCCGTCGCTTTCACAAGCAGGCGCTCCGGCGCCTTTGGTAGCCTCATGGCTTGTAGCGATCGTGCCGCTATCGTCCAGGGGACTAGGACGCCGCCCTCTCATGGCGGAAACCGGGGTTCGAATCCCCGTAGCGGTACTTCCAAAACCCTGCTGATGCGGGGTTTTGTCGTTTCGGCACAGGCGTGCTGGAGCGAGCCAAGCTCAACTCTCGGAACTTGCGCGCGCGCGTGGGTGGCGAGCACGTTATGCCGATTCGCGCAGCTGGCCGCCCGCCGCTAAACAAACCGCCGCAGAAGCCGACGCGCTCTGTGTGACGATCAGATCGACGACCATCGCGATCGCTCTCGTCCTGTGCGGCGTGGCGCTGATGCTCGCCCCTCACGGACGCGCCCCACACGCCTCGTTCGGTGCATCCGTCCCCACCCCGACGAGCGGCAGCGACAAGCCGGCGAGCCTCGCCGAACTGTCCGTGCCGGTGGGCTTCGAACGCAGCGGGCGCTGTCATGCGACGGCGGGCTCGCAGGGGACGTGCTTCCTGCGTAGACCTTCGGTGACGCTCGATCTGCGCAAGTTCGACACCTGGCTCGGGCAGCTGGGGCTGAGCGCCGAACACACCGGTGTGAGCTTTCAGGAAGCGCAGTGCTCCAGCCGCCAGCCGCGTCCGGTTGCCCAGCCGAACCTCAGGCTCGCGACGTGCTTCGGCCTCGCCACGCGCGGCAGCTCCGAGTTCCTCGTGTCCGTCAACTCGTTGCTCGTCATCAGCCAGCGCTTCGGGGTCGAAGGCACATCCATCAGTATTGGCGCCGGCGCCGCGAAGCTGCAAGGCACGCAGATCACGGTCTCGAACCTCGGCGTGCCGAATACACAGGCCGAAGACTCGCCCGGCGGCGGCTGACCGCTCAGCGCTCGACGAGCCGGTAGACCGGGCCGTTCAGAGAGGCGACATAGATGTGCCCGGCGGCGTCCTGACCGAAGGACGTCGTGGCGCTCACCTGCAGCCCGATCGAGTGCAGGTGCCTGGCGGGTCCGTGGCCGAGCGTCACCGCCTCGATTTGCGGGCGGCAGTCGTCCCCGAACAGATACTGGCCGTAGAGCGCCGGCAGCGAGCGGTCGCGAACCACGTAGCCGCCGATGATCGCGCAGTAGCCGGCGCTGTGGAGCGCCACGAGCGCGGGACGAACGGCATGTGGGGCGCTGCCCGGCTTGTTGCGCCGGTCGCCCTCGAACACGCTCCAGCCGTAGTTCGCGCCGCGGCCCTTGCCCGCAGCGGCGTAGTCGATCTCCTCCTCGAGATCCTGGCCGACGTCGCCGATGACCATCGCTCCGGTCTGACGGTCGAACGAGAAGCGCCACGGGTTGCGCAGCCCGTAGGCCCAGATCTCCGCGCGCTTGCCTGCCTGACCGACGAACGGGTTGGAGGGCGGTATTTCATAGCCGCCATTTGGCTTCGGCGCGATACGCAGGATCTTCGCCAACAAGGTGTCGGTGTTCTGCCCGTTGTTGTGTGGGTCGTCCTCGCTGCCGCCGTCGCCGACGCCGACGTAGAGGTCGCCGTCGGGACCAAAGGCGAGCTGACCGCCGTTGTGGTTGCTGAAGTTTGGGTGGGGGATGGTCAGCACGGCCCGTTCGCTGGTGGTGTCGGCCGTGTCTGGGTCGCTCGCCGAGCGGTGGTACTGCACGATGTGCAGGTCGTTGTTCGGCCCTGTGTAGTCGACGTAGAAGACTCCGCTGCTCGAGTAGTCGGCGGGGAAGGCGAGGCCTATCAGCCCCTGCTCGCTGCCTTCGGAGTTGACGATCCGCGTGATGTCCAGGAACGGGCGCGACTGCTTTTTGCCGTTCAGGACGAGCGCGATCCGACCCTGCTTTTCGACCACGAACAGGCGGCTCTCATCGTCCGGCGCGCCCGTCACGTAGATCGGCTGCTCGAAGCTCCCGACCTGTACCAACTTCAGCTTCGCGTGGCCCGCGCCGGCCTCGCCAGCAGTATTCGGCACGGGCGCTTCGGTGCGCGTAGAGCGGGCCGCCTGGCCGGTTCCGCAGGCGCTCAGCAGCGACAGCAGAAGTGCTCCGCAGCCGACGGCCGTGAATCGTGCCTTCACGACCGACATGCTCGCAGGCCGGCCAGTCCGAACGGGGCGCGTGGACGGATCGTCAGTCGGCACCGGTACGCGCCCGTTCGGCCTTGCCGAGCAGCTGTCGTGGAGTGCCGGAGCGCCGGGCCCATTCGGAGCCGAGCGGCCCGCGTGCGAGCCACACGGCGAGCGCGCCGAGCAACACGACGCTGGCGGCGACGGTCAGACGGGCGGTGATGGGGTCGGTACGCAGGCTTCCGTGCACACGCCAGGCGAAGGCCGCGAACACCGCGAGCACGCAGAGCACGTCGATGATCAGCATCCACACGCCGGCGGTGTCGCTGCCCGCGCCCATTCCGTGCAGCACCGCGACCGGCCAGCTCAGGTACACGAGCCAGTGCACGACCTTGAACGTGTCGTAAGGGATGCGGCGACGCAGCAGGCTCGTCAGCATCACGGCGATCAGCAGGTCGAAGGCGATCGCGCCGAGCCCGAGCCACAGCGGGCGGTACGCCGAGATGAACGGCACGATCGCTTCCAGCGGCCCAATCGAGGTGAACGTGTTCAGCAGCGTGGTGACGATGTGCACCAGCAGGAAAGCGAACGCCAGCAGTGAGACGTCGCGGTGCAGCAGGTCGATCGCGAAGCGTGGCCATACCGGCGAGCTGACGCGCAGCACCTCGACGATGCCCAGGACGACCGCGCCCGTCAGCAGCAACAAGCAGACGGCGCCCGTCGAACGGGTCAGGTACCACGTGACCTGCTGCGTCGTGAGCGCTGGAAGCACGCCTCTCAACCCTCCGCGGGCCAGCCGCCGAGCACCGTCACGTCGCCGCCGTGGGCGACGAGGCGCGCCGCCAGGTCCGTCCCGGCGAGCCAGGAGGAGCCGTAGCGGCTCGCGAGCGTGGCGGTGGCGGCGATGTTCGCGTCCACGCAGTTCTCGGCGGCCACGCTGACGGTGCGCCAGCGCGAGCGCGCCGGGCGACCGCTGCGCGTGTCGATGATGTGGTGCATCCGCTCGCCGTCGTGGCGCCAGCGGCGGACGGTCGTGCCGGAGGTCGCCAGTGCGCCGGTCGGGACCCCGATTGTCTGTCCGCCTCCGCCCCAACTCGAGTCGCCGACGAGGACCCGCCAGCCGCCGGCTGGTGCCTCGCCCGCGAGCGCCAGGTCGCCGCCGATCGAGACCAGCGCGCCACCCCCGGAGATCTCGCCCGCGATCGCCGCGGCGCGATCCGCCGCCCACGCTTTGCACGTCGCACCGAGATCGAGTGACACGCCGGGCGGGATCCGCACGAGGCCGGCACGCCTGTCCAGCATGACGCCGCGCCAACCCGCCCCTTCCCGCTGCGCGGCACGAGGCGGGCGTGCGCACGCGCGAACCAAACCATTAAAAGGAGAATCCGCCACACGCGTGATCGCTCGCCAATCGCGGTCGTAGCCGGCGCGAATCAGGTCGCCGCCGACGGTTGGGTCGACGGCCCCGTCGGTCAGCTCAGCGCCGCGTAGCGAGACCGCGATTGCCTCCGCCAGCAGAGGCCCGACGCGGCTGACGGCGCCGGCTTCGCGGTTCACGCGCGCCAGCTCGGAGTCGGCGCGAAAGCGGCTGCACGCGAGGTCGATCGCATCCAGCTCACGCTCGATTTCCGCACGCGCCTCCTCGACCGCCACCACCCGTCGCAGGCGCAGATCGACGAGCGTGCCGAACGCGCGCCAGCACGCGCGGCCAGGCTCAGGATGCACCGGAGATCACCGGCGGTTCGCGCCGTTCCCGTTCGAGCGTGGCGAGTTCCTCTTCTTGACGGGGCGAGACGGGCTGCTGCGAGGCGCCGCGCAGGCGCGTGACCCGTTGCCCGGCGGGGCTGGTGACGCGTTTGCGTTGCGCGGCGCGATGTTCTTCGTTGCGGCCCTTGAACGTCTCCGCCGCCGCGCCCGCCAGAAGCGCGCTCAACGCGACGCTGCCCGCCAGCAGCAGCCGGTTGGTTCTCTTCAGCCGGCGCAGCACCGCGTCGCGGCGGCTGCCGGCCATGCCCACGCTCGCCATCTAGGCGATGGTAGAGCGGGCACCCGTCGCCGAACGTCGCTCGGCGCCCTCAGGCGAGCCCGCCCCCGGTCGATGGGACGGGCCCGCCCGTGCACCCCAAGCGCGCGCTACTGCTTCGCGACGTGAGCGAACAGCGGCCCGCCTTCGGTCGCGGTTTCGAGTTCCATGCTGAGGTTCGCGGTGCTCGGACAGCCCGCTTCGGAACCCTTCACGAGCTTGAACTGGCGCTCGTCGAAAGTGAGCACCAGCGGCTTTGCGAATTCGATTTCCGGACGCGGGGAGGCTTCGCCAATCAGCTTCTTCGTGGTGAACGCGCAGTGCAAGCCGGTGGAGGTTTCGATGGTGAAGCCGACGCTTGGCGTGCCACTCACCTTCAGCTTTCCGGCTTTGTGGATCGCGAGCGTCCAGGGGAAGTCGGTCGGTTCGACGAAGGCCGAGCCTGCGCCCATCCGGCAAGCTTCGCCGAATTCAAACCCGCCGCCGGTGAGCGACACTTCGTCGGTCGCCTGTCCGTTGCTCAGCAGCGTGCCCGAGAAGCCGTTGTGGTTGCTTTCGTCGCGGCATTCGACGGTGCCCGCGGCGGTCTTGACGACGACGAATCGCGAACCGTTGAATTCCTGCTGGAAAGCCTCGAAGTCGGCCCCCGGCGTCACCGCTTCGCCGAACTGCCCGTTGATGATGTTCAGCGTCTTGCTGGCAAGGGCGCTCGCCGGCAGTACCGCGACGACAGCCACTGCTGCGCAGATGATCGCGGTCGTTCTGATGCCCCTCATGTCTCGTCCTCCGTGCGTGGATGATGGAGGCGTCAAAGTTATCTGTGACCGAGTGGCCAGTTGTTACCGACATCCGTCGCGGTGTTACTGGAGCGTAAGAATCTCAGAATGTTGTAAAGCGGTGTGAACGGCATGTGCACTGGGGGTAAAAGGTGAACCCGGCGCCCGGGCGCTCGGTCGTCGCGTCGAACACCGGCACCTCGACAGGCTTACGATGGCCGGAGCAGGGAAAGACAGAGAGATGGAAGGTCAGGGCCAAGCCCACCAGGCCGCGCACGCCTTCGGCTCCTCGCGGCCGTTTTCGATCGGTGTCGAGGAGGAGTTGTTCCTCGTCGATCCGGTCACCGGGCGCCAGGCGAACGCTTCGGCCGCCGTGCTCGAGCGTCTCGGGCCGGCGGACGGCCGTGTCGAGCCGGAGCTGCACGCTTGCCACATCGAGTTGATCACCGACGTCTCGACTTCGGCGGGGGAGGCGGTCGAGAGTCTCGCTGGCCTGCGCCGCGCGGTCCTCGGCACCGGCGTGGGGCTGCTCGGCTCAGGGACCCATCCATCCGCGGCCGAGGGCGAGGCCGCGATCACCGACAAGGCTCGCTACGAGCGCATCCGCGATCTGCTCGGCGATGCGGTCGCGACGCCCGTCGGTGGCCTGCACATCCACGTCGGTATGCCCGACCCGGAGACCGCGATCCGCGTCTTCAACGGGCTGCGTCGGCACCTGCCGCTGTTGCAGGCGCTGGCGGCGAACTCGCCCTTTCGCCATGGGCGCGACACAGGGCTCGCATCCGCGCGCGAGGTGACGGTTCGTGGCTGGCCGCGTTCGGGCGTGCCGCGTGCGATGCACGACTACGAGGACTTCGGCAGGGCGGCGCGGCGGCTCGCGCGTGCCGCCGACGTGCCCGACTACACGTGGTTCTGGTGGAAGCTGCGACCGCACCCACGGCTCGGCACGGTCGAGGTACGCGCGCTCGACGTGCAGGCGACGCTCGAGGACGTCGGTGCGCTGGTCGCGCTGACGCACTGCTTGGCCCGGCACGAGGCCGAAGCACCGCCCGAGCCCGATCCGCCGGGTGAGGTGCTGAACGAGGCGATCTTCCGCGCCGCGCGCTACGGGGTCGCGGCGCTGTTGCCGGACCCCGAGGGTTACCTGCGTCCGGTCTCGCGGCTGCTGGAGGAGGCGCTCGCGTCTGCGCAGCCCCATGCCGGCGAGCTCGACTGCGTGGGAGAGCTGGAGCGACTGCCGGCGATGCTGGCCGGCGGTGGCGGTGCCGGGCGTCAGCGGCGCGCATACGCGATCACCGGCATGGACGGACTGCTGCGCGAGCTGACCGAGCTCACCGGCGCCGGCTTGAAGACCTTTCCGGGACCGTGAGCCGGCGGGGCCGGCGCTCCGATATGGTCGAGTCGCAGTGAGCGAGCGCGATCTTGACGTCGTCGTCTTCGGGGCCACAGGGGTCACGGGGCGGCGCGTCGCGGCCTATCTGGCCGAGCGCGCCACGGCCGATCCCAAGTTGCGCTGGGCGGCGGCCGCGCGCGACGAGACGAAGCTCGAGCGAACGCTCGCCGAGGTCGGCGTTCGCGCTCCGGAGACGATCGCCGCGGACATCTCCTCGCCGCCCTCGCTGACGGCGCTGGCGGCCCGCGCGAAGGTCGTGCTCGATCTCGTCGGGCCCTACACGCTCTACGGACGGCCGATGATCCAGGCGTGTATCGCCGAGGGGGCCCACTACGTCGATCTCACCGGCGAGCTGCCGTTCGTGCGCCAGACGATCGCCGACTTCGACGGCCCCGCCAAAGCCGCCGGGGTCAAGATCGTGCAGGTGTGCGGCTTCGAGGCGCTGCCGCCCGACCTGCTGGTGGCGCTGGTGGCCGCGCAAGCGCGCGAGCGCCATGGCGAAGCGCTCGCCGCGGTCGATGTCGAGGTTACGATCTCTTCGCCGCCCGGTCTGCCGCGTCCGTCGGACGGCGTCTCGGGCGGAACGTTCCAGAGCCTCGCGGCCGTCGCGGGCGCCGAGGACGCAGCGGTCATCACCGACCCTGCGGTGCTGGTCGCCGACGACGCCGGCTTCGCGGCGGACGTGCGACGGCTCAGCCCGATCCCGCTCGCGCCACGCCGCTCGGCCGACGGGGCGGTGCTTGCGCCGATGGCGCCGGCGGCCTTCATCAACCCGGGCGTGATCCACCGTTCGAACCTGCTGCTCGCGCAAGCCGCGGGGCGCCCGCCCGAGGCGTTCCGTTACCGCGAGGCGATCGCGCTGCGTGGCGGCGTCGTCTCGCTGCCGGTGCGTCTGGCTGCCGCGGGCGCGCTGTCGGCGACGCAGGCGGGCGTGCGCTCGCTCGCTCATGCCCGGCCGGCGCTGCGCGGCTCGCTGGCGGGCGCGCTGGCGCGCTTCGGCCCGTCCTCCGGTTTCGGACCGGCGGCCGACCGCCTCGAGAACTGGGGTTGGCAGATGTGTGCGATCGGTCACACAAGCTCCGGCAGGGAATCGGTGGCGAGGCTCGAGGCGGACGGCCACCCCGGCTATCTCGCGACGGCCAGGCTGCTCGGCGAGACGGGCATTCTGCTCGCCGAGGACGGTGCCACGCCGACCGTTGCCGGTTGCCTGACACCGGCTGCAGCACTAGGCCTACAGGCCTTGGAGCGCTTCCGTCACGCCCGCCTTCGCTTTTCTGGCGAGAGCTGAGCCGACTGAGCTCGCGCGGCGGCGTCTCGACCCGTGATCTAGCGGGTAGTTGGCGTCTGTGTTGCCAACCGAGAGTCGGAGACGCGGCTCGACTTTGAGTTCCGTACCCTCGAATCTCCAGCCAGTACCGAGCCGGGCGGGCTTGGTCGTTGCCCTAGTGAGAAACAGATTGGGCGGGAAGGATGGCCTTGAGATACATGACACCAACCTCGACCCCGAGGCTGCGGCCGGGTCCTAGCGGGCTACCGCGCGGCCAGGTGACCGAGATACAGCGCAGCCGAATGCTTTCGGCGGCTGTCGACGCAGTCGAGGACGTTGGCTACGCACGCATGACCGTCGCCGAGGTCATCGGGCGCGCTCGCGTGTCGCGCAAGACCTTCTACGACGTCTTCTCCGACCGCGAGGACTGCTTCCTCGCCGCCTTTGATCAAGCCGTCGAGCAGGGCCGCGCGATCGCGTTGGAGGCCGCCGGTGCGGCTGACGGCTGGCGCGACGGCGTCCGCTGTGCGCTCGCCCATCTGTTGGCCTTCATGGACGACGAGCCGGGCCTCACGCGCCTGTGCGTGGTCGAGGCGCTGGGCGCGGGCGAACGCGTGCTCGAGCGCCGCGCGCTGCTGTTCGAGGAACTGGCGCGTGCGATCGACCGTGCCCGTGAGCAGGACGCGGCCACCAACGATCCGCCGCCCGTGACCGCCGAAGGGGTCGTCGGCGCCGTGTTCGCCGTCATCCACGCGCGTGTGCTGGAAGGCGCCAACGCCAAGCCGCTCAGCGAGCTGCTCAGCTCGCTGATGAGCATCATCGTGCTGCCCTACCTCGGTGCCAGGGTCGCTCGCGCCGAACTGACACGCGCGGCGCCCGAGATCTCGCACGAGCGCCCGAAGCGCCCGCCGCGCGAAGGCGCCGACCCCTTGAAGGGGCTGAAGATGCGCCTCACCTACCGCACCGTGAGGGTGCTGATGGTGATCGGAGACCACCCCGGCGCCAGCAACCGCCAGATCGCGGAGAGCTCGGGGATCGCCGACCAGGGACAGATCTCAAAGCTGCTGAACCGCCTCGCGCGGCTCGAGTTGATCGAAAATCTCGGCGACGGCCAGGAGAAGGGCGCCGCCAACGCATGGCACTTGACCGCGCGCGGCCAGGCGGTCGAGCGGGCCACGCGCCCGCGCTGAGCCTCTGTCGTAGCTGAGCGTCCCGCGGTCCCGCTCCCCGTCGGAGCAGGGGCTGCGTGCTGCGCTCGCGACAATCCCAACTCGCTCGCTCGTCCGCCCACCGGCTCGGCCACTATCCGGACGGCTCGGGACGCATACGCGAGATCGTCTGCCGTGCCGGTCACGGCGGCAGCGTGTTGGTCCTCGACCGTGACGCCGACGGTCGCGAACACGACCTGCTGGTCGCGCATCTCGGTGCCGACGAGCCGGCCGAGAACGCGGCGCTCGTCTGCCAGCACTACCTGAGCGGCGGGTGGCGCCTGCGCTGCCGCCCGCTGACGGACGAGGACATCCGTCGGGCGCCGTTCACCAGAGAGGAAGACTGGCTCAACACGCACGCCGCGTCGTGGCTCTCGCCCGCGCTCGCGGGCCTGTCCCTCAGGCGGTTGCAAACCGGCATGTCGATACCCGAGCTGCGATGGACGCGCGGCGGGGCGTCGGACGCGATCAGCCTGCGTGAGGCGATCGCCGCGTTCGAGAGCTATGAGCCGCTGGTCGGCTGCACGAGGCGTGCGCTCGCCGACTGGCGCCGGGATGGCCACGTGTCGACCGTCGTGCTCTCGGCCGAGCTGGGACGCGTGCTGGAGAGCCCGATCGTGCTCAACCGTGGCCTGCGCGAAGCGGTGCTCGAACGGACCCGTCCCGGATTGCTCAGCATGAGCGAGATCGCGATGCGCTGCGGGCGTATCAAGCGTGATCGCAAAGGCAACTCGAGCGGCGAGACGAGCTGGCTCGCGCGTCGCATCGGACTGCTGGCCGAGGGCGGTCACGGTGTGCCCACTCGCTGGATACACAGCGACGTGCTGGCGCTGATCGCGCGCGAGGGTCTCGGCATCGCTCCACGTGAGGTCGAGCTGGGGTGAGCCAGGTGGGCGTGAAGGAGCCGATCCTGGTGGTCGAGTCAGATCGCGCCCGCGGCGAGGAGCTGACCACGCAGCTCGCCGCTGACGGTTATCGCGTCGAGCTGGCACGCACGGCCGAGCACGCCCGCGTCTTGGCCCGCGAAAACCCGCCAAGGCTCGTCCTGCTCGGCGCGCTCGAGGCCCCGCACGTGGCGCTCGCCCTGTTGGAGGAGATCCGCGGCGGCGGCGATGCCGAGCGCGTGGGCGTCTGGGATGGCGGCCTGCTGGTGCTCGTGATCGCCGCCTGCGCCGACGCGCTCGACGTGCTGCGAGCTTTCGAGGCCGGTGCGGACGACTACGTGACCGCCGGCGGCTACCTGGAGTTGCGCGCGCGTATGCGTGCCGTGCTGCGTCGAACCGAAGCCCGCGGGCAGGACGAGCAGCTGCTCACGATCGGATCCCTTCGGATCGATCTGCGCTCACGCGCCGCCACCCTCGACGATGTCCCGATCGAGTTGCGGCGGCTCGAGTTCGACCTGCTCGCGCAGCTGGCGAGTGAGCCCCGTCGGGTGTTCGCGCGCGAGGAGCTGCTGCGCTCCGTGTGGGGTTATCGAGCCGGCTGCTCCACGCGGACCGTCGACAGCCATGCCAGCCGCCTGCGGCACAAGCTCGCCGACGGGGAGGCCGGAGCCGTCTGGATCGTCGGCGTGCGCGGCGTCGGCTACCGGTTGGTCTAGGTGTGGGTGGGACCGCAACCGGCTCCGGCGACGCTCCTGGCGCGTGCCCTCATCGCGAGTGTGGATCTCGCCGTGTCGATCATGCTGGTCGTCTACGGCGGTCGTCTGCTCGCGCGGGCAATGCGTCGCCGCGGTCTGCACTGGACGTTCGCGTTGGCCGCGCTCGCGTTCGTGCTGCTCCTGCGCACGTGGCTGGGAGGGAGAGCGGCACCGCTCGCGCTCGTCGCCTGCGTCGCCGCCGCCCGCGGTCGTCGCCTGCAACGCGATGACCTCGCGGCCGGAGGCGAGCTCGCACGGATCGCCGGCCGGCGCCTCATGCCGCTGCGCTGGGTTCGCACATCGGTCGGCAGGGTGGGCGTCTCGCTCTGGTGGCTGATTCGGCCCGCTTCGTCCAGCGGCTCGGGCATCTTGCGGAATCGCCCAATCGGTGGCGAGCTTCTGTCGCTCGGCCGCGACGAGGCGGGAGCCGAGGTGGGCGTCGCGCTCGGGGGGCGAAGCCCGCCGCTGCACGCGCTGATCCTCGGTGCGACCGGTTCGGGCAAGACCGTCACGCAGGCGCTCCTCACGGACGGAGCGATCCGCCGTGGCATGGCCGCGGTGGTCATCGATCCGAAGGGCGACGGGGCGCTGCGCGGCGTCGCGCGTGACGCCGCGGCCGCGACCGGCAGGCCGCTGTTCGAGTGGACGCCTCGTGGACCGTGCTCATACAACCCCTACGCGCGTGGCGGGGAGACCGAGATCGCCGACCGCGTGCTGGCGGCCGAGCGCTTCACGGAGCCGCACTACCTGCGCCAGGCACAGCGATATCTCGGCCATGCCGTCAGGGTGCTGCGTGCGCGAGGCGCCGAAGTCTCTTTGGCTGGGATCGCGCGTGCGATGGAGCCCGAGTGGCTCGAGTCGCAGGCCCACGAGCTGCCCGACGGCGCCGAGCGCGAGGTCGCGCTCGCGTATCTGGACTCGCTCGGGGCGCGCCAGCGTGCCGAGCTCGGCGGCGTACGCGACCGCCTGGCGATCCTCGCCGAGTCCGACGTCGCACGGTGGCTGGGCGCCGGCGCCGGCTGCTCAGGGGATGCCGCGCCGACCGCGCTGGCCGCGCGTGACGGGGTTCGGGGCTGCCCGCGAGGGCATCTCGAGCTGCGCGGCGCACTCGAAGCCGGGGCCGTCGTGTACTTCTCGCTGGAGGCCGACAGCCGCCCGTTGCTCGCGCAGATGCTCGGTGCCGCGATCGTGCAGGACCTGCAGTCGGCGGTCTCCGGCCTCCAAGGCGAGCCGCTGCCGACGGTGGTCGCGATCGACGAGTTCGCCGCGCTCGCCGCGGCCGGTGTCGCCGGTCTGTTCGGTCGTGCCCGCTCGGCGGGCTTCAGCCTGCTGCTCGCGACTCAGGAGCTGGCGGACCTGCGCCTCGCCGGACGCGAGCAGCTACTCGAGCAGGTGCTCGGCAACCTCGCGTTGTTGGTCGCGCACCGTCAGGTGCTGCCCGCGTCCGCCACGCTGCTGGCGTTACTGGCGGGCCAGCGCGAGCATTGGCGCACGACGCGCTACAGCGACGGGCGCGCGAGTCGCGTGCGGGCGCTCGAGCCCGTGCTGGCCGCCGATCGTCTGGCGGCTCTGCGGACGGGCGAAGCGGCCGTCTTCGAGCTGCGCGACGGGCGCGGCGCTCGCATCGTGCGCATCGAGGCGGGACGGGTGGTGGCGTCGGTGTGAGCGAGGACGTCGTCGAGATCATCGACTGGACAGCGCGCTTGGGGGCGATCACGGCCGAAGCGCTCGCCGATCGAGGAGGCTTGAGCCTGGCCACCGCGCGGGGGCGGCTGCGCGGCGCGTGTCGGACGGGGCTGATGCGGAGCTGGCACGTCCTCCATGGCGGCCCGGCGCTGTTCACCGTGACCCGCGAGGGGCTGCGCGTCGCCGAGCTGAGCGGGCTGACGCCGGGACGTGTGAGCGCCGCAAGCGCACGTCACGCGCTCGTGTGCGCGGCCTCAGCGGCTGCGCTGGAACGCCTTTATCCAGCGCGCACGCTGTCCGGCCTGCCCGAGCTGCGCCGGCGCGAGCGGCTCGCCGGGCGAGCGCTGGCGAGCGCACCGATGCGTGACGCCGGCAGTGGCGTCACGCTCCTGCACCGTCCCGACCTCGTGCTGTGGCCGGGCCCCGACCACGAGCACACGGCGCCGATCGCCGTCGAGGTGGAGCTGAGCGTCAAGGCCCCCGTGCGCCTGGCCGCCATCTGCCGAGCGTGGAGGCGCTGCCCGGGCATCGACGGGACTATCTACCTCGCGACCGCCGACGTGCTCGGCCCGCTGTCGCGCGCGATCGAGAGGGCGCACGCGGGTGGGCGCGTGATTGCTTTGGAGCTATCAAGCTTCGCCGCGCCCGCCCCGCTCGCCCCCGCGCCGCGAACCCGGCCGCCCACGCCCGCGAGAACCGTCCCAAGCGCCGCATAGCCTCCGGGACGGGGGACAAAACACGAGCAAAAACGGAGATCAACATGTCTTCCTTCAACATCAATCGAGTCGTCATCGTCGGTCGGCTGACACGCGACCCCGAGCTGCGCTCGCTCGCGTCCGGTCAGAGCGTCTGCTCGCTACGCCTCGCCTGCAGCTCAAGTCAAAAGGACGGCGACGGCGAATACAGCGAGCGGCCGAACTACTTCGACGTGAGCGTGTTCGGCGTGACCGCACAGAACGTCGGCAACTACACGGCCAAGGGCTCTCAGGTCGCGATCGACGGCCGCCTCTCCTGGCGCGAGTGGGAGGCCGAGGACGACAGCAAACGCCAGGCCGTCAGCATCGTCGCCGACCGGGTGCAGTTCCTCGACCGCGCCGGCGAGCACGACGGTGCGGGCGCGAGCGACGACGCGGGTCTCGACCTGGCCGGCGTCGGCGGCGACGGCCCCGCGTTCTGAGGCTGGAGGTGGGGCCGCGATGCGGCCGGCGCGCCTGGGCACGTAGACTGGCGCGCCGCAGCCCACCAAAGCGAGCGGCAAGCAAGCCAGGAGAACAGATGCCAGTCAACACAAAGGCGATCGGCAAGGCCTACGACCCCGTGCTCTACGCGGTCGGTCGCGAGAAGATCCGTGAGTACGCAAGGGCGGTGGGGGAGACCAACCCGCTGCATCTCGACGTCGACGCAGCGCGCGCGGCAGGCTACGAGGACCTCGTCGCACCGCCGATGTTCGCGGTCGTCTACAGCGCGCCCGCGGTCGGGCCGCCGATCTTCGACCCCGACATCGAGCTGAACTTCGCGATGATGGTCCACGGCGGCCAGGAGTTCGAGTGGGGTGCGCCGGTCGTGGCCGGCGACGAGATCTCCACCGTCGCGAGCGTCAAGGACATCTCAGAAGCGGACGGGCGCGGCTACTACGTGTTCGAATCCGTCTCCAAGAACCAACGCGGCGAGCAGGTCTGCCGTGGAACCTGGACGAACATCGTCCGAGGAGTGTGAGCGATGAGCGAGCTGAACAGCGGCGAGCAGATCCCCGAGCTGCGGATCACCCCGGACAGGTTCCTCACGGTTCGCTACGCCGGCGCGTCGGGTGACTTCAACCCGATCCACATCGACGAGGAATTCGCGAAAGCGGTTGGCCTGCCCGGTCGCATCCTGCACGGTCTGTGGACGATGGCCCAGGTTGCGCGGGCGCAGACCGACGCGGCCGGCGGGCCCGAGCGCCTCAAGCGCCTGTCGGTCCAGTTCCGCGGCATGGGTATGCCCGAGCAAGAGGTCGTCGTCACCGGCACCGTCAAGGAGTCGGCCGGCGGGCGCGTCCTGATCGACACGGTGGCCGAGCAGGGCGGCAGCCAAATCATTCGCAACGCCGAGGCCGAACTGCGGATCTGAGCGCACGCGGGGGCCGGTGCGCCCCAGCCGGCGTCGGCGCGACGCCTACAATCAGGGCATGCTCACACCCCGCCAGGAGCGGATACTGGGGAAGGTGGTCGACGGCTATCTGCGCAGCGGTCAGCCGGTCGCTTCGCGCACGCTGGCCGCCGACACCGATCTCGACTGTGGACCCTCGACCGTGCGCACCGAACTCGCGCTGCTGGAGGAGTACGGGCTGCTCACCCATCCGCATGTCTCCGCGGGCAGGGTCCCGACCGAGGCTGGCCAGCGCTATCTGGTCGACCGTCTGCTGCACTCACCCCCGGCGCCTGGTGTGCCACGCCAGCGCATGGAGCTGTCGCTGATCCGCCGCGAGGTGGACGAGGCGATGCGCACGACGACCGAAACGCTGTCGCAGATGACGAACCTGCTGGCGGTCGTCTCGGCACCACCGATCAACACCGCCACGATCCGCCACGTGGAGGTGCTCGCGCTGCAGCCGCAGATGGTGCTGATCGTGATCGTCACCTCGACCGGCAACGTCTCGAAGATGCTCGCGACCTTCGAGCGGCCCGTCGACGCCGGGCTCTTGTCATGGGCGGGCGAGTACCTCAACGAGCGTCTCGTCGGCCTCGTGATGGGAGCACGAATCCTGCAGCAGCGCTTGGCGGAGCCGAGCCTGGCACCGGTCGAGCGCGACTTCCTGGCCCGCTTCGGGCCGGCCTTCACAGATCCGGCCGACGAAGCCGAGGACGCGCTCTACCTAGAGGGCACGGCGCGCCTGATCGCCGGCGGACAGATCGAGGACACGAGCCAGGTCAACGAGCTAATCGGCCTGCTCGAGCGTCGCGTCGCGCTGCTACGCGTGCTGCGCGAGGCGCTCGCCGAGCCCGGCGTCTACGTGCGCATCGGCCACGAGAACGAGCTGCCGGCGCTGCACGGGCTGGCCGTCGTCGCCACCCCGTACGGGGTGGCCGCACGCAAGCTCGGCACCGTGTCGCTGATCGGCCCGGTGCACATGGATTACCCGCGTGCGATCGCGACCGTGCGCGAGGCCGCCTTCGAGCTGTCCCGCTTCGTCGAAGACGCATACGCCGAGAACTAACCGTCTAGATGCCACGCGATCCCTACGAGGTGCTCGGCATCGCGCGCGATGCGGGCGAGCAGGAGGTCAAGAAAGCCTTCCGCCAGCAGGCGCGCGAACTGCACCCCGACGTCAACGCCCACGACCCGTCGGCCGAGGAGAAGTTCAAGGAGGCCGCCGAGGCCTACGAGATCCTGTCCGACCCCGAGCGCCGCGC
>DASXER010000042.1:0-21264 GCA_036490015.1 Solirubrobacteraceae bacterium | reverse complement strand
ACGCGGCGGCGATCGCCCCCAAGCACAGCACCGGCACGAGCGAACAAGCGAGCGCGTCGGCAACAGCGAGCGCGTCCGAAGCCCCCGCCAAATCCAGCGGAACATCAACCTCAAAAGAAGAAGAACGGTCCGGCGCCGGCGAAAAGGAAGAAACCGGCAAACAGAAATCCGCCACCAAAAAAACCCTTCCGCCGATCGCCTCGGTGTGGCTGATCGAGCTGAACGGGACCGGCTTCCCGGCGGCGATCGCGGCGCCCAGCTCGGCCCCCTTCATCGCGCAGACGATCGCCCAGGGCACCCTGCTCAACGGCTGGTCGGCGCTCAACGGCGCGGCTTTCGCCAGCGACGGCGCGCTCGCCGAACCGCCCTCCTCCACGAGCGTGCCGCCGCTGCTGCGCACGATCGTCCAGCCCGCCTGCCCCGAAGGCGAAGCCGGCGCCGCCTGCCAGCCCGAAACGCCCGGCGCGCTCACCGCCGCCGACGAATTCCTGAAGGCGACGCTCGCCACGATCACCTCCACGCCGGCCTACAAAGAACACGGCCTCGTCGTGATCACGTTCGCGACCGTCGGCCTCGCCGCCCAGAGCGGGCTGCCCGAAGGCGCCTCCAGCGCCACGCTCACCTACCAGCCCCCGGCCGGCGTGCTGCTCCTCTCCCCCTTCGCCAAGGCCGGCCGCTCGTCGGTCGCCTTCAACGCGACTTCACCCAGGCAGAGCCTCGAAAAGCTCCTGCACGGATGAGAGCCACACACATACACATGCAAACCCAACCCCAACCGACCCATGAACGGAGACCCTCGTTGCACGACTCACTGACAGCCCACCGCCCCACCTCACGGTGGCTGGCCGCGATCGTGGGCTCCCTCGCCCTTCTGCTCGCGGCGCCGGCAATCGTGCGGGCCGAAGAATCGAACCCCAACAACTACACCTGCTCCGGGCACGTCTCGGCCGGATCGCCTGAAGAAGGCTCAGAAGAACAGCAGGTCAAGTACGACTTCTTCTGCGACGGCCCGATCACCGGCTACCAGCTGGCCGCCCAGGTGCCCGTCACCGGCGAGCAGGGCGCGCCGCTGCTGAGCACCATTCCGGCCACCGGCATGAAGGAAGGGACGCCGCTGAAAGACACCTTCTCCTGCTCGGGTGAAGTGCCCGGCTACGCGGTCAACTGCGTCGGCCTGGCGAAAGCCAGCTACGAGGTGATCACCGGCCAGTTCTCGATCGAAAAGAAGCTCTGCGCCGAGCCGCGCGTCGATCCGCTGTTGACGGTCACCTATGCGTACCTCGAAAAAAGCATCGTCACGCAGGCGATCTCCGGGCCGTTCGACCTCGGCCGCCCACGTGGCTGCCCGGCGGACTCGTTCTCGGGCGGCACGCGCCTCGAACCGCGCGCGCCGACCGTGTCCCACAGGAAGAAGAAAAAGTAGCAGCACACGACCGCCAAGAAGCCCGCTGCGACGCACAAGTAACGCTTGGGTATGGCGCCCGGTGCCTCGTGGCTCGGGCGCCACGTCCCAATGTCTAGGCTCTGCGGGGTGCGAGCAAGGCTCACCCCCAGGCCCCTGGCGAGGGTCGCCGGCTGCTTCGCGCTCGCGCTCGGACTCGCCGCCTGCGGCTCCGCGCACGCCAGCCGCGACGAAGGCCCGCTCACGAGCGCACAGTGCCAAGGCGCGGTCGCGAGCACGCTTGGCGAAGTCGCGCGGCGCGTCTACCACGCGGCCGGTCATGGTGTGGTCGTTGGCGAGGCGATCCATCGCGTGCGCAGCTCCCCGGCGCTCGCGCAAGCGATCCGTGCCGACGACGCCGGAGCGGCGGCGGCCGCCTTGCGCTCGCTGCTGGCGGGGCAGATCGTCCGCGTCGAAGTGCAGCACGGCGGCCGCACCTTCGCGACCGCCGGCTCGGGCAGCGCGCTGGCCCCCGTGTCCGGCTCGATCCCCCACACCGACGCGCGCTACGTGCTCTCCACGCAGTCCGAGCAGAGCTACCTGCAGGTAACACACCAGGTGACCGGCGGCGAGTTGGTGCTCGTGTCCGGTGGCCGGCGCGTGGCGGGCACGATCCCGGCCACACCACCGGCGGCAGAACTGCACGGCGAAAGCCCGACGCCGCTGACGCTCGCCGGCACGGCATACGAGGCGATCGCCTTGCCCGGCGCGGCCTACCCCGCGACGCCGCTTCAGATCGTGCTGCTCGTGCCTGCCTCCTCCGCCACCTGCCAGCAGGGGTCCTCGCTCGCCGAGGCGCGCGTGGAAGCGCTCGGCACGGTCGGCGAACGGATCTACAAAGAGGAGCACGAAAGCGCGTACACCAAGAGCATCCTGCGCCGCGTCGAACGCTCGCCCGCACTGCGTGAAGCGGCCGAACGACGCAGCGTCCCGGCGGCGCGGGCGGCGATCGTCGGCTTCTTCGCGGCCCACATCCACGTCGTCCGTGTGCGCGTCACGGTGCCCACCGCCACCGCCGCCACCACCACCCGCGGCGGCTCCGGCTCCGGCTCCGGGGGCAAGGAACGGCTGCTGTACGACCTCGGCGGACCGCACGTGCTCGCCCCCGTCGCCGGCGAGCTGCACGACAGCCACGGCCACCTCGTCGGGCGCTTCGAGATGGCGATCCAGGACGACGCCGGCTACATGAAGCTCGCGCGCCTGTTCACGGGCGCCGAAGTGCTGATGCGGACCAGCGGTGGTCAGGTCGAAGGCTCGTTGAAGCCGGGGCCGGCGAGCGTGCCCACACGCGGCGAAGTGCAGTACGCCGGGCACAGCTACGACGCTTACACGTTCACCGCCGAAGCATTCCCTGCGGGCCCGCTGCGCATTTCGCTTCTGCTCGGCGACGACTAGCCGACCGGACCGAGAAACTAGAGCAGGCTGGTCGTCATGCGTTCGACCTCGGCGATCGAGGTCACGCCGTCGCGGACCTTCTGCAGGCCGTCGTCGCGCAGGCGCAACATGCCTTCCTCGAGCGCCACGGCGACCATGTCGTCGACGGCCGCGCGCTCCAGGATCAGGTTGCGGATCCGCTCGCTGACGCTCATCACCTCGTAGATGCCGACGCGTCCGCGGTAGCCGCTGCCGCCGCAGCGCGAGCAGCCGACGGGTTCGTACGGTTCGGCGCCCGACAGGTCGTGCTCGGCGAGCACCGCGTCGGAGACCTTCTGCGGCTGCTTGCAGTGCTGACACAGTGCTCGCACCAGCCTTTGGGCGACGATGCAGTCGACCGCGGAGGAGACGAGGAACGGCTCGATGCCCATGTCGATCAGGCGCCCGAGCGCGCTCGGCGCGTCGCGCGTGTGCAGCGTCGAGAGCACGAGGTGGCCGGTCAGCGCGGCCTCGACCGCGATGTGAGCGGTCTCCCTGTCGCGAATCTCTCCGACCATGATCACGTCGGGGTCGGCACGCAGCATCGAGCGCAGGCCGACGTCGAAGGTGACGCCCGCCTTGGGCGCGATCTGCATCTGCTTGATGCCCTGGATGCGCTGCTCGACCGGGTCCTCGATCGTCAGCACGCTGCGCTCACCGTCGTTGACGAGATGCAGCGCGGCATACAGCGTCGTCGACTTGCCCGAGCCCGTCGGGCCCGTGACGAGCACGGCGCCGTTGGGTCGTTTGATGGCAGCTTCGAAGAGCTGCTGCTCGGCCGTCTGCATTCCGAGCGACTCGATCCCGTCGACCACCACGCTCTTGTCGAGGATGCGCATGACGACGCCCTCGCCGTGCACGAGCGGCAGCGTCACGACGCGAATGTCGACGCGGCGGCCGTCGACCGTCAGCGCGAAGCGCCCGTCCTGTGGGACGCGCTTCTCGGAGATGTCGAGGTCGGCCATGATCTTGATGCGCGACACGACGCCGCCGGACATCTTGCGTTTGATGGTCGCCGCGGGCGCGAGCACGCCGTCGACGCGGAACATCACCCGCGAGTCGCCCTCCTCCGGGTTGACGTGGATGTCGGAGGCGCCCTGTCCGATCGCCTGCGCGACGATCGAGTGCACGAGCTTGATGACGGGAGCGTCGCTGTCGGCCTCGTCGACGAGCAGGCTGGTGTCGTCACCGGCGTCTTCGTCCTCGGCGTAGTCTTCGATCGAGGCGTCCATCTGCGACAGGCGCGCCAGCAGCAGGTTCAGGTCCTCGACCGAGGCGGCCGCCGGACGGATGCGACGGCCGGTCATCATGCCGATGTCGTCGATCGTCAGGACGTTCGTCGGGTTGGCCATCGCCAGCAGCACCGAACCGTCGTCGGTGAAACCGACCGGCACCGCCTGGTAGCGCTTGGCGGTCTCGACGGGAACCATGTTCACGGCCCCCATGTCGAGGTCGTAGACGGCGAGGTCGACGAAGTCCAGGCCGAAGCGCTCGGCGACGACGCGGGCGAGCTGGTCGTGGCGCAGCACGCCGCGCTCGACCAGCACGAGACCGGTCGGGCGACCCTGGGCGCGAGCGGCGGTGACGGCCTCCTCGACGACGTTCTCCTCGGCGAAGCCGAGATCGACGACGACCTCGCCGATCATGCGCGTCGAGCGACCGGTGTTCTTGGGCGGGTAGAGGCCGTTTTCGCCCCGGCCCGGCTGACGCGAGCCCTGGCGGCGATCGTCGTCGGCGACTGGCTGCGCGGCAGCGGCGTCGTCGGGAGCGACCGTTGAGGTGGCGGCATCGCCCATCAACAGACTCATCGGCACCTGAATGCGCTCCCTTGAGGAGGTTTTGTAACCCTCCTGACCCGCCCAGATGCGCCCCCTCAGCGGGCGCTGAGCGGGAAGCCGTGCTCGAGCGCGCCCTTGACCTGCGCGTCGAGCGCGTTCGAGCGGTAGAGCGCGAGCGCCTCCGGGCAGGCGAAGCGTCCCGTGGCCGAGTCCTGCGGGCCGTGATGGGTCATCACGCAATGCTCCAGCAAAAGACGGCGCTCGGCCGGCAGCTGCGCCGGCATTCGCTCGGCGAGCAGGCGCAGGCCCAGCTCCACGTGGCCGAGCATCGCGCCCTCGCCGCTGCGGCTGACCTCGGCGCCGTAGGTGAACTCGCGTGTCTTGCCGAGGTCGTGGACGATCGCCGCGCACAGGAGCAGGTCACGGTCTAGACGCGGGTGCAGCGTGCACAGCTCCAGCGCCAGCGTCGCGACCGCGACGGTGTGCTCCAACAGGCCGCCGAGGTACGCGTGATGGGCGCCCGCGCCCTGGCTGCCACGCCCACCGCCGGTGCCGCCCCCACCTGCACCCGAACCCGGCGGGGCCGGCATGTTGCACGGCGCAAGCCGGATCTGCTCGCGCAGTTGCCTGTCGCCGAGCAGCCGCTCCAACAGCGCCCGCAGGCCCGGTTCGTAGACCTCGCGCGCGAGGTGTTCGAGGAAGCCGTCCAGCTCGTCCAGGTCGCGGTAGGCGGTGGGAAGGAAACGGCGCGGGTCGGTCTCGGCGTCCTCGACGCGGGCGATCGCCGAGACGTCGATCTGCAGCTCCTCGCGGAAGCGCTCGACGCGCCCCGCGACGCGCACCAGCTCGCCCCGCTCGAAGCGTCCCGCGAGCAGGTCGGCGTCGCGGAACGCGCGCGCCTTGATCGCGCCCGTGCTGTCGCGCAGCTCGATGTTGAGGTACGGCGAGCCGGCGCGGGTCAGCTGGCGCTCCTTGCGCGTGCACGCGAACACGCCGTCGACCTGGTCGCGGTCGCGCAGCGTCGCGACGGTGGGCGGCTGCTCGTCTTTCGCCGTGGTCGCGGGCGTCATCGGCCCATGATGTACGGTGCTTCGGATGCAGCCGCTGATCTGGGACCGCCGTCCAGACGGCCTA
This sequence comes from Solirubrobacteraceae bacterium, assembly GCA_036490015.1. Taxonomy (GTDB): domain Bacteria; phylum Actinomycetota; class Thermoleophilia; order Solirubrobacterales; family Solirubrobacteraceae; genus Palsa-744. The sequence goes on along the minus strand of DASXER010000042.1, from coordinate 15,498 downwards.
CGGGCGCCAGCGCTGGTGTGTGCCTTCCAGGGCTGGAACGACGCCGGCGACGCCGCTTCGAGCGCCGTCTCGTTCCTGGCCCGCTCGCTCGACGCGCGCCCGTTCGCGCGGGTCGACTCGGAGGAGTTCTTCGACTTTCAGGCCAACCGGCCGACGATCCGTCTGGGTGAGCAGGACAAGCGCGAGATCTCGTGGCCGAGCGTCGAGATCTTCGAGGCGCGCGCGCCGCGCGCCGCGCGCGACCTGGTGCTCGTGCAGGGCGTCGAGCCGTCGTTGCGCTGGCGCACCTTCTGCGCGTTGATGGTCGACCTGGCCGAGGCGCTGGGCGTGCAGGTCGTGCTGTCGCTGGGGGCGCTGCTCGGCGACGTTCCGCACACGCGCCCGGTCGCGATGACGGGCCACACCTCCGATGCCGCGTTGAGCGAGCGGCTCGGCATCCAGCCGTCCTCCTACGAGGGGCCGACGGGCATCGTCGGCGCGCTGCACGCGGCCTGCGCGAACGCCGGCCTGCCGTCGGCGAGCCTGTGGGCGGCCGTGCCGCACTACGTCGCGGCGGCGACCAACCCGAAGGCGGCGCTGGCGCTGCTGAGGCGCCTGGAAGTGCTGATCGGCGTCTCGATCGACGTCTCAGAGCTGGAGTCGGCGGCGGTCGACTACGAACGCCAGGTCGGGCTCGCGGTGCAGTCGGACCCCGACATCCAAGCCTTCGTCGAGCGTTTGGAGCAGGCGACCGAGAACGAGCCCGAGCCGACCGAGGACGTGCCGTCGGGCGACATCCTGGCGCGCGAATTCCAGCGCTTCCTGCGCCAGCGCGGACGCTGAGCCAGCCCGCCGTTTACAGCTCAGCGGCCGGGCACACGATGCGGTAGTCACAGATGCCGCACGCCGCGCGTGACGGGGTCGGGTCGAACTCCTGGGCCATGATGCCCTCGCCGACCTCTAGAACGACGTCGCGCACCCAATCGGGGGCCAGCGCCTCGCGCGGCACCTGCACCTTGAGGTCGTCGAGCACGTAGTAGTAGGCCTCTTGCGAGCATTCCAGACCCCAGTCCTCGCTGGCCGCCAGCGCGTACAGCGACAGCTGGATGTCCTCGCCGAGCTGCTCGGCGCTCTTGGGGCGCGAGGTCTTGTAGTCGATCAGCTCATAGCGCTCGGGCTGGGGGCCCTCGCCCGGCACGGGCGCGAGCCGGTCGACGCGATCTACCCGGCCGCGCAGGTGGTGCGGGCCGAGACGGAACGAGAACGGGCGCTCGAACCACACCGGACGGGCGTCGCTCGTCTCCAGCCGCGCGTGGTAGCTGTGCAGCGCGACGCGCGCCTTCTCCAGAAGCTCGCCCTCGTAGCCCTCCGAGCCGAGTCCGCTGCGTCGCCAGCTCGTGTCGAGCAGATCCTGCAGCGCGCGCTCGCCGCCGTCGCCGCCGTCGGTGTGGAAACGCTCGAGCACCTGGTGCACCGCGATGCCGAAACGCTGGTGCACCGTCTGCTCGCTCGGGATGCGCAGCACGCGCGCGAACTTGTAACGCAGCGGACAGCCGCGGTAGGTCTCGATATCGGACGCCGACAACGCCAGGCCCTCGCCCTTGCGTGGCAGGAACGGCACGAGCGAGTGCTCCTCGCGAAAGCCGAACGCTCCGGGCGCCAGGCGCGGCTCCAGCTCCCCGCCGGCGAGCACGCCGTCGTCGAGCGTCGAGGTCGCGAGGATCTCGCGCTGCAGCGGCGTTGCGGCGGCGAGCAGGCGTCCGTTGATGTCCTGCAGCGCCTCGGCGAGCTCCTGGTCCTCGGGTCGCTGCAACAGCGCCGAGAGCTTGATCAGCTCCAGGTAGCGGACGATCCCGTGCGAGATGTCGAGGTCGGTGTCGAGCCGCAGCTCGGCCAGGCGCCCGCCGATGCGCGTGACGCTGCCGAGCACCTCCTCGCGCAGCGCCGCGATGGCCGCCCGCAGGCGATCCTCGACGGTCGCGCCGGCAGCGCCCTGCTCCGTCGCGTCGCCGACCTGCTCGGGGACGACCGTCGCGAGGTGGCGCACCAGATCCGCCACCCGCGCCTGGGGGCGCTCGCGCGTGAACTCAGCCGCCAGCGCGCGCAAGCGTTCGAGGCTGTCGGCCTGCGCCGCGGCCTCCTCGGGCGAGAGCAACGCGCTTCCCGGGGCCGCCGCCAGACGCTCGATCAGACGCGCCAGGAACCCGGCCGGCTCGTGCCCCGCGACCAGCTCGGCATTCGAGGCGCGGTGAATCTCGACGAAGCGCTGGATGCGCTCGCGCGCCTCGGGCGGGACCTGGGGCGACTCGGTCGCCGCTGTCAGGCCTGAGACGAGGTCGAGTTTGCGCCGCCGGATCACCTGGATCACGCGCGCCAGGTCTACTTGGCGCAGCCCGACGGGCGGGCGGCCGAGCGCCCTCACGACGGCGGCGGCGTCCTGCGGTTCGATCAGCAGCCTCAGCCACGCGAGCACGTCTCTGACCTCGGCGCGCTTGAGGAACGCCGACGGCTCGACGCTGGCGCCGACCTGCTCGGCGGGCGATGGCAGGGTTCTCGGGCCAGGCACGTGCCAAGGATACGCGGGTACGGGGGCACGATCCCGGCCCGGCTACGCTCTTTTCGTGGAGGCCATCGACTGGGGCACCGCGCAAAGGATCGGCGAGTTGATCGCCGGCTCACCTCCGTACGACGGCGTGCGCCTCGGAACCGTCGAGCCACGCGCGCACGACTTCGCCGCGCGCGTGAGCGACTACAGCCTGCTGTCGATCGGTCGCGAGCTGCCCGCGCTCGAGCTGGTCGACCGTTCTTCCTGGATCGCCGCCAACCTGCGCTCGATGCGCCCGCTGCTGGCGCCGCTGACCGACAAGCTCGGCGAACAGCGAGGGCTACTGGCCGGACCGATGCGCTCCTTCTCCGGGCTGCTGCTCGGCGCGCAGATCGGCGCGCTCACCGGGATGCTCTCCCAGCGCGTGCTCGGCCAGTACGACCTCGCGCTGCTCGACGACTCGGTGCCGCCGCGCCTGCTGTTGCTGGCGCCGAACCTCGCGCAGGCCGCCCGCAACCTCGGCGTCGATCGCGACGAGCTGCTGCTGTGGGTGACGATCCACGAGATCACCCATGCGGTCCAGTTCTCCGGCGCGCCATGGCTGCGCGCCCATCTGGCCGGCATGATCGAAGAGCTGCTCGACGGGCTCCAGGTGACGCTCGGGATCGCGGACGAGGCCGACGGGAACGGCGACGGAGGCGGCTCAGGCAAGGGCGAGGACGAGGGCAAGGACGGCGGCGGGCTCACCGGCCTGCTCGGCAGGTTCGGCGACGTCGGCGAGCTGCGCTCGATGATGGACCTCGCGCGGCGCGGGGAGCTGATGCGGCTGACGATTGGCGAGGAGCGCTGGGGCCTGGTCGAACGAATGCAGGCCACGATGTCGCTGATCGAGGGCCACGCCGAGCACACGATGGACGCCGTCGGCGCGGAGGTGCTGCCGTCGCTGGCGACGCTGCGCAGCGCGATGACGCGCCGTCGCACGCAGCGCGGGCTGCCCTGGCGCGTGCTGGAGCGGCTGCTGGGGCTGGAGCTGAAGATGCGCCAGTACGAGCAGGGCCGGCGCTTCTGCGACGCGGTCGTGGCGGAGGCCGGCCCCGAGGGGCTGGCGCGCGCCTGGCGCTCGGCGGAGGCGCTCCCCACCCCGGCCGAGCTGGAGAAGCCAGCCGAGTGGGTCGCGCGCACCGCCCCGCTCGCGGCCTAGATCGACGTCTGACGCAGCCGCACTCTGTTCGACCGCGTTTGCCGTCCCCGGCACGCGGGTATGTGGTTCGGGCGCACGGCCCGGTCGAACGAATGTTCCGTGTGTCACAAACTTGCTGGAGTGGGAGACCCATCGTTACAGGCTTTTACGAGCTGATACGATCGCCGTGTAACGATCTTCCTCGCACGGGTTACAAACAGGTGTTCGACCGAGCAGTCGCAGCGAGATACGAACAGACCAAGTAACCCGCCCACACAGGGCGAGGAAGACCACAGGAGATCCAACCGAGATGCCTACCGCCACCAAACCTTCGAGCAAAGCGGCCAAACCGCGCGCCAAGAGCGCCCGTAAACCGGCCGCCGCCAAAAAAACCACGCAGGCCAAAGCAGCGCGTACCCGTGCCGCCAACCAGGCCGGCGCCGCTGTGAAGTCCAGCCAGACCGCCACGCGTGAGACCGCCGGCGTCTTCGGCGACTACGCCGAGCGCGCCGTGCTGATTCCCGTCGGCGCGGCGTTGATCGCCCGCGAGCGCGTCGTCTCGACGGTCAGCGACACGTTCTCCAACTACTCCTCGAGCAGCAAGGCCCAGGCTCAGCTGCGCCGTTTCGAGCGTCGTGGCGAGACCGCTCGCAAGCGCCTCGAGCGCGAGGTCCGCAAAGCGCGCGTGCGCGTCGAGCGCGAACTGCGTCAGCGTCGTAAGGAGATCGAGTCGACCGTCAACGGCACGTTCAGCGACCTCGAGGCTCGTCGCGAGTCGATCGCGAAGAACGGCTCCGAGCTGGCTAACCGCGTCCCCGAGCTGGCCAACCAGGTCCAGGAGCGGATCCTGAGCCTCGTCTAGAGCCAACGCTCACCGACTTCCCCCGCCCGGGCTGGAGAGGCCCGACGCGGGAGAGTCTGCCGGCCTCATATCCCGCCGGCAGTAGTAGCACCCTCTCCTCCCTCGACCCGCGGGCGGCCCCCACCGCCCGCGGGTCATTTTAATCAACGGGCGGCGAATGCTTCAAGAAACGACGAGGCCGTGGCGCATCACGTTCTCGCTCAGGACCGACGCCTGCATGAACTGCAGCAGGTAGTCAGGCCCACCGGCTTTGAAGCCGCTGCCCGATAGCCGGTTGCCGCCGAACGGGTGACGGGCGACCATCGCCCCGGTGATGTGCCGGTTCACGTATAGGTTGCCGACCGGCATCCGCGCCGCCACGCGCTCGACCGTGTGCGGGTCGCGGCAGAACAGTCCGCCCGTGAGCGCGAACGGCAGCTCATCGACCCGCTCCAACGCCGCGTCGAGGTCCTTGACCGCCTCGAACGCGAGTAGTGGAGCGAAGATCTCCTCGCGCAGGATCTCCGAGTCCGACGGCAGGCCGCTGACGAGCAGCGGCCGGCGAAACCAACCCGCGCCGTCGAAGTCGGCGCCCTCCGCGCCGCTCACGACCTCGGCGCCCTGCGCTTCGGCGACCTCGCGGTAGCGGTCGAGCCGCTCGGCCGCCTGGCGCTCGATCAGCGGGCCGAGGTCGACGCCGAACTCCTCAGCCTGCCCGACGCGCAGCCTCTGCACCGCACCCGCGAGTCGCTCGCCCAGCAGTGAGGCGATCGACTCGTGCACGAGCAGACGCGAGGCAGCCGAGCACTTCTGGCCGGCGTAGGCGAAGGCCGAGGTGACAATCGCGGGCACTGCCTCGTCGAGGTCGGCGTCGGAGTCGATCAGCACGCAGTTCTTGCCGCCCATCTCCGCGATCACGCGCTTGATGTCGCGCTGCCCCGTACGCACCTCGGCCGCGGCGCGCATGATCTCGACGCCGACCCGGGCGCTACCGGTGAAGGCGATGGTCTGCACGCGCTCGTCGGCCACGAGCGCCGCGCCGGCCTCGGCCTCGCCCTGGAGCAGGCACAGCACGTCCGCCGGGACGCCCCCGGCGCGCAGCGCCTCGGCCACCTTCGCGCCGCATCCCGGCGCCTGCTCGGCGGGCTTCAGCACGACGCTGTTGCCGCTCACGAGCGCCGCCGCGCTCATGCCCGTCGGGATCGCCAGCGGGAAGTTCCATGGAGCGATCACCGCGCACACGCCGCGCGGGCGGTAGCTGATCGTGTTGCGCTCGCCGGGCGCCTGCAGCAGCAGCGGCGCCGAACCGTCGTCTTTGCCTTGCAGCGCAAGCGCACGGCGGGCGTAGTACTCGAGGAAGTCGATCGCCTCGGCCACGTCGGCGTCGGCCTCCAGCCAAGGCTTGCCGCACTCGCGCACGCACAACGCCGCCAGCTCGCCACGGCGCTCGCGCATCCAGCGTGCCGCCCCCAGCAGCGCCTCCGCGCGCCGCTCGACCGGCTCGTGCGCCCAGCCCGACGCGGATGCGGAGGCCACGTCGACCGCGGCGCGCGCCTCCTCCGCCCCTGAGCGCGGGGCCAGCGCGACGATGCGCTCGGGTTCGCCGGGATCTGTGGAGAGCAGTTCCTCGCCGCCGCGACTCTCACCCCCGAGCAGCGTCGGCGCCCGCAGCGGCAGCCGCCGATCCAGCTTGCGCAGGCTGTCGAGCAACTCCTCTCGCACCGCCGCGCGGCGCAACTCCAACGTCGGCTCGTTCGCGAACGGCGCCAGCGCCATGCTCAAGGCGCCGCCAGCAGTTGCTCGAGCGGCAGGCCACGCGCCTGCTCGGCGAGAAAGCTCTCGTTGGCCGTGTTCTCCAACAGCCGCCGCACCAGATAGGCCATGCCCGCCACGAGATCGCCGACCGGGCAGTAAACGCGCACGCGCAGGCCGGCCGCGGCCAGCGCCTGCCCCAGCTCGTCGCCGAGGCCGCGCAGGACCTGGAACTCGACGTCGCGCTCGGCGCCACCGAGCTCGCGGTTGGCGACGATCGCATACGCGACGCTGCGCAGGTTGTGACTGGCGATCGCGGGTCGCACGTGCGGGCGCGCTTGCAGCAGCCGCCGCGTCAGCAGCTCGAAATTCCGATCGCTCTCGCGCTTGTGCTCGAACACGGGCGGCTGCCAACCGTGCTGACGCGCGTCGACGACCTCGTGGTCCCAGTAGGCGCCCTTGACTAGCCGCACGACCAGCGGCGGCACGCGCCCGCTGCTCTGGGCCCAGGCAATCACACGCTCGCACAGCTCGGGCGAGTCACGCAGGTAGGCCTGCACCACCAGCCCCACGCTCGGCCCGTCGGCGAACTCGGGCTCGGACAGCAGCGACAGCACCAGATCGGCAACGGCCTCGCGCGAGTCGTAGGACTCCATGTCGACGTGTAGGTGAGCATCGAGCCGCCGCGCCAACCTGAGCAGCTCGCGCAGGCGCGGAGCCGCGTCACGCTCGCCGAGCTCCGGCGCCTCGGCGCGCAGGAGCGGCGTGAGCGCCGAGACCTTCACGGACAGATTTGCGCGCGGGATCGGGCCGGCGCCGTCGCGTTCGAGCGTCGGCTGCGCCGGCAGCGCCCCGTACAGCTGCGCGAGCGTGCCGAGCGTCTCGGCGCAGCGGGCCGCATAGCGGTCGGCCTCAGCGGCGGTGACGGTCGCCTCGCCGAGCAGATCGACCGAGCTGGCGGCGCCTTCGCCCCACAGCCCGCGCAGCACCTTCGCGGCGTCGTGCGCCGTCTCGCCGACGATGAAGCGATGGGCGACGTGACGGACGCCGGCCAGGGCCGCGGAGCCGAGCGCCGCGCGACCAGCGCGGCTGGAGCCCATCCTGATCGCGACATCCAGCGACACCGGGCGCTGGTGCAGCTCGTCGAGGTAGCTCAACAGGTGGGAGGCGAGGTCGTCCACCGAGCGGCAGGCCGGCGCGACGTCGACGAAACGCAGCAGCGCCGCCCTCAGCTCGGCGTCTTCGGTCGCGAGATCCATGCCACGCCGATCGAGCGCCTTCAACGGCCCAGAGCGCGCTGCGTCGAGGCCTTGCAACAGCTCCCGGCCAACCTCGAAGATCTGCTCGCGCTCTGCCATCGGCGTCCTCCTGAAAACGACTGTACCCAGCCCTACGGCCCCCACCCGCACGCCGCGGATCCACGGCACGTCCCGCTGGTTGCTGCCACAATGGAGGAAGTGGTGGGCAAGGACGAGATCAGCACGGCGCTCGAGGCCGTGATCGACCCCGAGCTGCGGCGCTCGATCGTCGCACTCGACATGGTGCGCTCGATCGACATGAGCGCCAACGGCGTGGTCGACGTGACCGTCTCGCTGACGACACCGGGCTGCCCGATCAAGGACCAGTTCAAGGTCATGGTCGCCGAGGCGGTGCAGCCGCTCGACGGCGTCAAGCACGTCAACGTCTACTTCGACGTGCTGAACCAAGCCCAGAAGGCCGCGCTGCAGGAGCGCTTCGCGCGCAGCGCGCTGCCGACCGGCAGCTTCGCGCGCGTGCAGAACGTGATCTGCGTCGGCTCCGGCAAGGGCGGCGTGGGCAAGTCGACCGTGACCGCCAACCTCGCCGCCGCGTTGACGGCCGAAGGCAAGCGCGTCGGCATCCTCGACGCCGACGTGTGGGGCTATTCGATCCCGCGCATGTACGGCCTCGGCGCGACACGGCCCGACGTCTCGGCCGAGCGCAAGATCATCCCGCTCGAATCGAACGGCGTGAAGGTGATGTCGATCGGCTTCTTCGTTGAGGAGGACGCCGCCGTCGTGTGGCGCGGCCCGATGCTGCACAAGGCGTTGACGCAGTTCCTACAAGACGTCGAATGGGGCCAGATCGACTACCTGCTGGTCGACCTCCCGCCTGGGACGGGCGACGTTTCGATGACGATCGCCCAGCTGCTGCCGCACGCCCAGTTCCTGATCGTCACGACGCCGCAGCCGACGGCCCAGAAAGTCGCGCGCCGCGCTGCGCAGATGGCCGCCAAGGTCTCGCTCGAGATCGCCGGCATCGTCGAGAACATGTCGGGCTTCACGACGCCCTCCGGCGAGCGTTTCCAGCTCTTCGGCGAGGGCGGCGGCCAAGAGCTGGCCGACGAGCTGGACGTGCCGCTGCTTGCCAAGGTGCCGCTGACGATGCCGCTGCGCGAACAGGCCGACAACGGCCTGCCGCTGGTGATCCACGACCCAGACGACGCGGCGGCGCAGGCTTTGCGCCAGCTCGCGCGCGGCGTGATCGCGATCGCCCCGAAGTCACTGCCCACGTTGCCCGTCATCGAGCCCTCCACCCCGGCGGTGGACGCGCCCGAAGACCGCAAACCCGTGGGCATGTCGCTTCCGATGGCCTGACGCGGGCCATCGCCCGACGCGACATGCCCTACCTGCACCGAGGACCCCGTGGGGTCCTCACGGGTCTGCCCACGCGCGGGCGAGACCGTGACCAGGCCGCTTGACAAGCTCAAGCCGGGAAAGGATCTTTCACCAACATGCCAGCAACCGAGCAACAGGACGAGGAGCAGGAGGAGCGCCCCGAGGGAGACCTCGACGAGGGCGCTCTCCTCGACGCCGCGGCGGAATTCGACGAACGCCGCAACAAGATGGAACGGCTGCGTGCGGAAGGGATCGACCCCTACCCACCGGTAACGCTGTGGGGCAAGCGCGACTCGATCTCAAGCATCTGCGAGGCGCACGACCCCTCGCAGCTGGAGCAGGGCGCACACCCAGAGCTCGGCTACCACGTCGCCGGCCGGCTGATCTCGCGCCGCGGGCACGGCAAGCGCGCGTTCCTCGACGTGCGCGACCTGTCGGGCACGATCCAGATCGTCGTGCACGCCGACTCGCTCGGCCAGGAGGCCTACGACCGCATCCTCTCACTCGATATCGGAGACATCGTCGGCATCCTCGGCTGCGTGTACGTGACGATGCGCGGCGAACTCGCGCTCGAGGTCACGGAGTGCACGCTGCTGACGAAGTCGCTGCGCCCGCCGCCGGACAAGCATCACGGCATGGGCGACACGGGCTCGCGCTACCGCTACCGCGAGCTGGACCTGATCGCCAACGAGGAGACGCGCGAGCTGTTCCTCACGCGCCACAAGATCGTGTTCGAGATCCGCAAGTGGCTCAACGAACGCGCCTTCGTGGAGGTCGAAACGCCGGCTCTGCAGTCGCTCGCGGGCGGCGCAGGATCAAGGCCCTTCACGACACACCACAACGCGCTCGACCGCGACCTGTACCTGCGCATCTCGGTCGAGCTGTTCCTCAACCGCCTGATCGTCGGCGGCATGGAGAACGTCTACGACATGGGCAAGGTGTTCCGCAACGAGGGCATCTCGCCGAAGCACAGCCCGGAGTTCACGATCATCGAGTTCATGTGTGCGTACTCCGACTACAACGACGTCGCGACCGTGACCGAAGAAATGTTCCGCGACGTCGCACAGGCGGCGCTCGGGCGCACGACGATCAAACGAAACGGCGAGGAGATCGACCTCGCGAAGCCGTGGCGCAGGGTCACGATGCGCGAGATCATGCTCGAGCAGTGCGGCATCGACTTCATGGGGTCGAGCCGCGAGCAGCTGGCCGAGGTGCTCGAAGAGCCGCTCGTCGAGGCGGCCACCTGGGCCGAGCTGGTGGCCGACATCTACTCGAAGAAGATCGAGAGCACGATCAACCAGCCCACGCACGTGTTCGACTTCCCGCTGGAGCCGTTCCCGATCACGCGCCGGCACCCGGTGCATCCCGAGCTGGCCGAACACTTCGACGCGGTCATCGGCGGCATCGAGCTGGTCAGCGGCGACACCGAGCTGAACGACCCGATCGACCAGTGGCAGCGCTTCGTCGACCAGCGCAAACGGCGCATGATCGACGACGCCGACGTGCCGCATCCCAACGACGAGGAATACGCGCGCGCGATCGAGTACGGCTACTCGCCGACCGCCGGCGGCGGCATGGGCGTCGATCGGCTCGTGATGATCCTGACCGAACGCGACACGCTGCGCGAGGTGATTCCTTTCCCGATCGTGAGGGACCTTAAATGAGTTCCCCCTCGAAGCTGGGCATCGATCAGGGCGTGGTCAACGCCTGCCGCGAGGCCGCCAAGCGCATCGCCGAGCAGGTCGCGAAGGAGATCGCGGGTCGCACGACCGTGTCGGTCGAGCGCAGCGTCACGCGCCTGCTCGGCGTCGACGGCGCCGACGACCTGGGGGTGCCGCTGCCGAACGTGCTGGTCGACCAGGTGCACGCGCAGGGCAAGCTCGGCCAAGGCATCGCGCACTGGCTCGGCAACGCGATGATCAGCACCGAGCGCACGCCGCAGCAGATCGCCGAAGCCGTCAGCGCCAACGACCTGGACCTGTGCGCATTGGAGCCCGCCGCCGACGAGCAGGCGGTCCGCGAGCGCGTCCTCAACGAGACGCGCGCCAACATCGAGCAGATCCAGCGCAACTTCTCAGAGCGCGCGCGGACGCGCGAGCGCCTCGGCGGCACGCCCGCCACGCAGCGCTACGTGCTGACCGCGACCGGCGACGTGTACGAGGACGTCGTGCACGCGAAGGCGGTGGCGGAGGCGGGCGGCGACATCGTGGCGGTGATCCGCTCGACCGCGCAGAGCCTGCTCGACTACGTGCCCTACGGTCCGACGACCGAGGGCTACGGCGGCACCTTTGCGACGCAGGCCAACTTCCGCATCATGCGCGAGGCGATCGACGAGTGGGCCGAGCAGCACGGGCGCTACGTGCGCCTGTCGAGCTTCTGCTCCGGGCTGTGCATGTCGGAGATCGCCGTGATGGGCGCCTGGGAGGGCTTCGACAACATGGTCAACGACGCCCTCTACGGGATCCTCTACCGCGACATCAACATCGTCCGCGGGCTGATCGACCAGCGCATCTCGCGCATGATCAACGGCTATTTCGGCGTCACGATCAACACCGGCGAGGACAACTACCTGCGCACCGCGGACGGCATCGAAGCGGCGCCGTCGGTGACCGCCTCGCAGTTCATCAACTACCAGCTGGCGCGCGACTCGGGCGTACCCGACGGCCAGATCGGCCTCGGCGACGCGTTCGAGATCGATGTGCCCGTGACCAACGGTCTCCTGTACGAGTGGGCCCAGGCCCAGCTCACCCGCGAGCTGTTCCCCGAGTGCCCTGTCAAGTACATGCCGCCGACGCGCCACATGGACGGCAACCTGTTCCGCACGCACGCCGTCGACACGATGTTCAACCTCGTCACGATCGCGACCGGTCAGGGCATCCAGACGATCGGCGTGCCGACCGAGGGCATCCACACGCCGCACATCCACGACCGGGTGCTCGGCCTGCAGAACGTCGAGTACGTGTTCAACAGCGCGCGCGACCTCGGCGAGGAGATCCAGTTCAAGCCAGGCGGGATCATCCAGACGCGCGCCCAAGAGGTGCTCGCGGACGCGCACGCGATCCTCGAGCGGATCGCCGGGGAAGGGCTGTTCGCGGCGGTCGCGGGCGCGACCTTCGGCGACGTCAGCCGCAAGGTAGACGACGGCCGCGGGCTCGAGGGCATCGTCGCCACCGCCGACGATTACATGAACCCGATCGCCGCGCTCATGCACGAGGCCAGCTATGCCTAGGGAAGTCGATCTCAGCGCCGTCAAGCCGTACGCCGACCACCTCGGCGACGGGCTCGTGCAGATGAGCTTCACGCTGCCCGTCCCCTACTCGCTGGCCGCGCGCAAGGCGGCGATGGAACTGCTCGCGAAGATCGGCTTCGAGGAGCCCGAGGTCGTGCACTACGAGCAGCTGACCGAGGGCTACACGTACTTCGTGCTGTTCGGGCGCTGCGTGCAGACCGTCGACTTCGAGTCGCTGCAGGGCGAGGGCTTCGACATCGAGTACATGTCCGAGGAGGAGATCGAGCATTTCGCGGAGAGCCACTTCGGGCGGCCCATCGTCGTCGTCGGCGCGGCCACCGGCACCGACACGCACAGCGTCGGCATCGACGCGATGCTCAACCTCAAGGGCTACCACGGCCACCACGGCCTGGAGGGCTACCGCTCGTTCGAGACCCACAACCTCGGCAGCCAGGTCCCCAACGGCGCGCTGCTGGCGAAGGCGATCGAAGTCAAAGCCGACGCGATCCTCGTCTCGCAGACGGTCACGCAGCAGCAGCTGCACGTGCACAACCTGACCGAGCTGGTGGAGATGGTCGAGGCCGAGGGCCGCCGCAACGAGATGATCCTCGCCTGCGGCGGACCGCGCGTGTCCAACGAGCTGGCCAAGGAGCTGGGGTACGACGCCGGCTTCTCGAAAGGCACATATCCGCATCATCTGGCGACGTTCCTGGTGCGCGAGCTGGCCGCGCGCGAGACCCCAGACCGCGTCTCCTCCGTCCCAGCGAGCTGAAGCCGCTTTGCTGCTGAGCGAGCTGACGGCTGCAGCGCGACGGCTCGCGCTCGTCGGGCTCGCCAAGAACACCGGCAAGACGGTCGCGCTGACGGCCATCCTCACCGAGCTGGCCGACGCCGGGCGTGCGGTCGGCGTGACCTCGGTCGGGCGCGACGGCGAGCAGAACGACGTGATCGACTTCCGCATCGAGAAGCCGCTGATCGAGCTGGTGGCCGGATCGCTCGTGGCGACCACCGACAGCCTGCTGAGGGCCAGCGGAGTGCCGCACGAGCTACTCGCGAAGACGGCGATCCGCACGCCCCTGGGCGAGGTGCTGATCGCGCGCCTGAAGGGCGGCGGAACGGTCGAGATCGCCGGGCCAAGCGCCGCCCTCGACGCCAGGCACATAGCTGATGAGATGCTCGCGCTGGGCGCCGAGCAGGTCTTGATCGACGGCGCCATCGACCGCCGCGCGGCCTCCTCGCCGGACGTCGCCGACGGGCTCGTGATGTCGACTGGAGCGATCCTGTCCGAGGACATCGAGCAAGTGGTCGAGCGCACCCGCGACGCCGTGGCGCTGGTGAAGCTGCCGAGCGTCGACTCGGACTCTCGCTTGCGGGAGCTGGCCCGCGCCGGCACGAGCGTGCTCGTGGACGGAGACCTTGCGAACCACCACGAGCTCCCGCCTCGCTTCGCGCTCACTGCCGAGGAGCATCAAATTAAAAATCAGCTAGACCAGCATCCACAGGCGCGACACCTGATCGTCGCCGGCGCGCTACCCGAGCCGTTCCTCGACTCGCTCACGCGCGCGGCGCGCAGCCAGGGACGCACACTCACGGTCATCGCCCCGGACCCGACGAAGGTGTTCCTGCACGAGCGCTCGGTCGAGCACTACCGTCGCGCGGGCATCGAGCTACGAGTGCTGAAGCCGATCGAGCTGTTGGCGTTGACGGTCAACCCGCTCGCGCCGCAGTCGCACAGCTTCGATTCCACTCGCCTGCGAGCGCTGCTGGCGGGGGAGCTCGACGGTCTACCGATCTTCGACGTTCGGCATCCCGAGTATCGAGGCTCCCAGCCAGCAGCGCCGCGCGGCTAACGCCAGGCGCGCACCGCGAGTCGCGCACGAAGCGGAGAGTGCGTCCGCTCGACAGGAGATGTCGAATCGGCTGCGCTCCAGGCCGCTCGTGACGACGGCTCGCGATCCGGCTCGCGCGTGACCGTGGTGCCGTCCTGAGGGAGGACGGCGGCGGTCTTGCGCAGCAGGTCGCGCTGACGCTCTCGGGCGAGGGATTGGGATATGTGAGAGCTGATTGGCATGGTGAAAGTAGTGTCGCCAAACCTTGTCAATCTGCTAACACATTTAGTGTGATCTAAATGCTGACGGTCAAGTTCGACACCGAGGCCCTGATGCGCGTGCGCTTCGCCATCTCGCCGATGCTGGAGATGGCGCGCTCGATCACGGCGCTCGACGACCCCGCCGGCCAGGCGCTGCACCTGCCCTGGGCCGAGCAGACGCGCTCCTGCACCGCCGACCTCGACCTGACGCCGCTGCGCGCGCTGCAGACCGCCCCCAACTACAACCCGGACTTCGTCAACCCGCCGCCGAGCGGGCCGCTGGCGGAGCTGGAGGACGAGCTGGCGGTGATGCTCGCGACGCCCACGTCGCAGATCCGCGCCGAGGTAGAGGTCGCCTACGCCGGCGCGCGTCTGCCCGAGGTGCTGGAGCCGTTCGTGTCCAAACCGCGCCGCGCGATCGCCCAGCTCGCCGATCTGATGCGCGCCTATTGGGACGCCGCGCTCGCCGAGCAGTGGCCGCGCATCCACTCGCTCTTGGAGCAGGACGTGCTCTACCGCGCACGCCAGATCGCCGACGGCGGCACGAGCAGGCTGTTCGCCGACCTCGACGAGAGCGTCAGCTGGAGCGAGGGCGTGCTCAGCCTAGAGGCCTGCGAGGAGACCGACACCGAGCTGAACCTCGACCAGCGCGGCCTGCTGATGACGCCGAGCGTGTTCGTGTGGCCGAAGGTCACGATGGTGACCGCGCCGCCGTGGCAACCGACCGTCATCTACCCGGCGCGCGGCGTCGGCCTCTTGTGGAGCCCCGATCGTCCGGCGCCGCCGGACGCATTGGCGAAGCTGATCGGCGGCGTGCGCGCCGAAGTGCTGATGGAGCTGGACAGCCCGCGCTCCACGACCGAGCTGGCGGGCGCGCTCGGGATCACGAGCGGCGGCGTCTCACAGCACCTGAGCGTGCTGCACGACGCCGGCCTCGTCAGCCGCCGGCGCGTCTCCCGCTTCGTCCTCTACCTGCGCTCGCCCGAAGGCGACGCGCTCGTCGCGTCCGCCGGCTCCTGACCAGCAGGGACGCGATCAGCCGGCCGCGGCCGCTCCGCCGCTGGCGAAGTAGTCGGCGTTGATCTGGGCGAACTTACCCCACTCTGTCGGCAGCTGGTCCTCGGCGAAGCAGGCGTCCACCGGACAGGCCTCGACGCAGGCGTCGCAGTCGATGCACTCCTCGGGGTCGATGTAGAGCATCTCGGCCGCGTCGTATCCGGGCTCGTCGGGCGTTGGGTGGATGCAGT
>DASXER010000036.1:0-13833 GCA_036490015.1 Solirubrobacteraceae bacterium | reverse complement strand
CCTTCCATCGCGACTACGCGCCGCTTGCGCAGCTGCTCGTGCTGGAAGGCACGGTCCCATCCGGTAGCGGCGCCAGCGATGACATCGACGAGCCCTTGTTTCTCGCGACCTCGTGCGAGGAGACGCCGTTTCCGTGGGCGCGCCAGGCGCCCGAAGCGACGCGGGCGGTCGAAGCCGAAGCGGCGCTCAACGGCCTGCCGCCTTCGGACTTCTACCCCTTCGGCAGCGAATCGGGTCTGATCGACGAGACGATCCCCGCCTGTCTCGGCTGGCCCGACGCCTCATCCGCACCCGCGCCCGCCGGTCAGCTGCCAGACGTCCCGACGTTGATCTTCTCGGGCGGCCAGGATCTGCGTACGCCGCGTGCCAACGCGCTCGCGGTGGCCAAGCTGATCCCCGACGCTCAGGTGCTGGCCGTCCCGTTCACCGGCCACTCGGTGATCGGCGCGGATCCCAGCGCCTGCTCCAAAGACGCGCTCACCGCTTTCTTTACGACCGGCACGATCGCGCCGTGCCCGGCGAGCACGAAGGACATCTTCCCGCCGGCCCCGGCGCCGCCCGAGCGGCTGTCGCGGATCGCGGCGCTGCACGGGACGCACGGCGCCGACGGGCGCACCGCGGCGGCGGCGCTTGACACCTTTGCCGACGTGCGAATGTTGGTCGCGGGACTGGTGCTGAACTTCGGCAAGATGCCCTCGAACGTGCGCTTCGGCGGCTTGCGCGGCGGCTACATGACCGTCACCTCGTCGGGCGTGCAGTTGCACGCGCTCTCCTACGTGCCCGGCGTGACGCTAAGCGGGCGTCTGTCGCTCGGCCTGCTTCGCCGCCACGGCGGCACGAGCGCGGAGCTGACGATCGGCGGCTCGGCGGCCGTGCACGGGCGGCTGCGCCTGCCAGGCAGCGGCGAGCTGACCGGCGCGCTCGATGGTCACGCGATCCACGCGCGCATCCCCGCGACAGCGTCCGTTGCCGCGAGCGCGAACGGCATCGCAGGCAGCTGGTTGCGGGTGGCGCTGCCGGCGGCGCGCTCGCCGCTCGCGCGGGTGCCCTGATGGCGAACGCACTGGCAGGCGAGAGTTCCCCGTACCTGCTCCAGCACGCCGAGAACCCAGTCGATTGGATGCCCTGGGGAGCGGACGCGCTCGCTGCGGCGCTGGAGCGCGACGTGCCGATCCTGCTGTCGATCGGCTACTCCTCCTGCCACTGGTGCCACGTGATGGAGCGCGAGTCTTTTGAGGACGAGACGACCGCGCGCGTGATGAACGAGAGCTTCGTGTGCGTGAAGGTCGACCGCGAGGAGCGTCCCGACGTCGACGCGCTCTACATGGAGGCCGTGCAGGGCATGACGGGCCGCGGCGGCTGGCCGCTGAACGTGTTCCTGACGCCCGAGCAGGTCCCGTTCTACGGCGGCACCTATTTCCCACCCGAGCCGCGCCACGGGATGCCCGCCTGGACGCAGGTGCTGCAGGCGATCGCCGAGTCCTGGGAGACGAACGCGAGCGAGATCAGAGCAGGCGGCGAGCGGGCGGTGCGGAGCTTGTCGCAGACGGCGCGTCTGGAGCCGTCGCAGCAGCCCATCTCCGAGCAGGCACTGGATGAAGCCCTGGCCGGGCTGCGCGAGTCCTACGACGCCGCCGAGGGCGGCTTCGGCGGCGCGCCGAAGTTCCCCCAGGCCTCGGTGCTGGAGCTGCTGCTACTACGCGGCGAGCACGAGATGGCGCTCGCGACGCTGCGCGCGATGGCGGCCGGGGGCATCCACGACCAACTCGGCGGCGGCTTCGCGCGCTACAGCGTGGACCGCGGCTGGACGGTGCCGCACTTCGAGAAGATGCTCTACGACAACGCGCTGCTCGCACGCGCCTACCTGCACGGCTGGCAGGCCAGCGGCGAGCGCGGGCTGCTGGAGGTTTGCCTGGACACGCTCGGCTGGGCGCTGCGCGAGATGCGTGGCCCGGAGGGCGGCTTCTACAGCGCGCTGGACGCGGATTCGGAGGGCGTGGAGGGCCGTTTTTATGTTTTGCGTGTCTCGCAGTTGCGTGACGCGCTGGGTGCTACCGCCGATGCTGCGATCGCCTGGCTCGGCGTCGGCGAGCAGGGCAACTTCTCCGATCCGCACGCGCCTGAGCCGGGGTTGAACGTGCCGACGGCGCGCGGCCCCGAGCCGCCGGCCGAGCAGCGCGAGGAGATCCGCCGCAAGCTGTTGGCGCTGCGCGAAGAACGCGTGCGCCCGGGGCTCGACGACAAGCGCCTGACCTCCTGGAACGCGCTGATGATCTGTGCGCTGGCGGAGACGGGCGCGCATCTGATCGCCGCGGCGCCGGACTGGGTGCCGGCCGGCGAAGGCGAGCGCCTGCTGGCGGCGGCGGTCGAGTGCGCGGAGTTCGTGCTGGGAGAGCTGCGCGACGGTGAGGGGCGCCTGCTGCGCAGCTACCGCGACGGGCAGGCGAAGATCCTCGGCTATCTGGAGGATCAGGCGTTCATGCTCGAGGCCGCGCTGGCGCTGTTCGAAGCCACCTGCGAGGAGCGCTGGCTCACTTTGGCCGAGCGGTTGGGGCACGAGACGATCGAGCGCTTCGCCGACCCCGAGCGCGGGGGCTTCTTCTCGACCGCCGCTGAGGCGGAGGTACTGATCGCGCGGCGCAAGGACCTGGAGGACAGCCCGATTCCGGCCGGCGCTTCGAGCGCCGCGATGGGCTTGCTGCGCCTCTCCCAGCTGACCGGCGAGGGCGACTTCGAGCGCCATGCCGTATCGGTGCTGGCGCTGATGCGCGAGATCGCGCCTCGTTACCCAAGCGCCTTCGGGCACGTCCTGCAGGCGATGCACTGGTATCTGGCGCCCGTGCGGGGCATCGCCTGCGCTGTGCCGGCCGGGGCCAGCGCCCCGCGCGTGGCCTGACGGCGGCAGGATCGCCCGCCGCGGCAGCGAAAGCCGCATCGTGCCAAGCGAGCCGCCGGCACCCGCCGCGCCCACGCCCGACGCGCGCCTGATCGCGGACCGCCACCGCCCGTTCGGTGGCGACACGTTCGGCATCCAGGCCGAGCGCTTCGCGCGCTTCTTCGGCACGCCGGCCTTCATTCTCTCCCAGACGCTGCTGGTGGTGCTGTGGATCGTGCTCAACGCGCTCGCGATTACGAAGGCGATCGCTTGGGACCGCTATCCCTTCATCGCGCTGAACCTGGCCTTCTCGCTGCAGGCGGCCTACGCCGCGCCGCTGATCCTGCTCGCGCAGACGCGCCAGGCCGACCGCGACAAAGTCCGCGACGGCTCCTTCGAGGCCCATCGCGAGGAGACCGAGGCGCGCCAGACGACGCTGCTGACCCTGGACAAGGAGCTGGCCGAGCGGCACACGCGGATGCTGGAGCAGAACACCGAGCTGACGCGGCGCGTGACGGAACTGACGACCGAGCTACACGAAGCGATTTGCCAGAAGGGCAAGCCCGGCGGAGCCTAGTAGCCGGGTCTCAGAGAATCGACAGGTAGCGCTCGAGCTCCCAGCTGGAGACCTGCACGCGGTAGTCGTCCCACTCCTGGCGCTTGATCTCGATGTAGCGGTTGAACATGTGCTCGCCGAGCGTGCGCAGCACCAGCTCCGACTCGGCCGTGATCTCGATCGCCTCGCCGAGGCTCTCTGGCAGTTGCTCGACGCCGAGCCGGCGCCGTTCCTCGCTGGACAGGTGGTAGAGGTTCTTCTCCATCGCCTCGGGCAGCTCGTACCCCTTCTCGATGCCCTCCAGGCCGGCCTGCAGCAGCACGGCGAAGGTCAGATAGGGGTTGCAGGCCGGATCGGGGCAGCGCAGCTCCATGCGCGTCGCCTTCTCGCGCCCGGGGTGATACAGCGGCACCCGCACCAGGGCGGAGCGGTTGCGGCGCGACCAGGCCACGTACACGGGCGCCTCGAAGCCGGGCACGAGCCGCTT
Organism: Solirubrobacteraceae bacterium; assembly: GCA_036490015.1. Classification (GTDB taxonomy): domain Bacteria; phylum Actinomycetota; class Thermoleophilia; order Solirubrobacterales; family Solirubrobacteraceae; genus Palsa-744. Next base: position 9,915 of record DASXER010000036.1, on the reverse strand, counting down.
GTAGGAGTTCACCCACTGGGCGAAGATCGAGCAGATCTCGCGCGCGTGCTTGAGCTGGCCGGCGATGAAGGCCTTGCCCACGTCGGACAGGAAGTATTGGTCGTCGGGGTCGTAGAAGGCGTTCTTGCCGCCCGAGAACAGCGACTGGTGCGTGTGCATACCCGAGCCGTTCTCGCCGAACAGCGGCTTCGGCATGAAGGTCGCGTGCCAGCCGTACTTCATCGCGTACTCCTTGACCGTGATGCGGTACGTCATGCAGTCGTCTGCCATCTTCAGCGCGTCCGCGTAGCGCATGTCGATCTCGTGCTGGGACGGCCCCACCTCGTGGTGGGTGTACTCGACGTGGATGCCGAGCTGCTCCAGCGCGAGCACCGTCTCACGGCGCACATCCGAGCCGGCGTCGAGCGCCGTCAGGTCGAAGTAGCCGCCGCGGTCGAGCACTTCGGTCGAGCGCGAGTCTTTGAACAGGAAGTACTCCAGCTCAGGCCCAACGTTGAAGGTGTCGAAGCCCATCGCCGTGGCGCGCTCCAGCGCGCGCCTGAGCACGTGGCGCGGGTCGCCCTCATACGGCGTGCGCTCGGGGGTGATGACGTCGCAGAACATGCGCCCGACGCCCTGCTCCTCCGGCCGCCAGGGCAGCACCGCGAACGTGCTGGGGTCGGGCATCGCGATCATGTCGGACTCCTCGATCGCGTTGAAGCCGGTGATCGAGGAGCCGTCGAAGCCCATGCCCGCCTCGAAGGCGTCGTCCAGCTCGGCGGCGTTGATCGAGAAGGACTTCAGCTGCCCGAGAATGTCGGTGAACCAGAAGCGTATGAAGCGGATGTCCCGCTCGCGCACGAACGCCTTGATGTCCTCGGGAGTGCTCGGCAACTCTGCCATCGGCGCGGACGTTAGCCGATGGTCGGCCGAGGGGCTATCGACGCGTGGCCAAAGCCGCTTGCTTCAGCGGGAGCGTCAGTGGCCGGCGACGGCGGCGACGAAGTCGGCCACGTCTTCGGCTTCCTTGCCCTGGTAGAGCAAAGCGGGCATCTGACCGAGGCCGCGGGCGCGGCCTTCCTTGATCGCGCTCAGCACGAGCGCCTTGCGTCCGGCTGGCGTCGAGATGTCCTCGCCGACCCTGATGTCGAGGTCTGGCCCGACGCGCCCGACCGACTTCGTCGAGCCGAGCGTGTGGCAGACCGCGCAGGTGTGGGAGAACAGTTCACGGCCCTTCTGCTCCTGAGCGTTCAGGTGCACGCCACCGCCGCCGACGCTGGCCTTGTGCTCGCCGTTGAACGCGAGCACGATCGCCGGCACGGCCAGCCCGAAGACGAACAGCACGACGATGCCGAGCGTCACCAACCGCTGGCCGGCGCGGTGCTCGGTGTGCAGCGACTCGCGCGCCCCTTTGGGCCCGCCGCGCATCGCGACGAAGAACACGCCCAGCCCGAGCAACACCCAGATCAGCACGAAGATGATGACCATGCGGGCGAGAAGATATCGGGTGGCGGGACTGAAAGGACCCCCGCCCGACCGGCCGAGCGTGGTCTCGTCCGATCCGGCGCGTCGGAGCGATGCTCGCCGCTATCGTGTGTGTGGGCCGAGAATCAAGGGAAAGGACGCTCTCGGAAGTGAACATGCTGCGCCGCGTCTCGATCGCCCGCCTGTTGATCGGCTGCGCCGTCACGGTGCTGGCGGGAATCTCCCTCACGGCCCTCGCGCTGGCGCTCGGCAGCGGGCCCACGCCGCCCGCCAAGCCGCTCGCGCAGGCCGTCCACGACGCCCTTTCGGCCCCGCGACCGCAGGGCTTCAGCGCCGAAGTCCAGTTCACGGACCATCTGCTCGACGGAGCGCAGCTGGCCAGTGGCGAAGGCGAAGAAGGCACCGGTGGCAGCCTCGCGACGAGCCCGCTTTTGAGCGGTGCCTCGGGGCGCATGTGGGTGTCGGCCGCCGGCGAGGTGAGGATCGAGCTGCAAGCCGAAAAAGGCGACACGCAGATCGTCTACGACGGCTCGGAGCTGGAGCTGTACGACGCATCCTCGAACACCCTCTACCGCCTGAAGGCGCCACGGGAAGAGAGCTCCGCGACGGATCAGCCGAGTGGTTCGCCGCCAACGTTGGGCGAAGTCGAACACGCGCTCGCGCACCTGAGCGAGCACGCGCGCGTCTCGGCGGCCGAACCAGCCGACATCGGCGGTCGTCCCGCCTACGAAGTAAAGCTCTCTCCGCAGCAGGGCGGCAGCCTGTTCGCGGGCGTCTCGCTCGCTTTCGACGCGGACAACGGCGTGCCGCTGCGGGCCGCCGTCTACTCGACGCAGAGCAGCTCGCCAGTCCTGGAGCTGACAACCAGCTCGATCTCCTACGGGCCCGTGGCCGAATCGGTCTTCCAGATCCAGCCGCCGGCTGACGCGAAGGTCGAAGAAGTGCAGATTCCGCACGAGCACGCGAACAAAGAAAGCGCCGAGAAAGACCACGGGCAGCTGACGATCCATGGCCATGGCCCGACGGCGATCGCGGTGCTCGAACAGCGCCAGCACGGCTCGCAGAGCTCGCTGCCGGCGGGTCTCCCCCACGTCAAGCTCGGCTCGGTGACGGCGACCGAGCTGCAGAGCGAGCTGGGAACGCTGCTCACGTTCGAGCGCGCCGGCATCCGCTACCTCGTCCTGGGCAGCCTCGAACCGGGGCCGATCGAGGCTTTCGCGCGAGGTTTGTAGCTAGATGACGGAGGAGGCCCTGCCCGTCAGGGCGCGCGGGCTGGTCAAGCGCTATCGCGAGGTGCTGGCGGTGGATCACGTGGATCTCAACGTCGGCGCCGGCGACGTGTACGGCTTCCTTGGGCCGAACGGCGCCGGCAAGACGACGACGCTGCGCATGGCCCTGGGCCTGATCACGCCGACCGAGGGAAGCGTCGAGCTGTTCGGACGCGACCCGATGCGAGCCGGTGCGCGCGCCCTGGAGGGCGTGGCCGGCTTCGTCGAGGCGCCGCGCTTCTACCCCTATTTGACGGCGCGCAAGAACCTCGAGCTGCTGGCGGCGCTCGACGGCGGCGAGGCCGCGTCGAGGATCGACGCCGTGCTCGACACGGTCGAGCTGAGCGCGCGCGCCGGCCACCGGGTGCGCGGCTATTCGCATGGAATGCGTCAGCGGCTCGGCATCGCCGCGGCGCTGCTACGCCAACCACGCCTGCTGATCCTCGACGAGCCCGCCACCGGCCTCGATCCCGGCGGTATGCGCGACATGCGGCTGCTGATCCGCCGCCTGGCCGGCAATGGCATCACCGTGCTGCTGTCCAGCCACCAGCTGCCTGAGGTTCAGGAACTGTGCGACCGCGTCGCGATCGTCGATCGCGGGCGAGTCGTCTACGAGGGCGCGCTCGCCGATCTGCGCCGCCAGGGAGGCGCCGGCTATCGCCTGCGCACGAGCGACGACGCCCGTGCGCTGGACGTCGCGCGCCGCCAGCAGGGCGTCGAGGGCGTGCGGCTGGACGAGAGCGGTATCGCTTTGCAGGCCGACGAGGAGCACGTCGGGCGCCTGTCGCTTGCGCTCGCGCACGAGGAGATCGCGATCCTCGCGCTGACGCCCGAGCTGGCGACACTCGAGGATCTCTTCTTCCGCCTGACCGAGGAGGGCGACACCGTCGCCGAGCCGGCTCGCCCGACGCCGCTCGTGGGCGCGTCATGAGCGCCGCCACGGCCGAGGCCGGCACGGTGCCCCGCCCCGCGCCGCGGCGGGCGGGCACGCTGACCGTCTACCGCTGGGAGCTGCGCAAGCTCGTCTCGCAGAAGCGCTCCTATCTGGGGTTGTTCCTGGGTTGTCTGATCCCGCTGCTGTTCGTCGTGATCCAGCTGCTGCTGCACCGCCACCATCACGAAGCGGACAACATCTTCGCCGCGCAGATCACACAGTCGGGACTCGCGACGCCCGTGCTGATGCTGCTGTTCGAGTCCTTCTTCCTACTGCCGCTGATCGCGTCGCTGGTGGCCGGCGACATCGTCGCCGCCGAGGACGGCAACGGCACGCTGAAGACGATCCTCACGCGCTCGGTCGACCGTGGCCAGATCTATGCGGCCAAGGCGCTGGCGGCGGCGAGCTACGCGGCGCTCGCGGTCTTCCTGTCGGCCGCCGTGGCGACGCTGGCGGGCGTCGCGGCCTGGGGCTTTCGCAGCGTCACGACCTACTCCGGCACCGTCGTCTCGGCCCCGAAGGGCCTGCTGCTCGTGTTCGCGGCCAACGCCTGTTATCTGATCCCGCTGCTGACGGTCGTCTCGATCGGGCTGTTGCTGTCCACCGTCACCCGCAACAGCGCCGCCGCGCTCGTGGCCACGATCGGCATCACGCTCGTGCTCGCGATAGTCGGCCAGATCCCGGGGCTTGGCTCGATCCAGCCGTACCTGCTCACGCGCCAGTACAGCAACTGGCAGGGCCTGCTGCGCACGCCGACGGACTGGGCACCAATCGGCCACTCCGCCTGGGTGTGCGCGCTGTACGCGCTGCCGAGCCTGTTCGCGGGCTATCTGGTGTTCCTGCGCCGCGACGTCGCGGGCGGCTAGATCGGCTAGTTCGGCTGGAGCCTCTGGCTCAGCCGACCTCGGCCGGATGCTCGACCAGCGTCAGCTCGACGTCGCCCATCAGCTTGCGCGCTTCGCGCAGCTCCAACAGGCCGGCCCCGAAGCGGCCGGTCGACTCGGCGCCGCAGGCGACACCGAAGCGCAGGCACTGGTCGGGCGGGCGTCCTTCGTAGCGCGCCGCCAGGAAACCCGCCAGGAAGGCGTCGCCCGAGCCGCGTTTGGCGATCGGCTCCAGGCGCGCGATGCGGGCGCGCTTGAGCACGTGCTGACCGTCGATGAGGACCTGGGCGAAGCAGCCGTCGGGCAGCGTCATGATCGCTTCGCGTGGGCCGAGCGCGACGATCTCGCCGACGGCGCTCGCGCGATCCTCGTCGCTGGCGAACTCGTGTCCGACCAGCTCCTCGGCCTCGATCGCGTTCGGCGAGACGAGATCCGGTTCGGCGCGCACGGCCTGGCGCAGCGGCTCGCCGTCGGCGTCCACGACCGTCAGCACGTCGGAACGCTTGAGATCTCCGATCAGCGACGCGTAGAAGTCGGGGTCGACGCCGCGCGGCAGCGAGCCGGCAAAGACGACGATCGCGGCTCCGCGCGCCAGGTACAGCAGCTTGTCGCGGAACAGCTCGATCTCGCGTGCCGTCACCGACGGCCCGCGTTCGTTGATCTCGGTCTGCGCGCCGGTCGTCGGGTCGAGCACCGAGGTGTTGGTGCGCGACTCCTCGCGGATGCGCACGAAGTCGTTGAGGATCGACTCCTCCGTCAGCTGCTCGACGATGTGCGTGCCGGTCGATCCACCGGCGAACCCGGTCGCGATCACGGGCTGGCCGAGCGCCTTGAGCGTGCGCGCGATGTTGACGCCCTTGCCGCCGGCCATCGTGCGCTGTTCGACCGTGCGGTGACGTCGGCCGAGGCGGAACTGCGGCACCGCCAGCGACTTGTCGATCGCCGCGTTGAGCGTGACCGTGATGATCATCTCGTCGCACCTACCGGCATCAGCATCGAATGGACCTCACTGGCCAACTCCCCCAAGGGCTCCACCACACACAGGCTAGCGGACCTGGTTGTGAGGCTCAGAGCGCGGTCAGCGCCTGACCGGCGAGCGCCCATGCCGCCTCGCGTAGGCGCTCCGCCTCCGCGCGTGCCGCCCGCGCGGGACTTCCGCCGCGCTTGACGTGGGCGTCCGCGACGCTGCGCGACGCGCTGACGAGACCGCCCGCGCGTCCTGGTGAGAAGGCCGGCGCCAAGTCCTCCACGCGCCCGCCCTGCGCGCCGATCCCCGGCAGCAGGAAGACGGCGTGCGGCATCAGCTCACGCGCCCGCGCCAAGTGCTCGGGGACGGTCGCTCCCATCACGGCGCCGACGTCGCTGAGTCGAGACCCCGCGGCCGGCTCGCCTCCCAGCTCGGCGACCAGCCCGGCGGCGCGTTCCCACACCGTCTCGCCGCCGGCGAGCGTCAGGTCCTCCAGGTCGGCGGCACCGGGGTTCGACGTCCGCACCAAAAGCAGGATCCCCGCCCCAACGTCCCGTGCGGCGGCCACGAACGGGCCGATCGCGTCGCGGCCCATCAGCGGGTTGACCGTCAGGAGGTCGGCGCCAAGGCCCGGAATAGCGCCGAACGGCGAGGAGACGCCACCGGTCAGCGAGCGCGCGTACGCCTCCGCTGTGACGTCGATGTCGCCGCGCTTGCCGTCGGCGATCACGAGCAGCCCGAGGCCGCGGGCGTGCTCGACCACCTCGCCGAGGATTCGCCGGCCGGGAGCGCCCAGCAGCTCGAACCGCGCCAACTGCGGCTTGACGCCCAGGCAGGCCGGGGCGACCGCGTCGATCAGCGCCAGGCAGTGGCTGAGGACCGCCGCCGCGGCCGCCTCCACCGGCGTGCCCGTCGCGGGGGTCTCGGCGCCCGTCGTCCACAGGGCGCCGAGATCCGGGTCCAGCCCCAGGATGAGCTGCGACTCGCGCCGATCGACCAGCGCACCGAGCCGCTCCCCGAAGCCGGACGGAGGCGTCAGCGGCCTCTCACCGCGCTCTTCAGACCGCTGCCGGCTGTGAAGCGTGGCACTCGCGAGGCCGCGATCTGGATGCGCTCGCCTGTGCGCGGATTCACGCCCAGACGCGCGCCCCGCTCGCTGACGTGGAACTTGCCAAACCCGGAGACCGTCACCTCGCTGCCCCGACGCAGCGCATCCGCGACTGTGGCCAGGACAGCCTCGACGGCCCGACCCGCATCCTGCTTGGTGAGCTCGGCGCGGTCTGCCACCTGGTCTATCAGCTCGGACTTCGTCACTTCGCCCTCCTCTCGTGAGACGTTCCTGTCGACGCTAACAGCGTTCGCGGACGCCCGCCACGGTCGCTGGACGCTCTCCGCCTGAGGCCTCGGTAACAATGCCTGTCGGGATGGCCATCGAACGGATCGCCTGGATCGTCACGGTGCTGGTCGCGCTCGTGACGGCGCTGCTGCTGCTGCTCTCCGGCTACGACGGCTACGCGGGCCTCGGCGTGGCGGTCGCGGCCGCGGCCGCGATCAACCTGCTCTAGCCGCCGCCCTCCAGCCACCCGAGCAACGCCCGAACGGCGCGCCCACGGTGACTGATCGCGTCCTTCTCGGCGTCGCTCAGCTCGGCCATCGTGCGCCCGGCGGCATCGTCCACCTCCAGCGGTAGGAACACGGGGTCGTAGCCGAAGCCGCCGTCGCCGCGCGTCTGCCCGGCCATGCGCCCCGCGCAACGGCCTTCGAACAACTGCTCGTGGCCGCTGCCGGGATCGACGTAGGCGATCGCACATACGTACTCCAGGCCGCTGCCCGGTGGCGCCTCGTCGATCAGCTTGCACAGGTTCTCGTCGTCGGAGGCGTGCTCGCCCGCGTAGCGCGCCGAGCGCACACCGGGGGCGCCGCCCAGCGCTTCGGCGGCGATGCCGGAGTCGTCCGCGATGCTCACACGACCCGTCGCGACGGCCGCCGCACGCGCCTTGCCGAGCGCGTTGGCGGCGAAGGTGTCCCCGTCCTCCGGCGGCAACACGACGCTGTCCGGCAGCGCTTCGAGCGAGACCGGCAGGACGGCCTCAGCGGTGAGGATGCGCTCGAACTCGCGCCGCTTGTGCTCGTTGTGGGTCGAGAGCAGGAGCTTCATGCATCCGCGACGACGGCAGCGGCGGCGCTCAGGACGGCGTCCTGGTCGGCCCGCAGCCGCTCGATGCCGGCGCTCGCCAGCTCCAGCAGCTCGTCGAGGTGCGTCCTCGACAGGGGCGTGCGCTCGCCCGTCGTCTGCAGCTCCACGAGCCCGCCGTCGCCGGTCATGACGACGTTCGCGTCGACCTCGGCGCGTGAGTCCTCGGAGTAGTCCAGGTCCAGCAGCGGCCGCCCGTCGATGACCCCGCAGGAGACCGCCGCGACCGAGCCCGTGAGCGGTGAGCGCTCGAGCAGGCCACGCCCGCGCAGCCGCTCGCAGGCGAGCGACAGCGCGACGTAGGCACCGGTGATCGACGCGCAGCGCGTGCCGCCGTCGGCCTGCAGCACGTCGCAGTCGAGGTAGATCGTGCGTTCGCCGAGCGCGGCGAAGTCGACGATCACACGCAGCGAGCGGCCGATCAGGCGCTGGATCTCGATCGTGCGCCCGTCCTGGCGTCCACGGGTCGCGTCGCGCTGCTTGCGTTCCCCCGTCGACGCCGGCAGCATCCCGTACTCGGCCGTCACCCAGCCGCGACCCTGGCCCGACATCCAACGCGGCACGCTCTCCTGGGCCGAAGCCGTGCAGATCACGCGCGTCTCGCCCATCGAGATCAAAGCGGAGCCCGTGGCGGTGCGCATGAAGTCGGGCTCGATCTCCACCGGGCGCATCTCGCCCGCCCCGCGTCCATAGCTACGTTCGTTCGACATGCCCCGCATCATCTCAGAGCGCTACGGTCGCGTGATCGTGCGAGCGCTCGTGGTCTCGAACATGCGCCCCGACGCGGGCCACCCCGAGCGTGGGCACTTCGTGCGCGACCAGGTCCGGGGGCTGCGCGGCCTGCCGAACACGGAGGTCGAGCTGTTCGAGTTCCCGCCCGGCCCGCCCGCGCTGCTGGCAGCCGCGCTGTCGTTGCTGCGCCGGCGCCTCGCCCGACAGGCCTTCGACGTCGTCCACGCCCACTTCGGCCTGACAGCCTGGCCGGCGCTCGCGGCGCCCGCCCGTATCCGAGCGCTGACCGTGCACGGAACCGACGTCAACCACCCGCGCACCCGCGCCCTCACCGCCGCCGCACTGCGACTCGGCGCGTTCGACATCGTCGCGGCGGTGTCGCCGGCGCTCGTGGAGCAGCTCCCGGGCGCCAGCGGCATGGTGCTCCCATGCGGGGTCGACCTCGACCGCTTCGTCCCCATCTCGCGGCTCGACGCACGCGCGCAGCTCGGACTAGAGGCCGCGGGGCGCTACCTGCTGTTCCCCGCAGATCCGCGCCGGCCCGAGAAGCGCGTCGAGCTGGCGCAATCGCTCGCGCGCCAAACTCAAGCCCACTTGCTGACGCTCGGCGGCGTCGCGCCCGAGCGCGTCCCACTGCTGATAGCGGCGTCCAACGCCGTCGTCGTACCCTCCGAGCGCGAGGGCTTCGGGCTCGCCGTGCTGGAGGCGCTGGCCTGCGACGTGCCCGTGCTGGCGACGCCCGTCGGCGTCCACGCCGAGGCGCTGGCCGGGGTCGCTGGCACGCTCTGCGCCCCGTTCGAGCTGGAGCGCTGGACCCCTGTGGCGGAGGCCCACCTCGCCGAAAGCGACCCCCGGATCGCCGGTCGCGCCGCCGCCGAGCCCTTCTCGGCCGTGGTCATGGCCGAACGCGTGCGGGATGCCTGGGAACGGGCTTTGGGCGAGTCGGAGTAGGCCTGCGGGTAGCATTGGCTTGGTCGTGGATCAGACAGCTGGGAGCACCCCTGCCGACGCTCCTGCCCCAGCGCAGAGCGACAGCGGCCCCACACAGGCCCCGCCCGCCGAGCAGCCAGGGTTCGGTTCGCGTGGACGCGCGCGGCGCCGCGCGCGCTTCCTGCGCCGTGCCAGGGAGCTGGCCTACCGCGACCTGGGCGGACTCGTCTTCAACCTTCACCGCTTCGGCCAGCGCAACGACGCGCTCGTGCTGGCCAAGCTCGGCACGCTGACCCGCATCGATTCTGAGCTGCGCGCGATCGAGGACGTGCTGCGCGAGCGCCGCCCGCTCACGGTCCTGCGCGAGGCCGGCATCACCGCCTGCCCGCGCTGCGCCGCGATCCACAGCGGCGAGGACCGCTTCTGCCCGAACTGCGGCCTGCCGATGAGCCGCAAGAGCGACCTGCCGATCGCCGGAGCGGCCGAGAGCGTCGCTCCCGCCGGCTCGCCAGGCGTCGTCGCGCCGAGCACCGCCGCCGCGG
>DASXER010000107.1:0-27372 GCA_036490015.1 Solirubrobacteraceae bacterium | reverse complement strand
CCGGCCGCGCGGTCGCTCTTGGCGCGCTCCAGATAGGACTCGAACAGCTCCGTGGACGAGAGCGAGCCGGCCTCGATCTCGCCAGCCGCCTGAGCGGCCGACAGCTTCAGCATGTCCGCCGCGCTCATGCCTGCGGGCTCGGCACGAGAAAGCCGTCTTCGCCGACCGCCGGGGCCTGTGCGAGCGCCACCTCGCGCGGCAGGCAGGGCCGCGGCTCGTCGGGGCGCAGCGCGCCCGTCACGTCCACCACGTGCGTCGTCGGGGCGACGTCGTCGAGGTCCAGCTCGGCGATCCGCGCGACGTGGTCGAGCACCGCGGAAAGCTCGCTCGCCATCGCCTCGACCTCTTCATCTGCCAGCTCGAGGCGGGCGAGACGCGCGACGTGCAGCACCTCGTCGCGGCTGATCATGTCGTGCCCCTGCCGGTCATCGTCCGGGGCATTCTACGGAGGCGCGGCGGTGCGCCCCCGTAGACCCGGTTAGCGCTACGAGACGGGCGGAGGCTCCTCGGCCGCCGGAGGCGGGATCGGGAGCGCCGACTCCGAAGCGGGTGGAGGGCTAGAAGGAGACGCGGGCTCCCCAGAGCCGCTCCCCGGCGCCTGGAGGTTCGAGATCGCCCCGCTCGCCTGCTCGCGTACGTCGGCGATCGAGGTGCCGTCGTCCTGCATCGCCAGATATCCACCGTAGGTCAGCGCGGCGGAGGCGATCAGGCCGAGCCAGATGCCGATCTTGATGCCGTAGGAGGCGGAGATGTGCGTGCCAGCCAGCGATTCGCTGAAGCCGCCGTGCGGGTGGTGGATGATGCGGTAGAGGATCAGCAGCGTCGACAGCGCGCCGAGCCCAGCGACCGCCACGCTGAGCTGCACCGGGCTCTCGAAGCTGAGCAGCCCGGCCGTGCGTGCGACGGCAAGCAGCGCGACGATGATCGTGATGATCCAGATCCAGCGGCTGACGCTGAAGCTGTGCCATCCGTTCGCGCCATATGAGAGGTGGCCGAGCGGCGAGCTGCTGCTGGCGCCCAGCCAGTGAAAGAAGAACAGGAAGATGAAGAACGCGATCGCGCTCCCCCCGATGATCTGGTCCGCGCGTCGCAATCGACTTACGTCGAATTTCATTTTTCACTCCCCCGTCGTGGCTGTTGTGTGCGCGGCCATCCGTGGACGTGCCCAGGGCGGAACATATCCGCGTTGGCGGACTGTTCACCGATCCGCTCGGCAATCCTCCAGCGCCGGACGTGTTGCAGGGCGCCGTGCGTTGGATAGGTGCCGCTACGGGCGCGGTCGCGGCTCGGGCTGCGCGGGCTGGTAGAGGCCTTGTCGTTCGTCGCGCAGGACCTCCCACGCGCCGACGAAGATCGCGATCGTACCGGCGAGCGCGAGCCAAGGGCCGATCTTCAAGCTGCCGGCGTGTTCGGGCGTGTCGAGGATGCGCACGACCGCCGCGACGAGCCCGATCAGGCCCACGAGCACGCACCACACGGCGCTCGACACGGGCAGCCCCGGGTTGCGCTCGGTCAGCGCGCTCGCCACCATCGTCAAAGCGGCGAGCAGCGCCACGAGCAGCAGCACCGCTCCCGGGCCGAACGTGTCCCACAGGTCGAGCTTGCCGATCAAGCCGTCGTACCAGGGCTCGAACAGCGACACGGTCAAGCTGATAACCCCCGCAAGCGCGAGCAGCTCGCCCGCGCGCAGTCTCTTCAAGCTCATCCTCTCCACTCTCTCATATCGCGTCGCGGTCCAGGTCGGCCAGCATCCCCTCCAGCCCAGCCTGGTATTCGGCAGCCTGCAGCGTGTTGCCCAGCAGCATCGCGATCGTCATCGGCCCGACGCCGCCCGGGACCGGCGTGATGGCCGAGGCCAGCGGGCTGACCGCCGCGAAGTCGACGTCGCCGACGAGACCGCTCTTGTTGCCGGCCTGCTCCGGGGTGAGGCGGTTCATGCCGACGTCGATCACGATCGCGCCCGGCTTGACGTGCTCCGCGCCGATCAGGCGGGCGCGTCCGACGGCGGCGATCAGGACGTCGGCGCGCGCGCAAGTGGCGGGCAGGTCTTTGGTGCGCGAATGCGCGGTCGTGACGGTCGCGTTGGCCGCGAGCAGGAGCTGAGCCATCGGCTTGCCGAACAGGTTCGAGCGCCCGACGACGACCGCCTCCGCGCCCTCCAGCTCTGCGCCCGCCTCCTCGAGCAGCTCCATCACGCCGAGCGGCGTGCACGGGCGCAGGCCGGGCCGGCCGAGCGACAGCAGGCCGGCGTTGACCGGGGTCAGCCCGTCGACGTCCTTGTCGGCCGCGATCGTGCCGGTCAAGGACGGGCCGTCGAGGTGATCGGGCAGCGGCAGTTGCAACAGGATGCCGCTCACCGCCCTGTCCTGGTTGAGCGCTTCCAGCTCGGAGGCGACCTGCTCGTGTGAAGCCTCCGCCGGGAGACGGCGGTCGAACGCGCGCATTCCGACCTCGCCGCACGCGCGCTGCTTGCCGCCGACGTAGACCGCCGAGGCGGGGTCGTCGCCGACCAGCACCGTCGCGAGCCCGGGCGGCCAGCCGTGGCGCTCGACGAACGAGGCGACGTCGCGTGCGACGTCCGCGCGCACACGGGCCGCGATCGCCTTGCCGTCGATGAGAGTGGCGGACATGGTGGAGATGCTATGCCCCGTGCTCGTCACCGACGGCTGACGGGCGCATACTCGGCCATCAGCTTACGCTCGGAGCCGTCTTGAGCGAAGCGCACGACGATCACGCCGTCGGGCTCGACGCCCGTCACGACGCCGTCGCCGAAGGCGGCGTGCACGACGTCCTCGCCGAGGCGAAAATTGGATGCCGCCGTGCTGGCGCTCGCCGCGTCGCGTCGCGGGCGCGGCTCGCTCGGCCAGTTGCCCGCGCCGGCGCCAGGTGTGTCACGTCGCGCGCGGGCGACGATCGGACCGCCCGCGCCGCGACCGCCGTAGGCCGGACCGAGCGAGCCGGGCCGGAACGACGTTGTTTCGAGCTGCTCGTCGAGCAGGTCGGCCGGGATCTCGTCGATGAAGCGGCTGCGCAGGCCGTAGGACTGGGCGCCGAACACCGCCCGCCGGCGGGCGTGGGTGAGGTACAAGCGGCGCATCGCGCGTGTGACGCCGACGTAGAACAGGCGCCGCTCCTCCTCGAGTGTGCCCTCGTCGATCGAGCGCGAGTGCGGGAAGACGCCGTCCTCGCAGCCGGCGATGAAGACCGTCTCGTACTCCAGGCCCTTGGCGTTGTGCAGCGTCATCAGCGTGACGAGGCCTTCGTCGTCGCTGCGCGTGTCGGCGTCGGCGACGAGCGCGATCTCCTGCAGAAACGTGTCGAGCGTCCCCTCCCCCTCCGTGGCTCGCGCGTCGAACTCGCGCCCGACCTCTATGAGCTGCTCGAGGTTCTCGATCCTGCCCTGAGCCTCGATCGTGCGCTCGGCCTCCAGCGCCTCGACGTAGCCGGTCTGCGACAGCATCGCCTCCAGTAGCTCCGCGATCGAGGTGGGCGTGGACTCAATCCGTTCGCGGAGCTCGACCATCGTGTCCATGAAGCGGTCGAGCGCCTTGATCGCGGCGGCGCCGAGGCCGGGGATGCTCCGCGGGTCGGCAGCCGTGTCCCAGACCGATTTGTCCTGGCTGGCGGCAAACGAGGTCACGCGCGCGAGCGAGGTCTGCCCCAGACCACGGCGGGGAGAGTTCGCGATGCGCGTGAAGCTGACGACGTCGAAAGGGTTGGCCAGCATCTGCAGGTAGGCAATCGCGTCCTTGATCTCGGCGCGCTCGTAGAACTTGGTGCCACCGATCACCTGATAGGCGATCTCGCGCCTGACGAGCGTGTCCTCCAGCACGCGCGACATCGAGTTCGTGCGGTAGAGCACGGCGAAGTCGCTGCGGGAGGGGTGGGCGGGGTCCTCGTCCAGGAGCCGTTGGATCTCGCCGACCACGTAGCGCGCCTCGGCGTGCTCGTCGTCCATCGTTCTGAGCGTGATCTGCTCACCCTGGCCGAGGTCGCTCCACAGGCGCTTGGCGATACCCCCACGGTTGTTCGCGATCACCGCGTTGGCGGCGGACAGGATCGTCTCGGTCGAGCGGTAGTTCTGCTCCAGCTTGACCACGCGGGCGTCGGGGAAGTCGTCCTGGAAGTCGAGGATGTTGCGCACGTCGGCGCCACGGAAGCTGTAGATCGAGTTGTGCGTCACGAGCCCGTTGGCGATGAAGTTGTGGACCCCCTCGATGTCGAGGTCATACACCGGCTCGTCCAGCGCGACGCGCTCGACGATCTCGATCACGTCGAAGCTGCCGTCATCGTCGACCATCACCATGCCGGGCCGCAGCGACGCAGCCGGCATGAAGGGCACGGAGTTGGCGACACCGTCGATGTTGCGTGCCAGACGCGCGTTCAGGTGCAGGTGCACGTCGAGCTGGCTTTGCACTCGCTCGACGGTCGCGACCAGCGCGCCCATGTCCTTCGCCGCTGTCTCATAGCGCCAGCCAGATGAGCCACGCCGCGCCGGCCTGACGCTGAGGCCAAGACGCTCGAGCGCCTGCCTCCCTTGATCGTCGTAGCCGAACAGCGATACCCGGTGCATTGGGGAGGCGCCTCGCCGGTCGCCGCACAGCGTCAGCACCATGCGACGACGCTGTCGAGACGAACCACGTCTGTTTGAGGTGTGCGCGCGGGGCGTGAAGTGCGGGTAGCGCATGGATAGACCCTCGTCTTCGAGGAGCTCTCGGCCGGACTGCACTGTGTCCAGCTCATTGAAGATGCGGTCGATCAGCGACTGGTCGCCAACGACGCTGTCCTTCGATCTCGATGCCGATGGTCGGGCGTTGAACGGAAGCGTCGGCAGGCCGTAGCGAGCGGCCAGCAGACACTCCGCTACCCGAGCCTCCGCGTCGCTCTCGTGCACGGACACGACCCAAGCCGCGTCGGCGCCCTCCATCCGCATCCGGAGCTGAACGCCAACCACGGGCTTGACCTGACCGGCCGTGTAGGTGCGTGAGGTGCCGACGCGGAACCCGACGCCGCGCTTGAACATGACGTAGGTCATATGCAGTTGAGGCGTCCTACCGAGCACGAAGCCGGCGAAGTGAATGTGCTCGGGCGTGCTCACGAGCCGACGCCCCGAGCGCGTCGTCACAGCGATCCCATTCTTGCTTTGTGCCTCGTGACGACGTATGACGCGCGCAGGACGGAAGTCACCGCTGCCATACGCGGCAAGCACCTGCTCACCGGCCTCGACGCTCTCTATCGCCCGTTGCGATCCATCGGCCATCGTGATCGAAGTGCCGCGCACGAGGCATTGCGCGTCGTCGCCCACCACCGCCAGATTGCGGTGCCCGGGCACTGCGGTGCGCTCGTTGTCGACAGCCCGTCCACCCGCCCTGCCACCGCCGACGATCAGCTGCAGCAGCCTGTACTGGGCGTGGTTGGTGTCCTGGTACTCGTCGACGAGTACGTGACGGAAGGTGTCGGCGTAGCGCCCGCGCACCGGCTCGTACAGCTCCAGCAGGTTCACCGTGCGGAACAGCAGGTCGTCGAAGTCCATCGCGTTCATACGGTGCAGGTCGCGCTCGTAGATGTCGTAGACGTCGGCGATCATCTCCTCGAACTGCGAGCCGACCTGGGCGCGGTAGGCGTCGGCGTCGAGCAGCTGGTTCTTGGCGGCCGAGATCTGGTTGAGGACCGCCGACGGCGTGAAGCGCTTCGGGTCGACGCCGACCGCGTCCGCGCTGCGCTTGGCCAGCCGCCGCGAGTCGGCCTGGTCGTAGATCGTGAACTGGCGCGTGTAGCCGAGTCGCTCGGCCTCGACGCGCAGGATCCGCGCACAGGCGGCGTGGAAGGTCATCAGCCACATGCCGCGCGTGTTTCTGCCGAGCAGCTGTTCGACGCGCTCGCGCATCTCGGCGGCGGCCTTGTTGGTGAACGTGATCGCGAGGATCTCGCTCGTTTGAGCCTGGTCGGTGTAGATCAGGAAGGCGATGCGGTGAGTCAGGACGCGCGTCTTGCCGCTGCCGGCGCCGGCCAGGATCAGCAGCGGTCCCTCGCCGTGCGTGACCGCCTCGCGCTGGGGCTCGTTGAGCCCCGCGAGCAGCTCCTGCAGGTGTTCCGTATGAGGGTTCGCGCTCATCCGCATCCAGCATAGATGCGAACTCGGCGGGCGGTTATGACACCCGCAAGGCTCAGCCGCCGGCCGGGTTCGGCCCCCTGACGGGCCGCAACGGGCGCACCTCGGCGACCGGCTGAGGCTCCGAGTCCGACAGGTCGGCGATCATCCGTTCGAGTGTCGTGATGCGGCTCGCGAGCGCCTCCATCGCCTCGGCAATCGGGTCGGGGAGGTGAATCCAGTCGGCGTCCGGGCCCTCGACACGGCGGCCTTCGATGCGCACCGGGTGGCCCGGGTTGCCGACGACCGTCGAGTGCGGCGGCACGTCGGTGATGACGACGCTGTTGGCGCCGATCTTGGCGCCGTGACCGACGGTGATGGGGCCGAGCAGCTTCGCCCCCGAGCCGATCGTGACGTTGTCCTCGACGGTCGGGTGGCGCTTGCCGGTGGCGAAGCCGGTGCCGCCGAGCGTGACGCCCTGGTACAGCGTCACGTCGTCTCCGATGTCCGCCGTCTCCCCGATCACGACACCCATGCCGTGGTCGATGAACAGGCCCTTGCCGATGTGCGCGGCGGGGTGGATCTCGATGCCCGTGAAGGCGCGCGCGAGCTGCGAGATCACGCGTGGCAGCAACGGCACGCCGGACTCGTGCATCGCGTGGGCGAGCCGGTAGGCGAGCAGCGCGTGAATGCCCGGCCAGCCGACGAGAATCTCGATCGGCGCCACGCCCCTGGCAGACGGGTCGCGGTCGCGAGCCGCCAGGACGTCCCGCCGGACCTCTTTGACCACCCGCGAGAACGGGAGGAACCCTGGCATGGACACAGCGTAGCGGTCAAGCTTGCGCGCGCAACGAGATTTTCGTCACAGTGCGCCGCGCGTCAAGGCACGAAGAAGGCCTGCGATATGTAGCGCTCGCCCGAGTCGGGCATCACGACCACGATCCGCTTGCCCTTCGACTCTGCTCTTGCGGCGACCTCTAGCGCCGCCCATAGCGCCGCGCCGCAGGAGATGCCCGCGAGCAACCCCGCTTCGCGAGCCACGCGCCAAGCCGTCTGGATCGCCTCGTCGTCCGAGACCGGCACGACCTCGTCGATCAGCTCGCGGTTGAGCACCGGTGGCACGAAGCCGGCGCCGATGCCCTGGATGCGGTGCGGGCCGACCCGCCCGCCCGACAGCACGGCTGAGCCGCGCGGCTCGACGGCTACGACTTTGAGCTGCGGATTCACGTGCTCGCGCAGAAACTCCCCCACGCCCGTGATCGTGCCGCCGGTGCCGACACCCGCCACGAGCACGTCGACCTTTCCGTCGAGCGCGCGCGCGATCTCCGGCCCGGTCGTGCGGCGGTGAGCCTCTGGGTTGGCGAGGTTCGAGAACTGGTCGGGCAGGAACACGTCCGGCTCGCGCGCCATCGCCTGCGCCGCCTCGACCGCCTCCTGCATCCCTCCGAGCGACTCGGTTATGTCGACACGCGCGCCGTACAGCCTGAGCAGGCTCTCGCGCTCACGGCTCATCCCCTGCGGCAGCGTGAGCACCAGGTCGTAGCCCTTGGCGGCGCACACGAACGCCAGCGCGATACCCGTGTTGCCGCTCGTGGCCTCGACGATCGTCGTGCGGCCCGCCTCGATGCGACCTTCGGCCTCGGCCGCCTCGATCATCGCGACGCCGATGCGGTCCTTGACGCTGCCGCCGGGGTTGAACGACTCGAGCTTCGCGTACAGCTCCACGTCCTCCGCAGCGCCGGCTCTCGCGAGCATCCCGTGCAGCGAGACGAGCGGCGTCGAGCCGACAAGCTCAGCAATGTTGATCGGGATTCGCGCCATCCGCACGCCGACAATAATCGAGGCGGGCGCGACTAGTCGTTAAGCGCCTTGCTCATCAAGTAGTGCGGTCCGATCGGCTCCAGCTCGAACTCGTCGCCTTCGACTTGCATCCCGGCGCGTTCGTACAGCGTGCGCGCGCCGACGCGAGCGTTGCACCACAGTCGCCTGGCCCCGTGCTCGCGGGCCTGTTGCTCGCAGAAAACCAGCACCTGGCTGCCGTAGCCCTTGCCGCGCTGGTCCCCCCGTGTGGCCATGCCGCGAATGCGCCAGTCGCCAGGGTGCGGGTCGTGCGGATGCTGGTTTGGCATCACGCTGCCCACCGCTAGGACCTGGCCGTTGAGTGTCACGGCGGCGTAGATCGTCCCGGGCGGTGAGGTTTGGGCTCGTGCGAACTCGTCAGGCGTCATCCACGGTCGCAGGACTTCGCGGCGCAGCTCAGCGCCCACCTCCCGGTCGACCTTCCTCACCACCTGACGCGCCGCCACGCGAGGAACCTAGCGCTCCACCAGGGAGCGGATTCCTACCCCTAGGGTGGGTAGCCGTGGATCGAGGACCGGCAGATGATGACCTCACCAACCAATCAGAGGAGAGGTCAATGCCCCGCACGAGCGCCCACACCAGCACCGCCCGCCGTTTCCGCCGTCTTCCGCTGGTGACCCTCGTCGCACTCAGCGTCGGCACCGGATCGCTCGCCAGCGCCCCCGGAGCCATGGCACAGCCGAAGGGCCCGGCAACGACGGCTCCGATCACATGCGATGGCTTTCCGGTCGGCACCACGAAGGTGACGAAGACCACCATCTTCAGCCGCACCGGCCCGCTGACGGTCGAGAAGTGGGAGGTATGTGGCGGCGACGGTAAGTGGGCGCCGACCACCCCGGTGCAGTGAGCGGGCCGGCTAGATGTGGTGTGGGCTCGCCGCGATCGTCGTGCGTGGCGGTGGCGGCGTGCGTCGCATCTCCTCCCAGCACACAGCTCTGTCCAATCTAGCGACCGGCCGCTACACGCTGCTCGTCGAGCCGGTCATATTGCTACCCGGGCGCCCGCATACGCGCGGGCGCGAGGGCGACCAGGCGCGACCGCACCTGCTGGCGGACGCGCTGCGCGATGGCCAAGCGCGTCGTCAGCCACGCCACAGGGGCAAGTTGTCCCACCAGAGCTCAGGCCCGGTGATCGTCACACCCTGCGGGATGCCGCCACCGCGACTGCGCATCGCTTGCGCAGCCGCAGGCGCCGACTCTGCCGTCGCCACACCGATCCGGAACCTGTGAGGGCCAAGATTCACAACAAGCTCTCGGATCCACGCAATGTCGACGTTGCTGCCTTTCGCCTTGCAGTCATGGCACTCCCCGAGTTCCCCGTCATGACCGGCTACATCGACGGACGTTGACGTCCGGTATTCGACACCGTTACTCAACGCCACGTTCACGTTGTTGTTCAGCTGACCATGACCGTACCGGGCACGTAGTCTGCCCTCGACCATCGCCTCGATCAACGCACCACGCACGTTGCCGGCATCGTGCACGTCGAAGAGACGCGCGAAACGGTGGGCGACCGCCACACCATTTTGGCGCGAGCGCTTGTCCTTGAAGTAGCTGTTGGCCTCGCCCTCCATGTTCCTATCGCCGCCCCGCTTTCCGCGACGCACCTCGTCGCGGGTCTGGTATCTCCGGATCGCTGCCGCGATGAATTGCTGCATCAACTTGCTGCGTTCGGCTTGCTCAAGCACGAACACGAAGTCCTCGTCATCGAAGATACGCTGGTGATCTCTGTCCTGCTCGAATGTGACCCTCATTGCTCAGCGTCATCCGACGCGTCGCCTGCCAGAGACGGGTCAGGGAGACGCGTGAGAGGAGGCAGCGCGTAGGGCGGAACCGGCGTGCGCGCCGTCAGGTTGTAGACGAGCTCGCGTAGGAACGGATAAGCAATCCAGACGAGTGTCGGCTTGAGGGCTTCGGTCGTCGTCTGCTCCTCCAGGCTCGTCATGTAGCGCACGCCGACGTCAAACAGCAGGCGGAACGGCAGCTGCGGAGTGTCGAGCTTCGCTGACATGTAGAGGAAGAGTTCGTCGCCTTCACGCGTCACGGTCGATTTCCACCGCAGCAGGTGATCCGTCGGGTACTGCGAGACGCCGTCCGTGTCCTCCCGGCGTACGGCCTCCGCCTCGGCCTCGGAGCCACCTGCGTCGGTGGCCGCCTCTTCCCGGCTCGGCCACATCTCGAAGTCACACTTGAGGAGCACCAGCTCCTCGAACCGCACGTCGGCCATCTATGCCGCGAGCGTGTACTCGTGTGACTCTGCCACCGTCGCGGCGACCCTCGCCCTCTCTTGCCACGACGACACGGAGTCGACATCGATCGGTTGTGGCTCGCGACGAAACTGCGACGACTGAAAGCTCTGTATCAGCCCGTACTGCCTGTCGACCATCTCGTGCCCCAACAGATAGGAGTGGAGATCCTCAGCAGCGTCGACAACGGCGGCGGCGATGTCTGCGGACGTCGAGGCAGCAGCGATCTCTCGTTGCGTGCGGCATTGGAGACCGTCGAGGTACTGGTCGAGATGCGCGGCGTCGGATTTCGCGATCGGCGAGAGAAACGTCGTAGCGAGAGCGACGTGATTGCAGAGGAGCTCGTCGCAGGCGAACCGCAGGTGATCGCCCTCCGCCGCACCTTCGAATCGGCGGCACTCGCGCGCGGCATCGTGCCACACGACGTCGCGGAACGCCAGCAGGCGCCGGCGCACCGCATGGAGGTCCGCTGCACGCTCGGCGTGCGCGGTCTCGCGCAAGCCCTGTTTCGCGCCCAGCCCGAGCCGAACCGCATACCGCAGGTAGTACATCAGTGTGTCCGAGGCTCCGAGCGACATGGTCTCATCGTGGTACTTCGACAGGGAGGCCGCTCACCCTTGAGCCTTAAGCCTGTATCCAGACTAGCGTTTCGCTCGGAGCGTCGACGCCGTGAACCCCACGCTGCAACCCGGCTTCATGTCAGTCTCGTGCCAGTTGTGCCAGGACACCATGGAGACTTAGTCGGACACAGTCGAATCACATCTTCCTCTGACAAGCCAAAAGTGGCCATGACTGGAGGGCTAGATGTGGTACATCGTCGCGCCCGCCTCGCGGCGCTCGCGCTCGATCACGTCGGCGATCGTCGTCTGCCCCAGCACGCGCTTGGCGGCCTCGGCCGCCTCGGCGAAGATCCCCTCCGCGTCGCGCCCAAGCGGCCCGTCGAGCAGCTCCACGATCTCCAGCACGGTGATCGTCGAGGGCTCGCGCGCGAAGCGGTAGCCGCCCTTGACGCCGCGCTGGGAGCTGATGATGCCGCCGCGGCGCAGGACGGCGAACAGTTGCTCCAGGAACTGCACCGGCACCTCGCGGCGGCGAGCTAGCTCGCCGATCGGCACTGGCTCCTCGCCGCCGGCTAGACCCAACTCCGTGAGCGCTTGAATCGCATAGGGCGACTTCGTCGTAATCGACAGCATCTGCACCGTCGATGCTACGAGAAGCCCGCCGCGAGCGGGCGGCCGACTCTGGACTAGAGCCAGCCGCGCTCGGTGGCGATCAGCACGGCCTGGGCGCGGTCGACGGCGCCCAGCTTGCCGTAGATGTTGTGCAGGTGCGTGCGCACGGTGCTCGTCGACAGCGTCAGCTCGTGGGCGATCTGCTTGTAGACCTTGCCCTCGGCCAGGCGCTGCAGCACACCTAGCTCGCGCCCCGATAGCGGGCACGGGTCGACGTGGCGCTGGCGCTGGTTGCTGGCGCTCGGCAGTTCGTACATCACCCGGCGCAGCTCCTTCGGGCCGAGCCCGATGCCGCGCGAAACCTGCAGCAGCTCGGCCGGCGAGACACGGGCGCCCTGCCCGTAGTGCGCGAGCATGTCAGCTAGGCGGATGAACGCGGCCTCGCCTTCGGCGTCGGGGTTGTGGTGGCGCTCGATCGGCGTCGCCAGCGCGGGCGGCAGGCCCCAGCGACGAATCAGGACACCGCCGACGAGGGCGTGGTCGACTCCCAGCTCGCGGCGCTCGGCGTGGATGCGCTCCTCGGGCGTGCGCGCGCCGCGGTGGACCTGCGACGGGTAGCCGGGGTAGGCGTGCAGCAGCACGAGCTTGCCGACGTCGTGCAACAGGCTCGTGACCGTCAAGCGGTCGCGGTTCTCGTAGCCGACCTCGCTCGCGACCCGATCGGCCGCGTGCTGGGTGGCCAAAGCGTGCAGGCGGAAGCGCTCGGGCGCGGCATCCCACACGCTCGCGCGCTCGAAGAAGTCGAACGTGCGCACGCGGTTGGCGACCGCCTGGACCGTCTGCGGGCTGAGCAGCTCGACCGCCGAGACGGCCGTGTCGATCCGACCCGGGCCGTTCTGGGCACGGTTCGCGAGCCGCAGCACGGCGATGATCAGCGCCACGTCGGACTCCACCGCGGAGACGACGTCGGCGGTCGCGACGTGGTCCTTGGAGATGACCGCGAGCAGGCGGTCACGCGACTCGGCGAGCGCCGGGAAAGCCTCCAGCGCTTCGAAGGCCATCGTCAGGCGACGGCCGTGGCCCTCGTTCTGGTGGCGCTCCGGGGTTGCGGACGTGTTCGAGCGCCCGCCAGCCTTGGCGGGACGCACGGTCTTACCTGCATCAAGCTTTTGAGTTGCCTTCGGCTTCTTCGCCGCAGCTGTGGCCTGCATACCTTGTTTTTCCCCTTCCTTGGGTTCGCCGGCCATCCGGGCCAGTGAAAGCGCGTCGAATACCTATCGGCATCCCCGCCGCCAGAACTTAGGCCTGCCGGGAATCAATTCACGGCGAGTGCGAGATCGATGCGCCGGAGCGTCTCCTCGCGCCCCAGCAGCGCCACGCTCTCGAAGATCCCCGGGGAGATCGTGCCTCCCGAGATCGCCACTCTGAGCGGCTGATAGACCTCGCGTGGCTTCACCGCGCGCGCCTCGATGACCGCGTTCAGCGCGTCGCCGATCGGCTGCTCGTGGAACTCGCCGAGATCCGCAAGCGACGACCTGACGTCGCTCAAAGCTGCGCGTCCCTGCTCGTCGAGCCAGCGCTCGCGCGCCTTCGCGTCCTCGACCGGCGTATCGAGCAACGGCCCGGTCAGGGGCCAGAAGTCCGCCAACGTCTGGATCTTCTCCTGGCTGATGCGGGCCGCCTGTTCGAGGCCGCCGCGGCCGGTGAAGGCTTCCAGACGCGTTGTCAGGTCGGGCACTCCGAGGGCCCGTATGTAGACGCCGTCGAGCCAGCGCAACTTGGTCTCGTCGAAGCGCGCCGGGTTGCGGCTCACGCGCTCCAGCGTGAAGCGCTCGATCAGCTCGTCGGTCGAGAGCACCGTGCTGTCGTCGCCCGCACCCCAGCCGAGCAGCGCGAGATAGTTGCGCACCGCCTCCGGTAGGTAGCCGGCGTCGCGCAGCTCCTGCACCGACGCGGCACCGTGGCGCTTGGAGAGCTTCTTGCCATCGGGACCGTGCAGCAGCGGCAGATGCGCATAGACGGGCGGGTCGCTGTCCGGCCCGAAGCCGGCGCTGCGTGCGGCCGCGAGCACGAGCAGCTGCTTGGGCGTGTTCGAGAGATGGTCCTCGCCGCGCACGACGTGCGTGATGGCGGCGTCGAGGTCGTCGATCGCGACGGCGAAGTTGTAGAGCGCCGAGCCATCGGCGCGGGCGATTACGGGGTCGTCGAGATGGACATGCTCGAAGGTCGTGTCGCCGCGGATCGCGTCGTGCACGACCGTCGCGCCGTCGTCGGGCACGCGCAGGCGCACCGCGCCGCCGTCCTCCGTCTTGCCGCGAAAGCCACGGTCGGCGCCATACAGGTCCTTGAAGGCCTTCACGTCGTCCGCGGTGGCGTTCGAGCGGTACGCGAGATCCGCGTCGAGCAACGCGCTCAACGCCGCCCGGTGGCGCTCTGAGCGGTCGGTCTGCATGATCGGCCCCTCGTCCCAGTCCAGTTCCAGCCAGGCGAGCGCGTCGAGGATCTGCGCGATGTTCTCCGGCGTCGAGCGCTCGCGGTCGGTGTCCTCGATGCGCAGCACCATCTGCCCGCCGCAGTGGCGCGCCAGCAGCCAGTTGAACAGGGCCGTGCGGGCACCGCCGATGTGCAGGGCCCCGGTAGGGGATGGCGCGAAGCGAACCTTCATAGGATGCGCCGAATGCTAGCCACCGCCGCCGAGCGGCCACACGCCCAGTCCCGGATGCGCCACGAATGCTGATCGGCGCGCACGTCTCCCCCGCCGGCGGGCTCGCGAAGGCGATCGAGCGCGGCGCCGAGCGCGGCTGCGAGTCGATCCAGATCTTCAACCAGTCGCCGCGCATGTGGAAACCGACGAACTACGGCGCCGAGGACTTCGCGGCCTTCCGCGAGGCGATGTCCGCGAGCCCGATCAAGGCCGTGCTGATCCACGCCGTCTACCTCTTGAACTGCGCCAGCGAGGACAGAGACATACGCTCGAAGTCGCTCGCCTCGCTGACCCATTCGTTGCGCGTCGGGCACGCGATCGGAGCCGCCGGGGTCGTGCTGCATCCCGGCTCGGCCAAGACCGGACACGTCGGCGAGGCGATCGAGCGCGCCGGCAAGACGATCGCCGAGGCGCTTGCCGACAGCGAAGGCTGCGAGCTGCACCTGGAGAACACCGCCGGCGCGGGCGGCACGCTCGGACGCTCGTTCGACGAGCTGGCGGCGCTGCTCGAGGCAGCCAGCGGGCACGAGCGGCTCGGCATCTGCCTGGACTCCTGTCACCTGTTGGCCTCCGGCTATGACATCCGCACGCCCAAGGGCATGTCCTCGGTGCTGCGCGAATGCAATAGCGCCGTCGGCAAAGGCAGGGTCCGCTCGCTCCACCTCAACGACTCGCAGACCCCGCTCGGCTCCAACCGCGACCGCCACGCCAACGTCGGCGAGGGCGAGCTCGGCAAGGCCGGCTGCATGGCGTTCCTGTCGGCCAAGGGCCTGCAGCGGCTGCCCTGCGTGCTGGAGACGCCCGGCGAGAACCGCGAAGGCCCCTCGCTGGCGGAGGTCCAGTACGCGATGTCCCTGCGTCAGAGGGGCCTGAAGAAAAAGACGGCCTAGGCCGCCGCGGCGGCGCTGCGCGGCGCGAGCGCGTGTTCCAGCTCGACCATCAGCGTCGGCGTGTGGGCGACGCGATATGACTCGCCGAGGCGCAGGCGCTTCTTGCCCTGGGCGGTGCCCACGTCGATGAAGACATCGGCCTGGCCTGGGTATTCCTTGCAGGTGTCCTTGAGGGCTTCGATCGCATCGTCGGAGAGATGCCGGGCCTCAGCTTTTAGGCGTACGGGCCGTGACTGCTGCTCAGCCGTACGTGCCGCCGCGTCGGCCTTCGTCCGCGCCTGCTCGATCTCCTCCAGGCCCGGTTCGAAGCGCTCGACGCTCTGCACGATCAGGCAGGTGCTGCCCGCTTCCTTGTGGTCGACGCGGCCCTTGACGAGCACGATCGCGTCGGGCACGAGCGCCGTCTCGTACTCGCTCATCGCCTTGCCGAACACGAGCAGCTCGACCGCGCCCGCGAGGTCGTCGAGCGTCGCGAACATCATGTAGTCGCCGTTGCGCGTGCGGATGCGCTTGGTCTCCGTGATGATGCCGCCGACCGTGACGAGATCCTTGTCGCGCTTGTCGGCAAGCGCCGAGACCGGGCAGTCGACGCGCGTGCGCAGCACGTCGCGCAGCGGCTTCAGCGGATGCTCGGAGATGAACAGCCCGATCGCTTCCTTCTCGGCGGCCAGCATCTCGGCCTGGTCGTACTCCTCCGTCGGAATTGGCGGGTGCACCGGCTTGGCGAGACCGAGCACGGGCGCGGCGCCGCCGGCGCTCGGGGACTCTTCCTGCAGGTCGAAGATCGAGCCCTGGCCGATCAGCGCGTCCTGCTGGAGCTTCTGACCCGCCGCCTGGGCCTGCTCGAGCACCGCCAACATGCCCTTGCGACTCGCGCGGGTCGAGCCGAACGCACCGCACTTGACCAATGCCTCGATCGCCTTCTTGTTGACGGTGCGGCCGTCGACGCGCTCGCAGAAGTCCCACAACGAGGTGAACTCGCCGCCATCCCCCCGCGCCCGCTTGATCGACTCGACCGCCTGGTGACCGACGCCCTTGACCGCGTCGAGCCCGAAGCGGATGCTGCCTATGCCCCCGGCCTCGCTCGGCGCGCCGACGGTGAACTCGTGGTCGGAGAGGTTCACGTCGGGCGGCAGGATCTCGATCCCCATCTCCTCGCAGCGCGCGACGAAGAACGGCACCTTGTCCTTGGTCGACATCACCGAGGAGATCAGGGCCGCCATGTACTCGGCCGGGTGGTTGGCCTTGAGCCAAGCGGTGCGGTAGGCGATCAGCGCGTAGCAGGCGGCGTGGCTCTTGTTGAAGGAGTAGTCGGCGGAGCGTTCGTTGGTTTGCCACAGCGACTCGATCACTTCCGGGCGCGTGCCCGAAGCGCGGCAGCCTTCGACGAACTCCGGCTTGAGAGCGGCCATCGCGGCACGGTTCTTCTTGCCGATCGCCTTGCGCAGATCGTCGGCCTTGGCGCCCGAGAAGCCGGCCAGCTCCTTGGAGATCTGCATCGCCTGCTCCTGATAGAGGATCACCCCCATCGAGGATTCGAGGATCGGGCGCAGGCGCTCGTCCTGGTAGGTGATCGCCTGCGGATTGTGCTTGCCCTTGGCGTAGTTGGGGATCTGGTCCATGGCGCCCGGGCGGTACAGGGCGTTGAGCGCAATCAGGTCGTTGAATTCGTCCGGGCGCACCTTCTTGAGCGCCTCTTTCATACCCTCGGACTCGAACTGGAACACGCCGGTCGAGTCGCCTTCGGTCAACATGAGATAGGTGCCCTCGTCGTCGAGCGGCAGCGCGGTCATGTCGGGACGCTCGCCGCTCGAGCGCTCGATGATGTCGAGCGCGTCCTCGATCACGTCCAGGTTGCGCAAGCCGAGGAAGTCCATCTTCAGCAGGCCGATCTCCTCGATCGGCTTCATCGAGAACTGCGTGACCATGCGGAAGGCCTTCTCGCCGTTCTCGTCGACGCCGGCGTCGGCGAGCTGCAGCGGCACGATGTCGGTCAGCGGCCGGTCGGCGATCACGACCGCCGCCGCGTGGATCGAGGAGTTGCGCACGATGCCCTCGAGCCCCTTGGCGACGTCGACGATCTGTTTAGCGGCCGGCTCCTCGTCGTAGGCCTTCTTCAGCGGCTGACCGTCCTTCAGGCAATCCTCGAACGACGGCGCGCGGCCCATGATCGGGTCGGGGATCAGCTTCGCCAGGCGATCGCCGGTGCCGTAGTCGAGCCCCAGCACACGTGCGGCGTCGCGCGTCGCGGCGCGCGGGAACATCTTGCCGAAGGTGACGATCTGCGCGACCGACTCGCGCCCATACTTCTCGGTCACATAACGCATCACGCGCTCGCGCCCGCGCACCGAGAAGTCGATGTCGATGTCGGGCATGGACACGCGCTCGGGGTTCAGGAAGCGCTCGAACAGCAGGTCGTAGCTGAGCGGGTCGACGTCGGTGATAGACAAGCAGTAGGCGACAATCGAGCCGGCGGCCGAGCCACGGCCCGGGCCGACGGCGATGCCGTTCTCCTTGGCGTAGCGCACGAAATCCCACACGATCAGGAAGTAGGCGTTAAAGCCCATCCTGTCGATCACGTCCAGCTCCATCTCCATGCGCTGCAGCGCCGCTGCCGGCGGCGGGTCGCCGTAGCGCCAGCGCAGCCCCTCCGCGACGCGCTCGCGCAGGTAGTCGCGCTCGCCTACACCGTCGGGGACCGGGTAGCGCGGGATCAGCTGCTTGCCGAGCTCCAGCTCGACCGAGCAGCGCTCGGCGATCTCCAGCGTGCTCGCGATCGCCTCCGGCCACTCGGCGAACTTTTCGATCATCTCGGCGCTATCGCGCAGGTAGAACTCATTCGTCTTGAAGGTCATCTTCGGCTGGGCGAGCGTGCTCTTGGTCTGCACGCACAGGAGCGCGGTGTGGTGTTCGTAGTCCTCCCGGCGCAGGTAGTGCACGTCACCGGTGCCGACGAGGCTGCCGCCGACTTCGCGGGCGATGCGCACGATCCCCTCATTGCACTTGTCCTGCTGGGAGAGGCCGTTCTTCTGCACCTCGAAGTACACGTTCTCGGAGCCGAAGATGCGCAGCAGATCGTCCGCGTGGGCGCGCGCGTCCTGGTCGCGATCCTCGAGCAGCCGCTGGCAAAAGCGCGAGGCAAGGCAGCCGGTCAACGCGATCACGCCGCTCGAGTAGCGCTCTATCTGCCTCAGGTCGACCGTCGGCTTGCCGCGCTGCAGTCCTTCCAGGAAGCCCGCCGAGCAGAGCTTCACGAGGTTGCGGTAGCCCTCGTCGCTGGAAGCCAGCAGCGTCAGGTGGTTGCGCTCGCGTTTAGGACCCCCACCCACCCCGGTCGCCGTGTGATCGTCCACCAGGTAGATCTCACAGCCGATGATCGGCTTGACGTCGTGCTTGCGGCAGGCGCCGTACAGCTCGACGGCGCCGTTCATGACGCCGTGGTCGGTCAGGCCCAGCGCCGGCTGTCCAAACTCCGCGGCGCGCTGCGCCAGGGCCTCGATCTTGCACGCGCCGTCGAGCAGCGAGTACTCGGAATGGACGTGGAGATGGGCGCAGGAAGGTGTGCTCACCGGTTCCTCAATCTAGGCAGGTTGCTGTGGCGAGCGTCAGCGCTCGTGTCGCTCTTTGCGCCATCTACGTATGCGACCGATGAGCGACATGCTGTGCTTATGCGGAGGCTTGCGCGGTTGCGACTGAGCTGCGGCTACCTGCGGCTCGACAAGCCCCTCATCCGCCATCGCCGCCACGGGCGGCTGGATCTCTTCATCGGCCGGCTGCGCCACGGGCCGCGGCTCGGCGTCCTCGTCGGCGAGCGGCACTGGCTCCTCGGCGAGCGGCTCGGGCTCCTCGGGTACGGCCTGCGCGCGGGCGCGCAGCCTCTCGACGGCGGCGGCCAGTGCCTCGGCCAGCTCGGTGTCGCGGGGACGCGCCCGTGGTGCCTCCGGAGCACGCGGCGGCGACGGCGAGGAGGGCGGCGAGATCGAGATGCGCGCCGGCGGGTGTACGGCTGCGGGAGCCGGCTGCTCCTCCTTCGCGGCGGCGACGGCCGCGATGCCCGCGCCGAGACGCGCGACGACTCCCCGCAGGTCACGTACGAGACCCTGGATGCGCGCGTTGCCCTCGCGTAGCGCCCGCAGCTGCGCCTCGGCCTGCTCGCGCGCAGCGCGCTCGGCGCCAAGGCCCTGCTCGATCGCGAGCGCACGCTGCTCCAGCGCCTCCAGGCGCCGTTGCAGATCGGTCTCAGCACGGGTCAAGGCGGCCTTCTCGGCGACGGCGGCCTGCTCTGCCTCGGCCAGCTGGCGTTCGAGGCGCTCGATGCGACTCGTGAGGTCGTGGGCATCGCGCTCGCTGGCCCCGAGCCGTGTCTCCA
This sequence comes from Solirubrobacteraceae bacterium, assembly GCA_036490015.1. GTDB lineage: Bacteria > Actinomycetota > Thermoleophilia > Solirubrobacterales > Solirubrobacteraceae > Palsa-744. Next base: position 8,041 of record DASXER010000107.1, on the reverse strand, counting down.
ACCGCTCGATCTCGGCGCGGCCTTCGCGCTCGGAGCCCAGCAGGCGGTCCTCGGCCTCCACGCGCAGCTGCTGCTCGGCGTACTCGCGCTGCTTGACGCGACGCAGCTCGCTCTCGCGCTCCAGCGCCGCGCTGCGCTCGCCTTCGACCAGCTCGGCCAGACGCTCGCGGTCCTCCTCGGCCTCGCGCAGGCGTTGCTGCAGGCTCGCGACGTGGCGTTCGAGCGTCTCCACGGTCGCCTCGGCAGCCTCCGCACGGCGGATCAGGGCGGAGTCTCCTCCCTCCGATACGCGCCTCGCGCGCCGCTCGGCGAGCAGGTCGGCGTCGGTCAGGCGCCCGCGTGCCCCGAGGCCCTCGCCTGGCTCGCCACCGTGTGTCTCACTCCCCTCGGCCATCACCTTGGTTGGGACGCTACGGACCGGACCGGACGGCTGCTCGTGGGTGAGCTCAGCTCGTCGCGCGACGCAGCGCGAGCGCCGCGACGGTCAGCACGCCGGCGCCGGCGAGACCCTTCAAAAGCAGCGCGCGCGGCGAAGGCATCCGCTGACGCAGGTACCACTTGCCACCGTTCCAGACCGCGAAACCGAGCAGCTTGTAGCCGAAGCCCTTCATGCTCTGGTTGCTACCCCGTTCGACGAGACTCACGCAGGCGCCAGGCCATGCGCGACTGCAGCGACCACAGCTCGATGAAGCCAGGTGAGGCCGTCTGCGAGAACAGCCCGCCGGACTCGGCGAACGAGGCCAGTGAAGCGTCGTAGACCGCGTTCGGCGAGGAGCGCGTGACGACTGTGGCGCTGCCCTTGTAGAGCTTCAGCCCGATCGTGCCCGTCACCTGCTCGTTGACGCGATCCATGTAGGCGTCGAGATCGCCGCGCAGCGGCTCCCACCACAGCCCTCCGTATACGAGGTAGGCCCAGTGGCTGTCGAGCTGGCCCTTGAACTGATTCTGGTGGATCGTGCTGACGAGCCGCTCGAGCTCGTGGTGGGCGGCGAGGATCACCGTCGCCGCCGGCGCCTCGTAGATATCGCGCACCTTCAGCCCAACGATGCGATCCTCGATGTGATCGATGATGCCCACGCCGTGGCGGGCCGCGACGTCGGCCACCGCTTCGATCAGCTCGACGAGCCCCATGCTGCGGCCGTCGAGCGCGACCGGCACGCCTTGCTCGAAGGTCAGCTCGATCCGCCGCGGCTCGTCCGGAGCCTGCTCGGGTCGCGTCACAAGCTGGAAGACGTCGTCCTCCGGCGCGTGCTCGAGATCCTCGATCCAGCGTCCCTCCGAGGAGCGTCCCCACAGGTTGTCGTCGATCGAGTACGGCGCGATCTCCGTACCGGGTTGGTTGGGGAGGGTCTTAATTGGAATGCCGTGCTCGCGCGCATAGGCGATCTCCTCGTCGCGGCCCATCGCCCAGGAGCGCACGGGCGCGATCACCTTCAGCTCGGGCGCGAGCGTCGCGACGGTCGCGTCGATGCGCACCTGGTCGTTGCCCTTGCCGGTGCAGCCGTGGGCGATCGTGTCGCAGCCGCTGGCGCGTGCCTGCTCGACCGCGAGCTTGGCGATCAGCGGCCGTCCGAGGGCCGTGAACAGCGGGTAGCCGTCGCCGTAGAGCGCGTTGGCCTTGATCGCAGGCACGAGGTACTCGTGCGCGAACTCCTCGCGCGCGTCGACGACGTGGCACTCCAGCGCGCCAAGGCGCTTGGCCTTGTCTTCGATGACCTCGTAGTCCTCGCCCGGCTGGCCGAGGTTGACGGTCAGGCAGACGACCTCGGCTTCGTACTCGTCCTGGATCCACTTGAGCATCACGCTCGTGTCCAGGCCACCCGAGTAGAGCAGCAGTACGCGCCGGACCTGCTCGGGGTCGGCCTCGTAGGAGGCTGTGCGCACGGTCTTCTGCTGTGGCTCGGCTGGGCTCACGGTTGGCGAAGGCTACTGGGCGCGGACGCGTTCGGCTTGCGGCAGCGGCCGTGCGTCGCGGCGTTTTTCCATCAGCGGGTAGCTCTGCACGCCTTCGCTGAAGCCGAGCTTTGCGTACAGGCCCTGCGCGTCGGCGGTGTGCAGCATCCAGTGCAGTCCCGCCAGCCCACCAGCTCCCCCACCTTCGATCGTCTCGCGCACGAGCGCCAGCCCGAGGCCGCGGCCGCGGTGTGAGGGCAGCACGTACACGTCGGCCAGGTAGGCGATCGTGACCCCGTCGGAGACCGCACGCGCGAAACCGACCTGCACGCGCTCGTGGTAGAGGCCGACGACGCGGGCCGACCCGCTGACCGTACTGACGACCTTCTCACGCGGACGACCGCGCCCCCAGTAGGACTCGCCGGCGATGTAGGCGTGGACCGCATCGACGTCGATCCTCGCGCGGTCGTCGTCCAGCTCGTAGCCGGCGCCCAGCTCGCGTCGCATGGCGCTCAGACCTCCAGTGCCCGGCCGAGGCGGCGCAGGCCCTCGTCGATGTCCTCCTCGCCGAGCGTCAACGGCGGCAGCAGGCGCAGCGTGCTCGGGCCGGTCGCGTTGAGCACGAGACGCTCGCGCAGCAGCGCGCCGGTGACGACCTCCGGAGCGGAGGTGTCCAGCTCGCAGGCCAGCATCAGCCCCCGGCCGCGCACCTCCAGCACGTGCGGCAGCGCCTCCAGCCCGGCGCGCAAGCGCTCTCCAGAGGCGGCGACACGCGCCAGCAGCTGCTCGTCGGCGGTCAGCTCGAGCGCCTTCAGCGCCGCCGAGCAGACGAGCGGGCCACCGGCGAAGGTGGAGCCGTGGTCGCCTGGTTCGAGCACGCCCGCGAGCCGCTCGCCGGTGATGAGCGCGCCGATCGGCAGTCCGCCGCCGAGCGCCTTGGCGCTCGTCAGCGCGTCGGGCACGACGCCGGTCTGCTCGTACGCCCAGAGCGTGCCGGTGCGACCCATGCCGGTCTGGATCTCGTCGAAGATCAAGGCCGCTCCGTGCGCGTCGCAGGCCTTTCGCGCGGCTTTCAGCAGATCGTCGGACAGCACGTGCACGCCGGTCTCGCCCTGGATCGGCTCCAGCAGCACGGCGGCCGTGTTGTCGTCGACGGCGTCCTCGATCGCCCGCGCGTCTAGCGCGACCGCGCGAAAGCCCGGCACGAGTGGCGCGAACGGCGCCTGCTTGGCCTCTTGCGGCGTGGCCGACAGCGAGCCGTAGGTGCGCCCGTGGAAGGCGCCGTGGACGACGACTACGTCGCCGCCGCGCTTCGCCTTGCGGGCGAGCTTGATCGCGGCCTCGTTGGCCTCCGTGCCGGAGTTGCAAAGGAACACCTTGCCGCCGAGGCTCGAGCGCGAGAGCCGCTCGGCGAGCATGATGCCCGGCTCGGTGTAGAACAGGTTGCTGGTGTGCATCAGCCGACCGGCCTGCTCGCGCACCGCGGCGACGACGTCCGGGTGGCAGTGGCCCAGGCTTGTGACGGAGATGCCACACAGGAAGTCGAGGTACTCGTTGCCCTCGGAGTCCCACAGCCATGCGCCCTCGGCGCGTACGAACTCGACCGGCTGACGAATGTAGGAGTCGATCACCCGCTCGGCGTCGATCCGCTGCAAGTCGGACAGGGTCATGGCGCTTCCTCGATCTTGGTGCCTATCCCAGCATCCGTGAACAGCTCCAGCAGCAGCGAGTGCGGCAGGCGCCCGTCGAGGATGTGGGCGGCGCTGACGCCCTCCTCGATCGCCGCGACACATGCTTCGAGCTTCGGGCGCATACCGCCTTCGAGGCTTCCAAGCGCGTCGCGCACCGCGCCGGCGGATGCCTGGCTCACGAGACTCGACTCGTCCGTGGGGTCGCGCAGCCAGCCCGGCACGTCGGTCAGGAAGACGACCTTGTAGGCGCCGAGCGCTCCGGCGACGGCGCCCGCGGCCTCGTCCGCGTTGACGTTGTGCGAGTTCCCGTCGCGGTCGGCGCCGACGGATGCGATCACCGGGATGTAGTCGCTCGCGACGTGCTCGATCACGCCGACGCTGACGCGCTCGATCGCGCCGACGAAACCGATGTCCTGACCGTCGGGGCCGGCGCGGCGCGAGACGCGGAACAGCGAGCCGTCGTCGCCGCACAAGCCGACCGCCGGCTGACCGTGACGCTGCAGGCGCAGCACGATCTCCTTGTTGACCTTGCCGACGAGCACCATCTTGGCGACCTCGACCGTGGCGGCGTCGGACACCCTCAGCCCACCGACGAACTCGACCGGCAGCCCGAGACGTTCCATGTAGCCGGTGATCTCGGGGCCGCCACCGTGCACGACGATCGGGTTCAAGCCGACGTACTTGAGCAGCACGACGTCGCGCGCGAACTCCTCGCGCAGCGCCTCGTCCTCCATCGCCGCCCCGCCGTACTTGATCACGACGGTCTTGCCGTGAAACTCGCGGATGTAGGGCAAAGCCTCCAGCAGCGTGCCGACGTCCCTCATTGCACGCTCCTCATGTCGTGTAATCGGCGTTCACAGTGACGTACTCGCGCGAGAGGTCGGAGAAGAAGACCTCGGTTTCGGCGCCGTCGCCCGGCAGGCCGATCTCGTATTCGACCTCGTCGCGGCGCACGGCCTGATCCAACGCCTGCTGGTCGTAGTCGATCGCGGTGCCGGCGACACAGACCTCGATGCCCTCGATCAGCACGTCGACCGACAGCGGCGCTTCGCCCGGCAGCGCGCCGCCGATCGCCTGCACGATCCGCCCCCAGTTGGGGTCGCCGCCGTGCAGCGCAGCCTTCACGAGCGGGGAGTTGGCGACCGCCCGCGCCGCCAACTCGACGCGCGAGGACTCACCGCCGCGGACGAGGACCCGAGCTGTGCGCGCGGCCCCCTCGCCGTCGGCGACCATCATCACCGCGAGTTGGCGCAGCAGCGCGTCGAGCGCCTCGCCGAAGCGCAGCTCGTCTTCGCTTTCGGCCTCGACGCGCACACCGCTCGCGCCCGAGCACATCAGGATCGCCGTGTCGTTGGTCGACAGCTGCCCGTCGACGCTGACGCGGTCGAACGAGCGCTTGACGCACACGCCGAGCAGCAGGTCGGCGGTGTCGGCCGAGATCGCCGCGTCGGTCTCGACGAAGCAGAGCATGGTGGCGAAGTTCGGCGAGATCATGCCGGCCCCCTTGCACTGGGCGCTCAGCCGCACGCGCCCCGAGGGCAGCTCGACCTCGAGCACGGCCCGCTTCTCGAACGCGTCGGTCGTTTCGATCGCCCGCTGGAAAGCGATGTCGCCCTCGCGGCTCAGGCCCTCGCGAGCGGCCAGAATGCCTTTCAGGATCTCATCCACAGGAAGGTTCTGACTGATCCCGCCGGTGGAGGCGAGCGCGACCAGCGCGGGGTCGACGCCGGCGGCCAGCGCGGCCGCGCCCTGGGTCTTGGCCGCGTCGTCCAAGCCCCGCCGGCCGGTGGCGGCGTTCGCGCAGCCCGAGTTGGCGAGCACTGCGCGCAGGCCGTCGAGCCGGCAGCGCTCGCGCGTCACGAGCACGGGCGCCGCGGCGGCAGAGGAGGCGGTGAAGCGCGCGGCGCTCGTGACGTTCTCGCTGTCGCACACCAGCAGGCCGACATCGGGCCTCCCGCTCGGCTTGATGCCAGCGGCGACGCCGTGGGCGCGAAAGCCCGCGGGCAGCCCGACGTCGAGCGGCAGTTCGCCGACGTGCCCTGGCGCGGGCACCCAGCGCGAGCGGAAGAACGACTGCTCGCTCATTCCAGACCCCTTCCCTCGGGCAACCCGAACATCAGGTTCAGGTTCTGCACCGCCTGCGAGGAGGTGCCCTTCCAGAGGTTGTCGATCGCGCTGAACACGAGCAGCTTGCCGGTGTGCGGGTCGACCTTCGCGTAGATGCGGCAGTAGTTCGTCTCGCGCACCTCGCGCACCCCGGTCGGTGTCCGCGCGACCTCGACGAACGGCTCGTCGCGATAGGCCTCCTCGAACAGCCGCGCCAGCTCGGCGGGCTCCACCGGTCGCGTCGGCGTGACGAAGCAGCTCGCAAGCTCGCCCTGGTCCAGTGGCACGAGGCTGGCCTGGAACTGGACCTTCAGGTCGGGGTGGGTCGGATCCAATTCGTGCAGTTGCTCCTCGATCTCCGGCGTGTGGCGGTGTTCGCCGATCTTGTAGGGCAGGATGTTCTCGCCCGCCATCGACAGATGGGTCGTCTCGTCGAACGAGCGCCCGGCACCGGATATGCCTTGCTTGGCGTCCACGACCGCGTCGGCGATCAGTCCGGCGCGGGCGAGCGGCGCGAGGCCGAGCACGGTAGCCGTCGGGTAGCAACCGGGGTTGGCGACGATCTTCGCGTCCGCGATCTCATCGCGGTGAAGCTCGGTCAGCCCGTAGACAGCGCGGTCGAGCAGCTCGGGGCGCGGATGCTCGCCGTACCAGGTCTCGTACGTCGCCCGCGAGCGCAGGCGGAAGTCCGCGCTCAGGTCGACGACGCGGATGCCCTTCGCGACCAGTTCGCCGACGGTCGGTGCGGCGGCCGCGTGCGGGTAGGCCACGACGGCCGCGTCGACGCCCTCCAGCGCGTCGACGTCGAGTTGCTCGATCGGCAGCGGCACGCGATAGCGCGGATACAGGTCCTCCAGCCGCCGTCCCACCTCCGAGCGACCGGTGACCGACACCAGCTCGAAGTCCGGGTGGCGCCACAGCAGATGCGCCGCAAGCGCCCCGGCGAAGCCGGTCGCCCCGGCGACGATCGCACGCGGCTTCACGCTAGCCACGCAACTCACCGCCGATCTCGGCGAGGGCCTTGACCATCCGCTCGCGTACGGGCGCGATGTCCTCGTCGGTCAGCGTGCCCTCGAGCGAGCGGAACGACAGCGCCAGCGCGAGCGAGCGCCGTCCCTCGCCGACCTGCGCGCCCTCGTAGACGTCGAACACGCTCGCGTCCTGCAGCAGCTTGCCGCCCGCCTCGTTCACGCGCGCGAGCAAGTCGCCCGCGCTGACCTCCAGCGGCAACGTCACGGCCAGGTCCTGGCGCAGCAACGGGAAGGCGCCGAAGGCCTGGAAGGAGACGACCTCGGGCGCCACCTGGGCGATCTTGCCGAGGTCGACCGCGAAGGCGGCCGTACGCTCCAGACCCCACTCGGCCGCGACCAGTGGGTGCACCTCACCCAGGAAGCCGAGCTTCAGCTCGGCGCCCGCGCCGTCGACCGCCACCACGGCGGCGCTGCGCCCCGGATGCAGGAACGGCCACTCGCCCGGTTCCACGCGCCAGTCGAGGTGGAAGCGGTCGAGCAGGCCTTCGAGCAACGCCTTGGCGGAGAAGAAGTCCGCCTCGGCGCGCTCGCCGCGCCACGAGCGCGGACCGAGCCGGCCCGTCAGGAGCACGCCGAGCGCGTGGTGCTCGCCTGTGCCCGTCAGGGTGTCAGCCAGCAGACCGTTCGCGGCGGCACGGTAGACGGTGCCGGACTCGAAGATCGCGAGGTCGGGACAGTTGCGTGCGACGTTGTGACGTGCGGCGTCGAGCAGCGACCCGAGCAGCGTCGGGCGCATGATCGACTGGTCCTCTGACAGCGGGTTCTCCAGCCGCACGACTTCGCGCAGGTGGTGCCCATGAGGGATCCGCAGGCGCTCCAGCAGCCCCGGATCGGCGAAGCTCCAGCCGACGACCTCGTGCAGGCCGCGGCCGACCATCGCGTCCTCGGCGGCGCGGCGTACGCGCTGGGCGTGCGTGAGCTTGCCGGCGGCCCCGCGACGGGCCGGTAGCGTCGCCGGCAGCCGCTCGACGCCGTCGATGCGAGCGACCTCCTCGATCAGATCGATCTCACGTGTGACGTCGTTGCGACGCAGCGCCGGCACCGATACCTCGAGCCCTTCGTCGGTGTCCTCGCAGGAGAAGTCGAGCGCTTCCAGGATCTCGGCCTGGCGCTCGCGTGCGACCGGCACGCCGAGGATCGCCTGCACGCGCTGCTCGCGCAGGCGCAGCGACTGCGGCGGCGGCAGCGGCTCGCCGACGTCGATCGTGCCAGGCTGAATGCGCGCCCCGCACAGCTCGATCATCAGGCGGCTGGCGAGCGCCTGCGCGTGCGTGCACTGCTCCGGTTGCAGACCCTTCTCGAAGCGCCCGGAAGCTTCGC
>DASXER010000099.1:0-4336 GCA_036490015.1 Solirubrobacteraceae bacterium | reverse complement strand
CCCACGCTCTCGGAGGCGGTGCTTGAAGCGGGCCGCGATGCGGACGGCTGGCTGATCCACGGGTAGGCGATGAGCGTTCAGGCGGCGTTCTACTTCGACCTGCGAAGCCCGCAGGCGTATCTCGCCGCCGAGCGGATCCTGCACGTGCTGCCGGGACCCGCGCAGTGGCGCCCGATCCACGCCGAGCGCCTGCCGGAGGGCGCGCTCGGGGCTTTCCGTTGCGAGCAGGAGGTCGACGCCTTCCGCGAGGACGTCGCCCGCCGCGCGCAGGCGCTCGGCTTGCAGCCGCTGCGTTGGCCGGCCGAGCTGCCGTTCGACAGCGCCTTCGCGATGCGTGTCGCGACATACGCGAGCTCGATCGGCCGTGCGGTGCCGTTTGCGCAGGCGGCGTTCCGTCAGGCCTACGCGGGCGGGCGCTCGCTGGCCGACCGCGACTCGGTGCTGATCGCGGCCGCGGCCTGCGAGATGCACCCGACCGCCGTGCTGCGCGCCGGCGAGCTGCGCTCGGTCGCCGACGAGCTGGAGCTGGCGACCACGGCGGCGGTGCGGGCGGGCGTCGTGAGCGTGCCGGCGGTGCTCGTGGGTGAGCAGGTGCACGAAGGCGGGCGCGTGCTGGAGGACGCCGCCGCACAGATGAGCGCGGAAGCCGACTGACGATGAGGGCACGCGACGCCTACAGGCTGATCGTCACCCGCGGCGGGCTGGCGCCGGCGCTGCTGGCCGACCAGGAACGCGTCGACCACATCGAGGTGGTCGAGATCGCAAGCGGCGAAGTGGTGTTGTTCTGGGATCGCCCGCCGCACGGCGCGAGCCGTCTCGCGCGGGCACTGCGCGCCGATCTCAGCCAGCTAGAGGACCGGGAGTTCCTCGAGCGCTGGACTAACGTGGAGAACTGATGCCTTCACTTCCAGCTCCCGAGACGGCCCGCGAGTGGCTGGAGACGATGACGCTGATCAGGCGCTTCGAGGAGCGCGCCGGCGAGATGTACGCTCGCGCCAAGGTCGGCGGCTTCCTGCACCTCTCGATCGGCGAGGAGGCGACAGTCGTCGGCGGCGCGCGTGCGCTACGGGATAACGATTATTTGATCTCCACCTACCGTTCGCACGGGCACGCGCTGGCGCGCGGCACGGCGCCCGAGAACGTGATGGCCGAGCTGTTCGGGAAGGTCGACGGCTGCTCGCACGGTCGCGGCGGCTCGATGCACATGTTCGACCTCGAGCGACGCTTCATGGGCGGCTACGGGATCGTCGGCGGCAACCTGCCGATCGCGGCCGGGATCGCGCTCGCGAGCGTGGAGCGGGGGACCGAGGACGTGACCCTGTGCACGTTCGGCGACGGCGCCTCCAACCAGGGCACGTTCGGCGAGACGCTGAACCTCGCCGCGTTGTGGAAGTTGCCGGTCGTCTTCATGGTCACGAACAACCAATTCGGCATGGGCACGTCGCTGCAGCGCCACTCGGCCGTCACCGACCTGCGGCGCAAGGGCGAGAGCCTCGGCGTGCCTGGGATGCGCTGCGACGGCATGGACGTGCTCGACACCCACGCCGTCTTGAGCGAGGCCGTCGAGCGCGTGCGCTCCGAGCGTTCGCCGCTGCTGGTGGAGGCCGTCACCTACCGCTTCCGCGGCCACTCGATGGCCGACCCCGAGCAGTACCGCAGCAAGGAGGAGGTGGCGAGCTGGCGCGAGCGCGACCCGATCCCGAACTTCGGCGAGCTGCTCGTGAGCGAAGGCGTGCTGCAGCGCGACGCGCTTCGCGCGATTGACGAGGCGGCAGTGGCACGCGTCGATGCGGCGGTGAAGTTCGCCGAAGAGTCCCCGTTTCCATCGCCCGAGTCGCTCTACGACGACATCTACGTGCTGGAGGGAGAGTCGCGTGGCTCCTACTCCGTCGACACGAGGAAGGACACGAGCGGGCTGTCCGCCCATGTCCCAGCGACCGACGGCGCCGCCAACGACGAGATCCCCCAGCGGCTGACGCAGGCGCTGGAGACGGGCGGCCGCGATGGCTGAGATGCGCTACCGCGAGGCGCTCGGCGCCGCGCTGGCCGAGGAGCTGCGCCGCGACGAGCGGGTGATCGTGATGGGCGAGGACATCGGCGTCTTCGGCGGCGCCTTCAAGGTCACCGAAGGCCTGCTGGAGGAGTTCGGCGAGCGGCGCATCCGCGACACGCCGATCTCCGAGAACACGATCGTCGGCGTCGGCGTCGGCGCCGCCATGACCGGCCTGCGCCCGATCGTCGAGCTGATGACGATCAACTTCGCGCTGCTCGCGTTCGACCAGATCGTCAACCACGCGGCCCACATCCACTACATGTTCGGCGGCCAGGCGCGCGTGCCGCTGGTCGTGCGGATGCCCCAGGGCGCCGGCCACCAGCTCGGCCCGACGCACTCGCATTGCCTGGAGGCGATGTTCCTGCACGTGCCGGGCTTGCTGGTCGCGGTCCCGTCCACGCCGGCGGACGCGAAGGGCCTCTTGAAGACGGCCATCCGCGACGAGAACCCCGTCATCTTCATCGAGCACGAGAGCCTCTACGGTTTGCGCGGCGAGGTTCCGGACGACGACGAGCACCTGGTCCGCTTCGGCCAGGCGCGCATCGCGCGCGAGGGGTCGGACGTGACGATCGTCGGCATCTCGCGCATGGCGCTAACGGCCGAACGCGCCGCCGCGACGCTGTCCTCCGAGCACGGCGTCGAGGCCGAAGTGATCGACCCGCGCACGCTGCGCCCGCTCGACCTCGACACGATCCTGGCCTCGGTGCGGCGTACGAACCGCTGCGTGATCGTCGAGGAGGGCTGGCCGCACGGCGGCGTCGGCGCGAACCTGGCCGCGCTCGTCGCCGAACAGGCCTTCGACTACCTCGACGCACCCGTGCAACGCATCACCGGCGCGGACCTGCCGATGCCCTACTCCAAGCCGTTGGAGGACCTCGCCTACCCACACGAGCCGCAGGTCATCGCAGGCGCGCTCGCCGCCCTCGGACGCGCGCCACAGAGGGCCTGAGATGGCTGTCGAGATCGTCATGCCGCGCCTGTCGGACTCGATGGAGGAGGGCACGATCCTGCGCTGGCTGAAGGACGACGGCGAGGAGGTCGCACGCGGCGAGGAGCTGGTCGAGATCGAGACCGACAAGGCCGCCATGACCTACGAGTCAGACCAGGCCGGCACGCTCGAGCGGATCGCGGCCGAGGGCGACACGCTGCCCGTCGGCGCACCGATCGCGCGGCTGCTGAGCGGCTCGGACTCGGCTGGGGGCGTCTCCGAGACCGAGGACGAGGAGGCGGAGGCAAGCGAGAACGACAGCGCCAGCGGCGAGCGACTGAAGGCCTCCCCGCTGGCACGACGGCTGGCGCAGGACAGCGGCGTCGACCTGCACGACGTCACGGCGTCGGGTCCCGGCGGGCGCATCGTCAAGGCCGACGTGCTCGCGGCCACGGACACGGCGCCGAGCGAGTCGACCCCCGCGTCCAGCTCCCCCACGGGCGCTGACGCGATCGCCAAGGCGAAGGGCGAGACGGAGGTCGTCGAGCTGGCCCGCGGCCAGGAGACTGTCGCGCGGCGGATGGCCGAGTCGAAGGCGACGATCCCGGACTTCACGCTGCAGACCGAGGTCGACATGGAGGCCTGCGTCGAGCTGCGCGCGCAGTTGAAGCGCCCGGCGGAAACCCACGACGGCGGACATGCGCCGACCTACAACGACATGGTCGTCAAGGCCTGCGCGCTGGCGCTGCGCGAGCACCGCCGCGCGAACGGCAGCTACCGCGACGGGCAGCTGCAGCTCTACTCGCGCGTCAACGTCGGCGTCGCCGTGGCGGCCGAGGACACGCTGGTGGTGCCGACGGTGTTCGACGCCGACGAGAAGTCGCTCGGCGAGGTCGCACGCGAGACCAGGCGCCTGGCCGAACGGGCGCGCGACGCGACGATCACCCCACCCGAGCTGGGCGGCGGCACGTTCACGGTCTCCAACCTCGGCATGTTCGGCGTGCGCAGCTTCACCGCGATCATCAACCCGCCGCAGGCGGCGATCCTGTCGGTCGGCGCGCTGGAGAAGCGCGCCGTCGTGCGCGACGGCGAGCTGACGGCACGCAGCACGATGAGCCTGACGCTGGTCTGCGATCACCGCATCCTGTTCGGTGCCGAAGCCGCCCGCTTCCTGGCGCGCGTGCGCGAGCTGCTCGAAGCGCCGGTCGCGCTGACGCTCTGAAGCCGCCGCTAGTCTTGACATGAGCGTTTCGATGAGCCCCACGCACAAGCAGGAGATATGGACGTGCCACCTTGGTCTGGTGGACTACGAGACCGGGCTCACGATCCAGGCCGCCGTGCGTGAGCGCAGAATC
>DASXER010000061.1:0-13005 GCA_036490015.1 Solirubrobacteraceae bacterium | reverse complement strand
CGCCGCTACCGGAGGGTGGCGATCGCGCACGACTGGCTGACTGTCCCGGGGGGCTCCGAGCAGGTCGTGATGGAGCTGCTCGCAATGTTCCCGCAGGCGGAGCTGTTCACGACCGTGTACGACCCGGCGCCGTGGCCCGAGGAGATCAAATCGCGCCCCGTGCACGCCTCGTTCCTGAACAGGATCCCGGGTGCTCGCAGCCAGTATCCGAAGTTGTTGCCGCTGATGAACCGCGCCTTCCGCTCGTTCGACCTGAGCGGCTTCGACCTGGTGCTGTCGAGCAGCCACGCGTGCGCCAAGAACGTGCCCACGCCACCCGGCGTGCTGCACGTCTGCTACTGCCACACGCCGATGCGCTACGCCTGGGAGGAGGGCTTCATGGAGGGCGAGGAGGTGCCGTCGGCGCTGCGCCCGCTGCTCGGGCCACTGCTAGCCCGTCTGCGCCGCGAAGACCTGGCCGGTGCGGCTGGTCCAGACGTGTTCGTGGCGAACTCGGCCTACGTCGCCCAGCGCATCGAGCGCTACTACTCGCGCACGGCGGAGGTCGTGCACCCGCCGGTCGACGTCGAGCACTACCTCGGCCTGCCGCACGAGCCCGAGGACTACTACCTCGCGTTCGGGCGCGTCGTGCCCTACAAGCGGGTCGACGTCGCGGTTGCCGCCTGCGCACAGCTCTCCCGGCCGCTGCGAGTCGCCGGTGACGGCCGCGCCCTCGACGCAGTGCGCGCGCTCGCTGGCGAGGAGACTCAATTTCTAGGAAAGGTTTCCGACGACGCGCGCGACCGTCTGCTGAGCGGTGCGCGCGCGCTGCTGTTTCCGGGCGAGGAGGACTTCGGCATCGTGCCGGTCGAGGCGCAGGCGGCTGGCGTGCCGGTGATCGCGTACGGCACCGGCGGCGCGCGCGAGACCGTGCTCGACGGGCAGACGGGCGTGCTGTTCGGCGAGCAGAGCGCGACCTCACTGGCGCAGGCGATCGCGCGATTCGAGGATTTGGATATTGAGTTGGATGCTCCTCGTGAGAACGCGCGGCGCTTCGGACGGGAGCGCTTCCGGGCGCAGATGGCCGCGGTGATCGAGCGCGCGCGTCCGCGGAGCGGGTAGCGACATGCGCGTCCTCGTCACGGGTGCCAGCGGCTTCATCGGCGGCGTGCTCTGCGCGCGTCTCGTCGAGGACGGCCACGCGACGTTCTCGCTCGTGCGCCGTGCGGGCTCGGAGCCACCCGGCACGCACGCGCTGCTCGGGGATTTGAGCGACGGCGAGCGGTTGCGGGCTTCGCTGGCCGAGGCGCGGCCGGACTGCGTGATTCATCTGGCGGCCGAGATCGCCTCGCAGCGCAGCGAGAGCAAGGTGCGCGAGGTCAATGTGGAGGGCACTCGGCGCTTGCTCGACGCCTGCTTGGCCAGCGGTCAACCGCGGTTCGTGTTCTGCTCGACGGTCGTGACCGGCGACGCGCGCGGTGAGCTGCTGGACGAGCAGAGCGTGCTGCCGGTCGAGACCCCTTACGGTCGCGCCAAGCAGGAGGGTGAGCGAATGGTCTTGGACAGCGGCCTGCCGTGCGCGATCGTGCGCCCCTCGCACGTCTACGGTCCGGGCGGCTGGTACGCGCAGGAGCTCGTCCCGCGTCTGCTCCAGCCGGGTCGCTTCGCCGTCATCGGCAGCGGCGCGAACCTGTGGGACGTGGTGCACGTCGACGATGTCGTGGACGTGCTGCTGCTGGCTGCCGAGAGCGAGACGTCCGGGGCGGAGGCGATCTACCACGTGGCCGACGATGAGCCGATCAGCTTCTACGACTTCATGGCGCTGACGGCCGCGGCGCTCGGGACCGGCCCGCCGCGGCGCATCCCGGTCGCTCTGGCGCGTCTCGTGGCCGGGCGCAACGCGGTCGACGCCGTCGTGCGCTCGGCGCGCTCCTCGAACGCCAAGGCCAAGCGCGAGCTGGGCTGGACGCCGCGCTTCCCGACCGCGCGCGAGGGCATCGCCGACACGGTGGCGCGGCCTTAGGCGAAAGCGCGATCCGCCTCGTCAGAGATGTAGCGCCCGATCGCTAGCGACGAGGTGGCGGCGGGGGAGGGGGCGTTGCGCACGTGCAGCGCGCGCTCGGTGTGCGAGAAGACGAAGTCGTCGACCAGTCGTCCGTCGCGGGCGAGTGCTTGCGCGCGCACGCCGGCGAAGGCCGGTTCGACGTCGCCGACCTCCAACTCGGGCACGTAGCGGGCGGCGGCCTTGACGAAGGCCGAACGCACGGCGGCATGGCGCAACTCGGTCACGCCGGTGCGCCACCACTTGGCGAGCATCTTCCAGGTGCCCGGCCAGGCCAAGGTGTCGAGCGCGTCGCGCCCGCGCACCTTGCTCAAGGCGTAGGCGTCGCGTGCGCCGGCCATCAGCGCGGTGGGTCCGATCAGCACGTCGCCGTCGATGTGCTTTGTGAGGTGCACGCCGAGGAACGGCAGCGACGGATCCGGCACGGGGTAGATCAGTGAGCGCACTAGCCCGCGCCGCGCGGGAGCGAGTTTCAGATAGGCGCCGCGGAACGGGACGATGCGCGGGTCGGGGTCGGCGCCGGCGAGGACGGCCAGGCGGTCGGCCCACGCGCCGGCGCAGAAGATCGCGTTGCGGGCCTCGGTCGTGCCGTGGGAGTGCGCGATGCGCACAGCCGCGCCATGGACCGACACGCCCGTGACCTCGCAGGCGCTGGCGATCGTGCCGCCGTCGGCGCGCGCGTCCACCGCGTAGGAGCGGGCGACGGCGAGGAAGTCGGCGATGCCGGTGTTGGGCGAGTGCAAGCCCGCGATGCCGGTCGAGTGGGGCTCTATTTCCTTGATCCCGTCGGCGTCGATGCGCCTGAGGCCCGGCACGCCGTTGGCCAGGCCGCGTCGTTCGAGCTCGTCGAGACGGTCCATCTCGGAGGCGTCGGTGGCCACGATCACCTTGCCGCAGCGCTCGTGGGCGATGCCCTTCGCTTCGCAGTACTCGTACATCTCGCGCGCGCCCTCGACGCACAGCTGGGCCTTCAGCGACCCCGGCACGTAGTAGACGCCGGCGTGGATCACGCCCGAGTTGTGGCCCGTCTGGTGGGCGCCGAGCCCGGGCTCGCGCTCCAGCACGCACACCGATGCGTTGGGGTGGCGGCGGATCTGCTCGCGGGCCACGGCGAGGCCGACGATGCCGCCGCCGACGATCGCGAGATCGCAGCGCTCCAGCGGCTGTTGGCGGTCAGGGTCGGGCGGTGTGCTCATCGGGGCTTCTGCGGGTGCCATCGAGCGGCGTGCGCCCTCAACTTAGCCCTGCAGCGTCGGTGCCACGGGCGTGACCGCCCCGGGCCCGCCGGGCGCGGTGGCCGCACCGGCGTCGAGTAGCCCGGCGCCGTAGAGCCGTTCGTCACCACCGCCGCCGAGTTTGCGCGCGGTGGCGCGCAGGCGCGCGATCAGCGCCGCCGGCGTCGGGTGCGTGCCCAGCACGCCGCTGGCGATCACGAGCGCGGCCGTAGCGGCGACGTGGGGGGTCGCCATCGAGGTCCCTTCATAGCCGTTGGGGATCCCGAAGCGATCGGGCGAGTTGCCGGTGAACGTGACCTGGAAGATGTCGCGACCGGGTTCTTCCGGACGGCAGTTGGGGTCGCCGGGAAGGTCCGCGTCGGGACCCCCTCCGGGCGCAACGATCGAGAGCCCGCTGCCGTCGTTGGAGTAGGCGGCCAGGCAGCCGTGTTCGGTCGTCGCGCCGACTGACATCACGTCCGGCGCGCGCGCCGGGTAGGCGATCGCGGCGTGACCCTCGTTGCCGGCGGCGGCGATCACGAGCACGTTGTGGCGGTGGGCGTAGTGCAGCGCTTCGATCAGCTCGGGGATGTCGGCCGCGGTCACGCCGGGCGAGAACTCGAGGCTGAGGTTGATCACTTGGGCGCCATGGCGGACCGCGAAGTAGACGCCTTCGGCGATCGTCGACGCTTCGCCTTCGCCCTCGCTGTCGAGCACCCTGACGGGCATGATGCGCGCGCCGTAGGCGAGCCCGGTGAGGCCGATCGCGTTGTTGGTCTGCTCGGCGATCGTCGAGGCCACGAACGTGCCGTGCCCGTTGTGGTCGTTCGGGTAGGGGTCGTGCGAGACGAAGTCATAGCCTTTGACGAACGTGAAGCGGCTGAAGTCCGGCGAGCGGCGAAAGCGCCCGCGGTCGGCGTAGGCGACGCCCGTGTCGAGCACGGCCACGACCACGCCGCGCCCGCCCGGCTCGCCGTCGGCGATCAGGTTGCCCCAGGCTTCCGGCGCCTCGACGCCGAACGTGCCGGAGAAGTTCCACTGCAGCGCCTGCCAGTCGCCGGCGGCTTTGCCGGCGCCCTCGTCGTCGGGCAGTAGCGCTTCGGCTGTGTGGGCGCGGTAGTCGGGCACGGCCCAGCTGACGCCCGGCTGCGCGCGCAGGTGGCGCAGAGTGCTGTCGAGGTTCGCGCCCGGACTCAGTGGGACGACGCGTGTGCGGACACCTTCGTCGCTCGTGCTGGCGTCGGCGCTGCGCGCGCGAGTCGCGTAGCCGACCACGATTCGTGTCGTGACGGGCGCGCGAGAGCCCGCGGCGCGAGCCGGGGCCGCGATGGCGACGAGGGCGAGACACATGCCGGCGAGCACCAGGCGGCGATGGCCGGGAGCGAGCGCGGAGACTTGAGGAGGCCGGGTTGGCATCGCGATCGGGTAATGATGATGGGCCGCCGGGGTGGTGGCGCCGCTGCGGGACAGGTGGCTAGCCACTGTCGCAGACCGTGCGGAGGAGTTCCGATGAGCGAGCGTTTCTTTCCACGAGACGAGTACTTCATGCGCATGGCGATCCGCGAGGCGCAGCGTGCTTCAGAACACGACGACGTGCCGATCGGTGCGGTGCTCGTGCGCGGCGAGGAGATCATCGCCACGGGTCACAACGAGCGCGAGCTGCGTGGCGACCCGACCGCGCACGCCGAGGTGCTGGCGCTGCGCGAGGCGGCTCGCGCGCTCGGCAGCTGGCGCGTGCTCGACTCCGTTCTCTACGTGACGCTCGAGCCGTGCGCGATGTGCGCCGGGGCGGTCGTGCTCGCGCGCGTGCCGAGGGTCGTGTTCGGCGCCTACGACCCCAAGGCCGGCGCCTGCGGCAGCGTGCTCGACGTGCTCGCCGAGCCGGCCCTCAACCACCGCCCGGAGGTCGCCGGCGGCCTGCTCGCACCGGAATGCGGCGCCCTGCTGAGCAGCTTCTTCGCCGCGCGGCGGTAGCCTCGGCTGCGCGTGGCCCTCTAGTAGCCTAGGCAGGTCGCCCGGAGGGGTGGCAGAGCGGTTGAATGCGGCGGTCTCGAAAACCGTTGTGCGTCTTATTGGCGTACCGGGAGTTCGAATCTCCCCCCCTCCGCTTAGGCCCAGAAGTGTCCGTTTCACAGGGCATTTCTGGGCTTTTCTGCTTTGGCGGCGCATTTTGCCGGACGAGGTCGAAACCGTGGCGCAGCGAATGCATCCTCGATGCCGACTCGGTCAACCTGTCTCGAAACGCGCGGTTTACAGGGCATATGCAGGAGATCTGCGACTGGTTCTCGCAGGTCTGCGGGCTGCCCGATAGGGCCCAACGAGTGCCGTCCTACGCGGCGACCTGGCACGATGCTGCCGGGGTCTCGCCGAAGGTCGCCTCAGTGCTCATGGGCCTTGCGATTCGGATCATCAGCCGGGCTCGGCGGAGATCACGCTGGCTCGGTACACGCACGTCATGCCGGGTGCGAGATTGCCTGGGTGCAGCTCGGTCGATGGCTTGAAGAGGAGCTCTTGGGCGAAGTCGTAGCGATCGACCGAGGAGGCGCTGCGCGGTCGAAAACACAGTACCGGACATCAAGGCTGGGGTTTGGCGACAACGGTACGAACGTCTTTCGCCTCGATGCGGGTTCCCCCTCGTAATAGTGCCCGGCGTGCCGCAGAATGCGCGAGCGTAAGCACCGAGCGCAAGTCTTGATCGCGCTCGTGGTAAAGCACCTGGAGATCCTCGATCGCGGCAAGCTCGATGACGTTGTCAAGGTCATCTTGGATTCCGTCCCGTTCCATGCGGCGTTCGAGGATTCGGCTGAGCGCGGGTGCATCTGCGTCCGCAGGGAGATTCGGTACGTTGATCCGGCGTAGCCCGAGCCGCTGCACCACCTCGGTGACGCGCTCCACATCCTCAAAGCGTGGGTGCATCGCGACGACCAGATCAAGCTGCATCTCGCCGAGTACCCTCACTCCATGGTGATAGAGATTCTCGACTGAGGTTCTGTCGACGGCTCCCTCGGGGCCAGGGCTGACGAACTTCTCGGTGTCATCGAGTACCAAGACGGGCCGAAAGCCGGCGCCACGGACTTGCCCGAGAATGTCTTCGAGATCATGGCGGACCTGCGCGGCGTTCTGTCCGAAGCCCGCAGTCTGGTAGGCCTCTTTAATCGTGGCCTGGTAGTTCACTACCGGCGCCGTGATGCCAGCCTGATGTTCGACCTGAGTGGGAGTGCGAGTGACCTCATCGGCGGCGGCCGCGAGGAGCTTGTCCTGGTCGATGCTCGAAAAGCGGTGGCCTTCGACCGCGATCGTCTCGAGGACCATCTTCATGACTTCCTCCGGGCTACCCAGACGATCGGGTCGGTCCCCCACGCGGAGGATCAGCACCTCGTGATGCTCGTGCATCTCGCGGCGGAGGAGGTCTGCGACCACTCGCAGGATCAGGCTCGTCTTCCCGGCCCCACTTGGGCCGACAACGTGCAGGCGTTGTGGCGCCGGATCCTCCGCGAGGGCCCTCATCAGCTCTGTCTCGGGGCGATCGGCCTCCGGAAGTCCGAGTTCACGCGAGCCCACATAGACGCGCGCGCGCCGCTCATCGTCGGTCGCGTCATCGAATGCTCGAGTGTCGTGGATCCGCTGAAGGGTCATCGTGGTGGCAATTCGCTGTTGACGTCGTGTAGCTTCGGCGGCAGTTCAGGGTTGATCTCGTATAGCTTGCGGGGTCGTCCTGGCCGGTCGTTGCGTTCAAGGACCGATCGCAGTAGGCCCTCGCGCTCGAGGTTGGACAGGATTCGCTGAGCATAGGCTCGTGACCAGCCGAGGCGTTCGAGCAACTCGGGATCATGGGCGGTAACCGGTCGTCCCAGGCCTGCAAGCTCGGCGACAGCCATAGCCTCGCTACGCCCGAGTTCGGTGGCTCGGTGCACGGCCTCCTGGCCACTGTCGATAAGGCGGCCTACGGGCCTCGTACCGCGATTTAGCATTTCTTCGGCGGCCCGGATTGCATAGCGAGGATGGACGCCACTGATCGGCCGATCGCGATCGACGACTCGCCGCTCATCTGCACTCAGCCCCACGTCCAACAGGCGTTCGGTCTCTTCCTGGCTCAGAGCAGGTATCTCAACTACCGATGCCCAAAACGCATTAGCTGGCGGGGTCCGGAGGGCCCCGGAGTCTCGCGGACGCGCCGCGACCGCCCACACATGGCCAAGCCCCCAGAGCTCATCCCGAAGGCGACCAAACGTGTCGTAGCCGACGTTCGCGTCGACCAGACCGTCGATCAGGATCGCGACCGTCGTATCCCGGCGCAAACGTCGTACGGCTTCGAGCAAGTGCACGGCGCCCGTCCCCCCAAGCCTCCCGTCATCGTTGGCATCGCCGAGGCGTTCATCGAGCGCGGCGCCGACGAGTTCGAGTAGTCCGCCGGCATCATCGGCGAGGGCAGCATTAACCAGCACCGCCGGCTGCTGACGGCGCTCGAGGAGCACGGCTGTCTGACGCAGCAACGTGCTCTTACCGGATCCGGCGTCTCCAAGCAACAGCACATTACGGCCACCTGTCAAGGGATCGACAAGACTCTGTTCGAGGCCAGGTCGCTCAACGTATAGGGACGCATCAAGCCCGTCGACGAGTAGTGGACGATCACGAAAACGCATTTCGCAGAAAAGTATCTAATACTTATCTGCGTTTTGCAACCCCTAGGAGTCGGGGAGTCGAACGGCGCTTCTCGTCTGGCTCTGTCTCGTGGGGTCTCGCGAAGGACTCTGTGATGCACCCGGACGCGATAGCCGGCATCGGCATGTTGGTCTGTCTGTGACCTTGGGCCGCTCACCGCTCACGAGCACCGAGCACGCGCGCCTACCGCAGGAGGCGCCCGTCGCCGTCCAGCCGGAAGCCCTCCAGTCCGAAGCGCTCGGCCAGTAGCTCCGGCAACTGCTGGAGGTTGAGCGCCTTGGCCGCGCTGCCGGCCGGCGTGCGTTCGACCAGCTCCAGGCGTCCGCTTCGATCGTTGACCGACATCCATGTGCCGTCATTACTTTGTGAGGCGACGATCAGACCGCTGACGAACGGCGAGCGCGGGTGCGTGCAGACCCACCAGTTGCTCGTTTCGACGTCGATCAACGGCACCGGCACGGGCACGAAGCCGTAGAGGTCGACCCAGTCGCCGTCCTCCATCCGCTGCAGCACCAGTTCGCCGCCGTCCTCCGCGACGAGGCGGTATCGCCAGCCGGACTGCACCCGCTCCTGCCCGGGCTCGAACGGGAGCGGCTCGAACAGGGTTCCGAGGCCGTAGCCGACGTCCGCGAGCCAGTGCCCGTCCCGAGAGCGGACTCCGAGCACGATATGGCTACGCGGGCGGATCGCGCCGCCGGCCAGGTAACGGACGCGCGCGAGGTGCATGTCGACCCGCAGTCCGCCGATCGTCTCCAGCGCCGCCTTGAGCAGCAGGTTCTGCTCGAAGCAGTAGCCGCCGCGGCGTTCCTGCACCAGCTTGCGTTGCAGGTCGTCCGTCTCCAGCGAGACCGCGAGGCCGCGCAGCGGGTCGAGGTTCTCGAACGGGATCGAGGTGCTGTGGGCGCGGTGGATCTCGTCGACGTTCGGCCGCCCTGACAGGCCGAGCCGCTCAAGGTAGGCATCGAGGTCGATCACGGCCGAGACTCTAAGACTCGGCGGGCGAGCTGGCGCGGTGCGCTCCGGCGAACGCGCGGCCGCCGAGGCGCTGGCCGAGCTCTCGTAGACCGGCGCCCGCCTTGCACCGCGGGCGGCGCTGAGGAAGCGCCGTGCACGAACTTCTGCAACCCCGCTTTGCAGAAATCGCGCGATTCCAACAGGCGGTCGATGACGCCGCGAAGGACACAGGGAGTGTCCACAATCCCAAAAGGGGGCCCCGAAGTGCTAAAGCACCTAGGCACGCGAAGCAATGCCCGCAAGCGGCGCTTCGCAGGCCTGCTCGTATTCGCTTTCGCAGGCGTGCTTGCGGTCAGCGTGTACGCGTTCACGGCCAGCAACACAGTCGCCAGTCACTCGGCAGGAGCCGGGGCGGCGGCAGTCAGCGGCTTCGAAGTCAAATCACCGACGAACTACACGTTCAGCGGTAACGGTGAAACGATGACCGGAGTCAAATTCGAACTCGACAAGGCGGCGTCTGACGTCGCGGTCGCGCTCACCGCCGGTACCCCGGTACAGGCGGACTGGACCGACTGCAGCGCCTCTGAAGCGGCGGCGCCTTTCGAAGTCACCTGCACGTTCGGGACACCGATCCCGGACGCTGAAGGTCTCAAGCTCTCGGTTGCGGCCGTGAGTAGCGGCACGGTGACAATCGGGCCGTAGGCCAGCTGGGAGACGCGGAGCGGCTGAACATGGCCGCTCCGCGTCCCATGCCCTCGCCGCCATGCGACCACGATCCGTACCGAAGCTGTTGGCGAGCGGCCTCAGCCTGGCGGCGATCGTCTGCATCTGGCTGTACATCGCCCCCGTCGGCCTCGGTGGTTCCACCAGCTACGTCGTCACGCACGGCACCAGCATGGAACCGCGCTTCCACGCCGGCGACCTCGCGCTCGTACGCGCCAAGAGCGACTACCGGGTGGGTGAAATCGTCGCCTACCACAGCCGCGTGTTTCACACCGTCGTGCTGCACCGGATCATCGCTCGCGACGGCTCGCGCTACGTCTTCAAGGGCGACAACAACAACTTCGTCGACTTCGAGCATCCCAGCCGCAGCCAGCTGATCGGCTCGCTGTGGCTGCACGTCCCCGGCGCGGGGACGACGCTGGAATCGCTGCGCTCACCTGCGCTTACCGGCGTGCTCGTGGGCCTTGGCACGCTGCTCCTGCTGGGCGCGGCGATCGGCGCCCGCCAGGGCCGCCGGCGCCGGCGGGAGCGCCGCTCGGAAGGCATGGCCCGCCTGCCCCGCGATCCGCGTCAGCCCGACTACGTGCTCCTCGGCGCCGGCCTGCTGGCGCTGCTCCCCTTCCTCGCGCTGGCGCTGCTGTCCTTCACCCGCTCCAGCAGCGCCGAGGTCCCGGTCTCCGTGCCCTACAGCCAGAGCGGTCACCTGTCCTACTCGGCCAACGCCACACCCAGCCCCGCGTACGCGGGCAATCGCGCGGTCACGGGACAGCCGCTGTTCACGCACGTGCTCGACAAGGTCGCCGTCTCCTTCGACTACCGCCTGCGCAGCGCAGCAGCCAGCTCGCTGGCGGGCAGCGTCGCGCTCGACGCCAAGGTCACCTCCAGCAACGGCTGGCAGACGAGCTTCCCGATCGGGCGCCCGGCGAGCTTCAACGGCGCGCGCGTGAGCGCCACCGGAACGCTCGACCTCGGCGCGCTCGTGAGCCTGATGAACAGCGTCGAGAAAACCACGGCCGTCAACGGCTCCTACACGCTGACGCTGGAACCGAAGGTGAACGTCGGCGGGCGGCTCGACGAAGTCCCCCTGCACGCGGCCTTCGCGCCGAAGGTGTTGTTCTCGCTCAACGCGCTGGAGGCGCGGCCACTGTCCTCCTCGGGGTCGGTGTTCGTGCAGGGGCAGCCCACCGGTAGTCCGTTCGACCCCGTCGCCTCGGCTTCGCTCACGGGCAAGCACAGTCAGCCCCTCAAGCTGTCGTTCGGGCTGTTCCGGCTTGCGGTCGGCAGCGCGCGTCTGATCGCCGTCGGCGGCATCGCGCTCGTGTTGTGCGCACTCGCGGCGCTCGTGGCCTTCGCCCGGCCCCGCCGCCGCCGCGCGGACGGGCCCGCACAGATCCTCGCTCGCTACGGGCGCATGGTCGTGGAGGTGGAGCGCGTGTGGCAACTGCCCGGCGTGCCGGTGATCGACGTCGCCGACATCGACGCGCTGGCGCGCATAGCCGAGCACTACGACCGCTCGATCCTGCACGAGCGCTCCGAGCAGGGCGACGCCTTCTGGGTCGCCGACGAGAGCGGGCAGTTCCGCTACCAGCTCCCGAGCTGGGTCCAAGACGCCGAGCAGCCGTCCATCGAGCCGGCCAACGAACCGCAGCCGCTGGCGCCCGCCGGCGAGCCCATCACGGCGGTTCACGCGGCCGTGCAGCCGACGGCCTTCGAGGTCGGCGTCGAGGCCGATTGGGCGGCCTACCGGCTCGCCAGCGCGATCGCCGACGAAGGCTCCGAGTGGGGCTCCGCCGGCACGGCGGCCGATACGAGCCCGCTCAACTGGTAGACGCACCCCACCGTCGGGCCGTCGCCGCTCCATAACGAGATCCTGCTCGATTATCGAGCCTTCGTCGCGTACCATGTCGGGCGGCGGCAAAGTCCAATGGGGGCCAGCAGTTTCGGGAACCGCCGCCCGTTGGTCACTTCCTAGATGGAGAAAAAGGACATGGAGCTGCGCGCCTCATGAGAGAGGATGCAAGGAATCTTGCACGGACAGTCGCTGTCCTGCTGCTTGCGTGCGCCTTCTCCGCCGTAGGCGCCGCCGCGGCATTTGCGGATCCGAATATAAATAGTCCCTCCCAAGGCGCCTATGTCGGCAGCGAACCGAGCTTCTCCGGTACGAGCGGCGACGAACTCGACGACGTCACGCTGAACATTTACGCCGGTAGCGACGTCGGTGCCAGCCCCGCCGAGTCGGTCTCCACGCTGCTGCCACCGCTCGGCGGTGAATGGTCGCTGGGCGTCTCTGCGCCGCTCGGCGACGGCGAATACACGGCTGTCGCGGAACAGACGAACGTGCTGCTCGAAACGAGCGTCAGCGCGCCCGTCAGCTTCATCGTCGACACGACCAAGCCGGATGTCAGCACGCACGCGATCGACTCGCCCACGGCCGACCCCACGCCGACGATCGAAGGCGGCGGCGGCACGGCCTCCGGCGACGAGGGGTCGGTCGAAGTGACGCTGCATTTCGGCGACTCGGTCGGGGGCACCGTCGCGGCCGGGCCGCAGACCGTCGGTCTCAACGGTGGGCACTGGCAGATGAGCGCGCCGCACCTCGGCGACGGCCGCTACACGGTCGAGGCGGTCCAGCGCGACGAAGCCGGCAACGTAGGCGAAGCCGCGCCGGTCAGCTTTACGGTCGACGCGACGGCGCCGGTGCCGAGCATCGACGCGGTCGCTTCGCCGACGAGCGACAGCACGCCGACGCTGGAAGGCGGCGGTGGCACGGCCGAAGGCGATGACGGCAGCGTCGAGGTGACGATCCATCAGGGCGGCTCGGTGGTGGCTTCGCATGATGCGTCCCTGTCGGGAGGTCACTGGTCTTGGACGGTGCCGACGCTGTCCGATGGGACGTACAGGGTCGAAGCAACGCAGGGCGACGATGCCGGCAACGAAGGGGATGCGCAGTCGGTGACGTTCACGGTCGACGCGACGCCGCCGTCGGTTTCGATCGACTCCGTGCCGTCGCCGAGCAAAGACCAGACGCCGACGCTCGAAGGCTCGGCCGGCACCTCCGCGGGTGACGCGCACAGCGTCATGGTGACGGTCCGCGACGCCGGCAACACGATCGTCTCCGGTCCGGCGAGCGTCCCCGTCAGCGGCGGGCACTGGTCCTACGCGCCGTCGCCCCTCGGCGATGGGACCTACACGGCCGAAGTCGCCCAGTCCGACGAAGCCGGAGAAACAGCTGAAGACTCGACCGGCTTCACCGTCGACGCGACGGCGCCGGTGCCGAGCATCGACGCGGTCGCTTCGCCGACGAGCGACAGCACGCCGACGCTCGAAGGCGGCGGTGGCACGGCCGAAGGCGATGACGGCAGCGTCGAGGTGACGATCCATCAGGGCGGCTCGGTGGTGGCTTCGCATGAT
>DASXER010000010.1:0-25194 GCA_036490015.1 Solirubrobacteraceae bacterium | reverse complement strand
CGTCCTTGCCGCGACCCTTGTCTCCCGAGCGCACGCCGACCACGCGCCCGTCCTCGACGACCAGCTGCGTGGCGGAGGTCTCGGTGAGGATGTACGCGCCGGCGTCCTCAGCCTGCTGTTGCTGGTAGCGGGCGAGCGCCGACACCGAGACGACCTCGTTGCCGTGGTTCTTGAAGTTCGGCACGGCCGGGATCGGCACCGGGAGCTTTGTCTTGGGGCCGGTGAGCATGTACACCGACTCCTTCGTGACCTCGCCGAACGCGAAGCCCTCCTTACGCCATTCCTCGCGGCTCATGTCCGGGAACAGTTCCTCGAGCGGACCGGGGCGCATGACGGCGCCACTCAAGTTGTGCCCACCGCACGTCTTCGCCTTCTCGACCACCGCGACTGGCACTTCGCCGAGCCGCTCGAGCATCTCCGGGTCGTCGGCGAGCAGCTGCAGCAGGCGGTTCGCGCAGGCCAGCCCCGCGGTGCCGCCGCCGACGATCACGACGCCGACCTCGATCAGCTCGTCCTCGGCGTCGAGCCCGCGCTTGACGAACTCCTTCTGCGAGTCGACCGGGGGCGGGAAGGCCGCGGGTGCGACCTTCCGACCTGCCCCCCGTGATGGGGGGTTGCTGGAGCCGTTACCGGACATCGTCAGACCTCCTGTACGTGGTGGGCCGATTCAGTGCGAGCGCAGCGACTCCCGCGATCATCCCTAGCTTCCCTTCTTCGCCTTCACGGCCTCGGTCAGCTTGGGCAGGATCTTGTTCAGATCGCCCACGATGCCGAGGTCTGAGAACTCGAAGATCGGCGCGTTCGCGTCCTTGTTGATCGCGACGATGTTCTCCGATGACTGCATACCGACCTTGTGCTGGATGGCGCCCGAGATGCCGGCCGCCAGATACAGCTTCGGCGAGACCGTCTTGCCGGTCTGGCCGATCTGCGCGGCGTAGGGGTACCAACCGGCGTCGACGACGGCACGCGTGGCGGCGACGGCGCTGTTGCCGCCGAAGGCCTGCGCGAGCTGCTCACACAGCTCGAAGCCCTCGGCCTTGCCGAGGCCGCGACCGCCGGCCACGAGGATGCTGGCACCCTCGATGTCGACGTCGGCGCCGCGCTGTTCGCCGCGCGTGACCATCGTCGCCTGCTGCGCCTGCGGGCTCAGCTCGAACGAGAGCTGCTCGACCGGCGCATCGGCCCCACTGGCGTCGTTGATCTCGAACGCGTTCAGGCGGCCGATGATGATGCCGACCTCGGAGCGGTATTTGATCTCGGAGATGGCGGAGTCGCCGAGGATCGGACGCTCGGCAACGAGCTCGCCGCCCTCGGCCCGCACGGCGGTGACCTCCATCGCGACGCCAGCGTTCAGGCGCGCGGCGAGGCCGGCGCCGATCTCGAAGCCGAGCAGACCGCCGCCGAACAGCGCGTACTTGTAGCCGCCGCTGGAGATCGCCGCGGCCATCGCGTCGACCAGCGGCTGCGCGAGCCCCTCGGGACCCTCCGCCACCAGCACCTTCTTGGCGCCGTATTTGCCAAGCGTTGCCGCCAGCTCCTGCGGCACGTTCTGACCGAGCAGGATCGCGTGCGCCTCGCCGCCGAGTTCACCGGCGAGCTTGGCGGCCTCGGACACAGCGCCGAGCGAGTTCTTGTTGATCGCGCCGTCGTAGTGCAGCGCGTAGACCAGGATGTTTGCCATAACTGTTTGCAGTTCCTCTCTAGATGAGCTTCCGCTCGTCGAGCCAGGCGACGATTTTTTCGACCGTTTCGCCGGTGTCCTCGTCCTCGATGATCTCGCCGGCCGCCTTCGCCGGGGGCGCCTTGGCCGCGACCCACTGGGCGGCCGAGTTCTCGCCGCCGACTTTCGAGGCGTCGATGTCCACGTCGCCCGTGGTGACGGTGTCGAGCGGCTTCTTCTTGGCGCCCATGATCGCCTTCAGCGACGGGTAGCGCGGCTCGTTGATCGCGTCGCCGACGGAGATCACGGCGGGCAGCTTGATCTGCACCGTGTCGTAGCCGTACTCGGCCTGGCGCTCGCAGCGCAGGCTCTCGCTGTCGACGTCCATCTTGATCACCTGCGTCAAGGACGGCATCCCGAGGTGCTCGGCCACGACCGCACCGATCGTGTAGCACTCGCCGTCGTCCGACTGCTGGCCCAGCAGCACGAGGTCGGGCTTCTCACGCTGCAGAGTCTTCGCGAGCGCGTAGCCGGTGGCCGCGACGTCCGAGCCGGCGACGGCCGGGTCGCTCAAGTGCACCGAGCGGTCGGCGCCGAGCGAGACCGCCTTGTGCAGCGCGCGCACCGCGCTGTCGGGGCCCATCGTGACGGCCACGATCTCCTCGACCGCGACGGCACCGCCCTCTTTGATCTGCATCGCAGCCTCGATGGCGTGCGTGTCGTACGGATTCAGGTTCTTCTCGCCGCTGCGGTCCATACGCCCCGTCGAGGTATCGATCCTCTTCTCGACGGCGGCATCCGGGACCTCCTTCACCAGGACGCATATCTTCATTCTGGGGGCTTCTCCTTGGGGTCTGAGTAGCTAAATCGTACTCGTTCAAGCGGTTGACTGACGAGTCAATCAATCTCTTCGGGGAGGCCAGGCCACATGTGGCCTGGCCCGAGGCCGCACATGTGCGGCCTCGCGGTCGGCGCATTGCGCCGACCGAACAGCGAAAACTGCGTACGACGTGGGCATCTAGCGTGCGACGACCGCGCCGCGGATGAAGTCGACTATCGCCTGTGTGGGTGCGCCGGGCGTGAACACCTCGGCCACGCCGAGACTCTTCAGCTCTGGGATGTCGTCGGCCGGGATCGTGCCGCCCACAGTAATGACGACGTCCTCGATTCCTTGCTCGCGCAGCAGCTCGACGACGCGCGGCACGAGCGTCATGTGCGCGCCCGACAGGATCGACAGCCCGACCGCGTCGGCGTCCTCCTGGATGACCGTCTCGACGATTTGTTCGGGCGTCTGGTGCAGGCCCGTGTAGATGACCTCCATGCCCGCGTCGCGCAGCGCGCGAGCGATGATCTTCGCGCCGCGGTCATGCCCGTCCAGCCCGGGCTTGGCGACGACCACGCGGATCTTGCTCTGGGTGGTCGGGGCGGCAGGAGGCATGGGCGTTGGCTTGCGTTCTGTGATCGTTCGCGGACTGCGTCCGAAGGGTTCGTGCTGCGCGGCAGACTCGCTGGGCTGGCCAGGGCCGGCGCGACACATACTTTATGGCCTAGGGCAAACTTGGGGCTTGCGGAGCCGCCTAGACCTTGGTGCGATGTCCAATCGCGGCTCGCCCCGCGGCTGCCATCAGCGTGCCCGCACCCAGCAGCGCTACGCCCTTCAGGCGCTTGCGCAGACGGTCGAGTTCGACCACCTCCCAACCCTCCTGGGCGGCGATCCGGCGCAGCTCCGCGTCGGGGTTGACGACCACCGCGTTGCCGACCGCTCTGAGCATCGGCAGATCCGACTCCGAGTCAGAGTAGGCGTAGGAGACGGACAGGTCGAGCCCGTCGCGCTCGGCCAGCTCGCCCATCGTCAGGACCTTGCCCTCGCGGTAGTTGAACGGCCCGGCCGCGCGGCCCGTGTAGCGCCCGTCGACGATCTCCGAACGCGAGCCGAGGCCGCCGTCGAACGACAGCACGCGCGCGAGCAGGTCGGCCATCTCCTGCGAGGCGGCGGTCAAGATGTAGACGGGCTGCCCCGAGTCCTGGTGGGCGTAGGCTCGTTCCAGCATCTCCGGGTACAGCCGCGGCAGCACGCCCGCGAGCACCTTCGGCGACAGGCGCTCCAGGTCGCGCACGGGCACGCCGGCGATCATCTCCCCCACCCGCTTGCGCACGTCATCGGCGCGGTCGTCGGTCGAGCCGAGCAGGCGAAAGCGCACGTTTTCATACACGTCCCTGAGCAGCCGGGAGCGCGAGATCATGCCCGCTTCGTAGGCCGCGCGGGCGAAGAACACGCCGGACGAGCCGGCCATCAGCGTCTTGTCGAGATCGAAGAAGGCAGCCGCGCGCCGCGAAGCGCTCACGTCCTGCTCAGACCTTGATGATGACCGCGTCGCCCTGCCCGCCTCCGGAGCAGATGGCCGCGCAGCCGAGCCCGCCGCCGCGACGGCGCAGCTCCATCACGAGCGTGCCGAGGATGCGCGCGCCCGAAGCGCCGATCGGGTGTCCGAGCGCGACCGCGCCGCCGTTGACGTTGACGCGGTCCTCGTCGATCCCAAGCATCCGGATCGAGTTCAGAGCGACAGAGGCGAAGGCCTCGTTGATCTCCCACACGTCGATGTCGCCCGGCTGCAGGCCAGCCTTCTCGAGCGCCTTCTTGGCAGCTGAGGCCGGCGTCGTGGCGAGGTAGGCGAAGTCGTTCGCGCTCTGGGCGTGGGTGACGATCTCGGCCAGCACCTGCTTGCCGTTGGCTGTGGCCCACTCGTCGCTGGAAAGCACCAGCGCGCCGCCGCCGTCGTTGACGCCCGGGGAATTGCCGGCCGTGTGCGAGCCCTCCTTGCCGACCAGGCCGGGCAGCTTCGCGAGCGCCTCGAGCGTCGATCCGCGGCGCGGGCCCTCGTCGATCTCGACGATCGTGTCGCTCTTCTTCGATTTGACAGTGACGCTCACGATCTCTTCGGCCATGCGACCCTCGTCGGTCGCCTTCAGCGCCAGTTCGTGCGAGCGCAGCGCCCAGCGGTCGAGGTCGGCGCGCGTCATCTCAAGCTCGTCTCCGACCTCGGTCGCCTCGACGAACATCTGCTTGCCGCTGAATGGGTTCGTGAGCCCGTCGTGCACCATCGCGTCGAGCATCTTGGCGTCGCCCATGCGGTAGCCGAAGCGCGCTTGGGGCAGCAGGTAGGGCGCCTTCGACATCGACTCCATGCCGCCGCCGACGCCAACCTCGACGTCCCCGGCGCGGATCGCCTGGTCGAGGATCACCGATGCCCTGAGCCCCGAGGCGCAGACCTTGTTGATCGTCTCCGAGGAGACCTCCTTCGGGATGCCGGCTTTGATCTGTGCCTGGCGCGAGGGGATCTGCCCCTGGCCGGCCTGCAGCACCTGGCCCATGATCACGTGGTCGACCTGGGCGGGGTCGACGCCGGCGCGCTCCAGCGCGGCCTCGATCGCGACTGCGCCGAGCTCGGTGGCTTCGAGGGTCGACAGCCCTCCGCCCATCTTGCCGATCGGGGTGCGGGCGGCGCCGAGGATCACTGTCTTGGGCATTGGCGAGGGCCTCTCCTGGAGTCGTTGAGCCGGGGAAGGGAAGATCGAGAATGGTAGTGCGTCCGCCGCCGTGGGCGGATATCGTGGCTCGTCATGGACGTGACCCAGATCGATCTCACCCCTTCTCACAGCGACGCCGACACGGTCGCCGTCGCGCTGTTCGACGACGAGCCCGCAGCTTCGGAGCTGCCGGCCGAGGTGGGCGCGCTGCTCGACTCGGGCGAGGCACGCACGTCGTTCAAGTCCTTGGCGTTGACCCACGCGGGCGGCAAGCGCTGGCTGTGCGTCGGCCTCGGCGCGCGCTCAGAGTTGAGCGGGGAGCGCGCGCGTGTGGCCGCCGCGGTGGCGGTGGGACGGGCGCGCGAGCTCGGCACGCGCACGCTCTGCTGGCTCGCGCCCTCTGAGGACGTGGCCGGAGCGCTGGTCGAGGGCACGCTGCTCGGCGACTACCGCTTCGAGAGCTTCAAGTCGTCCAAGTCCGACGACGCGCCGCGCCTACAGCGGCTGCTGGTGAGCGGCGCCCCGGCCGGCGTGGTCACGGACGCGGCGCTTGTGGCTGAGCGCGTCAACGGAGCCCGCGACCTGCAGAACCGCCCCGCCAACGACCTCACGCCGACCGCGCTCGGCGAATACGCGCAGAGTCTGGCCGACGGCATCGACGGCCTGACCGTCGAGGTCGAGCGCCGCGAGCAGATCGCCGCGCGCGGCATGGGCGCCTTCGCCGCCGTCGCGCAGGGCACCGAACAGGAACCGGCGCTGATCACGCTGCGCTACGAGCCTTCTGGCGCCCGTGGGCCGGTGCTCGGCCTGGTCGGCAAGGCGGTCACGTTCGACAGCGGCGGCATCTCGCTGAAGCCCGGGGCCAAGATGTCGGAGATGAAGTTCGACATGTCCGGCGGCGCGGCCGTGATCGAGGCGACGGCGGCGATCGCGCGGCTCGGGTTGGGCGTGCGGGTGATCAGCGTCGTCGGCGCGACCGAGAACCTGCCCAGCGGCGGCGCCGTGAAGCCCGGCGACATCGTGACCGCGCTGAACGGCAAGACGATCGAGATCAACAACACCGACGCCGAGGGACGGCTCGTGCTGGCCGACTGCCTCGCGCACGCGGCGGCGCTCGGAGCGGAGCGCATCATCGATCTGGCGACTTTGACCGGCGCGGTGATCGTCGCCTTGGGCGCCACCTACTCGGGGCTGATGAGCAACGACGACGAGTGGGCGACGCAGGTGATGGCGGCCGGTGACGAGACCGGCGAGATCGTCTGGCGGTTGCCGCTGCACGAGGAGTACGACGAGCTGATCAAGGGCCGCTACGCCGACCTCGACAACGCGCCCGAGGCGCGCAAGGCCGGCACGATCGTCGGCGGCGCGTTCTTGTCG
The DNA here is from genome assembly GCA_036490015.1 of Solirubrobacteraceae bacterium. Classification (GTDB taxonomy): domain Bacteria; phylum Actinomycetota; class Thermoleophilia; order Solirubrobacterales; family Solirubrobacteraceae; genus Palsa-744. The sequence continues at coordinate 18,629 of DASXER010000010.1, read as the reverse complement.
AACTTCGTCGGCGACGTGCCCTGGGGGCATCTCGACATCGCCGGCTCGGCCTGGGAGCTGGACCGCGCCTACGTCGGCAAGGGCGCCTCCGGCTACGGCGTGCGGCTGCTCGTCGCGCTCGCGCGCTCGCTGGCCGCCGGCGCCTGAGCACCGCGCCGGCGGACGCCAAGCCAAGCGAGCACGGCCTCCCAACCCGGTCCTTCGGGGTAGATATGCGCGCGGTGCCGCCCAGCCGGCCCGTCGATCTCGACCAGCTCCACCTCTCCCCCCGCCGCGCGCGCGGCCTCGGCGTAGGAGCGGCTCAACCGGACCGAGACGGTCTCGTCCTCGCGGCCGTGCACGAGCAGCGTGGGAATCGCGAGCGGCAGGTGCGCCATCGGGTCCGCGTCGGCGTAGCGCTCCGGCGCTTGTTCGGGCGAAGCTCCCATCAGCCCGAGCACCGCGCCGCCACGCCATTCGCGATAGCCGCCGGCGAGGTCGCACACGCCGGCCATCGACACGACGCCCTGGAGCCCGTCGTCGGCGCGTGAAGCCGCCCACAGCGCGAGTTGGCCGCCGGCGGAGTGGCCGAGCAGCAGCGTGCGCGAGAGGTCGAGCGGAGCGTCGAGGGTTGGCAGCGTGTCGATCGCGAGCGCCACGTCTTCGAGCGTCTGCGGCCAGCCGCCGCCCTCCCCCACGCGCCGGTACTCGACGTTCCACACCGCGTAGCCGCGTTTGCGGAGGTCATGCGCGAGCGCGCGCATCACCCGCTTGCCATAGCGCGCTCGCCACGAGCCGCCGTGGATCAGCACGACCACGGGATGTCGCCCGGCGCGGTGTGGGAGATGCAGCTCGGCGCACTGCGAGCGATGCTCGCCGTAGCGATGCGTCCGCCCACGCACGAACAGCAGGCACCAGATCAGACGAGCTTTGCTCACGCGGCTTGATCGTAGAGACCGCTGAGCTGTGAGAATGCCGCTCATGGACTTCGACCTCTCTTCAGACCACGAGCTGATCCGCCGCACGGTGAGGGAATTCGCCGAAGGCGAGGTCGCTCCGGTCGCCGAGGAGCTCGACCGCACCAAGTCGTTCCCGTATGAGATCGTCGCGAAGCTCGGCGCGCTGAACTTGATGGGCATCCCCTTCCCCGAGGAGTACGGCGGCGGCGGCGGCGACACGCTCGCCTACGCGCTCGCGGTCGAGGAGCTGACGCGCATCGACTCCTCGGTCGCGATCACGCTATGCGCGCACACCTCGCTCGGCACCCAGCCGATCTACCCGTTCGGCTCCGAGGAGCAGAAGCGCGAGTGGATGCCGCAGCTTTGCTCGGGCGAAAAGCTCGGCGCGTTCGGCCTGACCGAGCCCGAGGCCGGCTCGGACGCCGGCAACACACGCACCCGCGCGCGCCTCGACGGCGACGAATGGGCGATCGACGGCGCCAAGCAGTTCATCACCAACGCCGGCACCGACATCTCCGGCGTGGTCTGCATCACCGCCGTCACCGGCGAGGCCAACGGCGACCCCTCATCGCGGGGGGCAGGCGGCGCGAAGGAGATCTCGAACCTGATCGTCGCCAACGGCACACCCGGCTACGAGCAGGGCGAGCCGTACCGCAAGATGGGCTGGAACGCGTCGGACACAAGACCGCTGACGTTCAGCGACTGCCGGGTTCCCGAGGCGAATCTGCTGGGGCCCAGAGGGGCCGGCTTCAAGCAGTTCCTGCACATCCTCGACATCGGCCGCATCGGCGTCGCCGCGATGGGCGTCGGGCTCGCCCAGGGCGCGCTCGACGAGGCGCTGAAGTACGCGCGCGAGCGGCGCGCGTTCGGCAAGCCGATCTCCAAGTTCCAGGCGATCCAAGGCAAGCTCGCCGACATGGCAACCGAGATCGAGGCCGCGCGGCTGCTCGTCTACAAGGCCGCGCGCGAGAAGGACGCGGGTCGCAACTTCACTTTGACCGCCGCCCAGGCGAAGCTCAAGACCGGTCGCCTGGCGGTGCGCTGCAGCGAGGAGGCCGTGCAGATCCACGGCGGCTACGGCTTCATCGAGGAGTACCCGGTGTGCCGCTTCTACCGCGACGCCAAGATCCTCACGATCGGCGAGGGCACCGACGAGGTGCAGCAGATGGTGATCGCCCGCGCGCTCGGCGCCTGACGCTCACGGCACGCGCCTCGCGAGCGAGCGAGCGTGCGAGTGACTACACCTCGCCCGCGGCGCGCTCCAGTAGCGTGGCGGCAGCACTCGCCGGGTCGAGCTCGCGCGCGACGACCCGATCGAGTAGCTCGCGGAAGGCACTGTCCTCGTTCAGCTCCTGTTCGAGGCGGTGGCGCATCCGCGTAGTGGCGATCGCGAGCACCTCGTTGTGCAGGTTGCGCCGACGGCGCTCGCTCAAGTCACCCGCGGCGACGATGTGCACGCGGTGGGCGTCGAGACTCGCGACCAGCTCGGCGACGCCACGTCCGCGGCTGGCCTCGGTCTTGACGATCGGCACGCGCCAGCGGGCCCTGACCTCCTCCGGCGAGCGGTCGAGGTTCGCCAGCGACAGCACGCCACGGATCTCGCGCACCATCGTGTCGGTCAGCGGATGGTCGGCCTTGTTGATCACGATCACGTCGGGGATCTCCATCACGCCGGCCTTCAGCGCCTGGATCGAATCGCCCGAGCCGGGCATCAGCACGAGCACGATCGTGTCGGCGTGGTCGATGATGTCGATCTCGGCCTGGCCGACGCCGACGGTCTCCACGAACACGTCCTGACGACCGGCCGCGTCGAGCAGCAGCGCGGCCTGCAGCGCCGCCTCCGACAAGCCGCCGAGCGCGCCACGGTTGGCCATCGAGCGGATGAACACGCCCTGGTCCAGAAAATGCTCGGTCAGCCGGATGCGGTCGCCCAGCAGAGCGCCCTGCGTGAACGGCGAGGAGGGGTCGATCGAGAGCACGCCGACGGTGCGCCCCTGCTCGCGCCGGGCCTTCGTGAGCGCGCCGATCAGCGTCGACTTGCCAACGCCGGGCGGGCCGGTGAAGCCGACCACCTCGGCCTTACCGGTGTGGGGATAGACCTCGCGCACCAGCTCCCAGCCCTCGGGGCGGTCGTCCTCGACCAGCGAGATCGCCCTGGCCAGAGCGCGACGATCTCCGTCGAGCAGCCGTTGTGCGAGCGAAGCCTCCGTCATCGAGCGCTGCATCATCGCAGGGGCCTTCCCCCACGCCGCTCCTCGCTTACGATTCTCCGGCATGGAGCTGCTCGCAGACGCGCAGGCCCAAGAGCCAAATGGAAACGACGGCTGCCGCCGCCCCGGTGGACCTTCCCGGCCCGCGCCTGGCCCGCGACGCGGCGGACCGCTCGCGCTGCTGTCCTTCATGCGCGCCAACCACATGCTGCGCAGGCAGTACATCGCCCTGATCGCCCGCTACTGCTGGCTGAAGCTACGCCTCGGCAAACGCCTGGAGACCGAAGGTCTGTGCTTCGTGTGCCCGAAAGTGACGCTCGAGATCGGCCCCAATGCGAAGCTGCGGATCGGCCGCTGGGCGTGGATCGGGCACGGCTCGAAGATCCGCGTGCACGAGGGCGAGGCGAGCATCGGCGCCAAGACCGTGATGGGACAGGAGTGCACGATCTCCGCCTACCAGCACGTGTCGATCGGGCGCGAGTGCATCATCGCCGACCGCGTGATGCTGATCGACTTCGACCACGGCATGACCGAAGTCGAGCGCCCGATCCGTATGCAAGGCATCTACAAGCGCGACGTGCGCGTCGGGCACAACACGTGGATCGGCTACGGCGCCTGCATCCTGCGCGGCGTCGAGCTGGGCGACAACAGCGTGATCGGCACGAACGCCGTCGTCACGAAGAGCTTCCCGCCGAACGCGGTGCTGGGCGGCGTGCCGGCAAGCGTGATCCGAATGCGCGAGGAGCCGCGGACGCTCAGCTGGGAGTGATCAGGCGCTGAGCAGGGCGCCAAGGTCGGCGTCGACGGCGAGGTTCCGTGGCGGCTGGGCGCCCGCTCTGTCCGCACGCGCCGCCGCGAACGCCGCCAGATGCCCGTCGAAGCGGGCGCGCGGGTAGGGCCCGGCCAGCTCGCGGCTGATCATGAAAGCCCAGTCACTGGCCTGTAGCGCGAGCAGCTCGCGCGTGGCGGCGACGCCAGCGGCGTGCCGGTCGGCGAGCAGCTCCAGCTCCGCCGCACGGGCGGCGAAGGTGAGCTCGGCGACGTTTGGCGCCGACCAGGTCGAGAGGTCGCCGCCCTCGCCCCAGCTCGAAGCCGGCCAGCCGGAGTAGTCGGCCGGCGCCTTGACCGGCTCGATCTCGGCGAGCGCGTCGTCGAGACGCACGAGCCGCACGCCCTGGCGCTCGCACTCGCGCACGACCTCGCCGAGCCAGTGGACGCCCTCATACCACCAGTGCCCGAGCAGCTCGGTATCGAGCGCGCACACGGCCAGCCCACCATGCGCGAGGCGCGCCTTGGCGTGGGCGACGAAGTCGGCGGCGTGCTCGGCCGCCAGCGCGCAAGCCCTGGCGTGGTCGTAGGGCGAGCCGTCGTTGCTCCACGGCTTGTGGTGATGGATCGTGTGATGGTGGTAGTCGCGGTAGACGCCGGCCGAGGGATAGCCCTCGGGGCTCCAGACACGCGCGATCGTCTCGCGGTCGATCGGCACCAACACGACGCCGGCCTCGGTCTCGACCGGATGCAGATGCTCTGGCGCGCCCAGGCCGTAGCGAGCGGTCAGCTCCACGCACACCGCCGCCACGCCGGCGCTCTCCAGCAGCGGGCCGAGCCACGGCTCATATGCGCACTCCGGCAGCCAGAAGCCGCCGCGCCAGCCCTCGCCGAAGCGCCGGCGATGCGAGGCGATGCCGCTGGCGAGCTGCAAGGTCGTGCAGGCGTCGCTGGCCAGCAGAGGCAGCACGGCATGGGTCGCGCTAGAGGTCCATTGCGCGTGCTTGGAGAACGCGCTGAGCATGTTGCCGCCGCGCTTATCGAGGCTTGCGAGCGCGCGCTCGTACTCGTCCCAAGCGCGCTCCAGCTCGAGCGCGAGGCGATCCTCGCCCCCGGCGCGCAGGCCGGCGGCGTCCTCGGCGTGCGTCCAGCGCCTCACGTTCCGAACGAACTCGTAGAAGCGCTCCATCGCGCCGGGCGCTTCGAGCTGGTCGCACAGCACGGGCGTCAGCGACAGCGTCAGCGGCGCGCCCTGGTCGAGCACCTCCAGCAGCGGCAGGTAGCTGCCGACCATCGCCTCCCACAGCCACTCCTCGCCGAACGGCCAGGTACCGAAGCCCTCGACGTAGGGCATGTGGGTGTGGAGCACGATCGCGAGCGCTCCCTCGCCCCGTCCCGCGGCAGATGCGGCGGCAGCGATGCTGTCAGCGCTCACGGGCGGCAGACGGCGAGGAAGTCGAGCGCGCGATCGAGGTTCGCTTCGCTCTCGGCGCGCAGCGCGAAGTCAGACGCCGCGATCGCCGGCGTGAACCAGTCGTAGAAGGGCCGCGTGATGTGTAGCGCCGCGTGCATACGATCCCAGCCGAGCCCGAGCGCCAGCTCGTGCAGGCGCAGCTTGCGGGCGTGGAACAGCCCGTACAGCTCGACGCGTCCGAAGTTGGCGCGGCACAGCTCGCGGAACTCCTCGGCTCGATACTCGTGCACGTGCCAGGGGTTATCCGAGCGCTCGGCTCCCTTCGGCGCAAGCGTGAGCACGTTCGGCGTCGACACGAACACAGTGCCGTGCGCCTCCTCGATCAGGGAACGGAAGTGCCGCAGCGTGGCGCCGGGATCTTGCAGGTGCTCGATCGTCTGCAGGAAGGTGACCGCGTCGGCGGGCTCGGCGAAGCTCTCGACCAGGTCACGCTCGAAGCGCAGGTTCTCGCGCACGTAGCGCAGGCGCGCGTGCTCGTGCGCCTCCGGGTTCGCGTCCACGCCCACGGCCTGTGCGGCGCTCTGGGCAAGCACGTCGGCGCCATAGCCCTCGCCGCAGGCCATGTCGATCACACGCTTGCCGGCGACACGCTCGGCGATCCAGCGGTACACGATCAGGTGACGCCGGTACCAGTAGTTCTCCTCGGGCACGTCGGGCAGCGTGCGCTCGCCGGTCAGCGCCAGCGGTGGCACGCCGTCCGGCTGGTCGCGCTGCAGATACTGACTTGCTGACAACGAAGCGCTCTTTTCCTAGACGTCAGACCCGGCCTCCAGGCGCGGGCGGGGCGCGCGAGTATATGGTGCCGCCCCGTGCCGCCCAGCCTCAACGCAGAAGAGATCCGCGACGCCAACACCCGCTACCACAACGTGGCGGCCGATCACTACGACGCCAAGTGGGGCATCGACTTCGGCGACATCGGCCAGGCGCAGGTCACGGCCAAGGTGCGCAAGGCGCTCGGTCACGAGCCGCCCCGCTACGCCCGCGCGCTGGAGATCGGCTCCGGCACCGGCTACTTCTCGCTGAACCTGCTGAGCGCCGGCTTGATCGGCGAAGCGACCTGCAGCGACATCTCACCCGGCATGTTGCGCACGCTGTCCGAGAACGCCGAGCGGCTCGGGCTAGAGGTCGAGACCGAACCGGCCGACGCCGAGCGGCTGCCGTTCGAGGACGCCAGCTTCGACCTCGTCTTCGGCCATGCCGTGCTGCACCACATCCCCGACCTGCCGCGCGCCTTCCGCGAGTTCGAGCGCGTGCTGAAGCCCGGCGGCACGATCCTGTTCGCCGGCGAGCCGTCGCGCTACGGCGACCGCCTGGCACGCATCCCGAAGCGCCTGGCGAGCGCGGTCGCGCCGCTGTGGCGCGCCGCGATGCGCGCCGACGCCGCGCCCAGCGGGTATGCCGACGAGCCCGACGAGGCGCTCGAGGGCGTCGTCGACGTGCACGCCTTCGCCCCCGGCGACCTCGCGCGCGCCGCCTCTCAGGCCGGCCTGGAGCAGGTCAACGTCGGCGGCGAGGAGCTGCTCGCGAACTGGTTCGGTTGGACCAACCGCACGCTTGAGGCGACGGCCGACCCGGAGCAGGTTCCGTTCGCCTGGCGCATGTACGCCTATCGCGGCTACCTGGTGCTGCAGGAGCTGGATCGCCGCTTGCTCGAGCGCCGCCTGCCGCCCGCGATCTTCTACAACCTGATGATCACGGCGCGCAAGCCCAGCACGCGCTGACGCTCACCCCGGCGGGTGCTGTACGGCGAGCGGTGCGTCCTCGCCCATCAGCTCGCCGAGCCAGGCCGTCTCGCCCGCGAGAATCTCGCGGTAAATGCGCTCCGAGTGCTCGAGTTGGCGCGTGCGGACCTCCTCCGCCCAGGCCTGGCGGCGCCGGCGCTGCATCGCACGACGCATCGCGCCAAGCAAGGGAGTCGTCGTCGAGCCGGACGGTCTCGGTTTCTGAGCCGAGTGCGCGCGGGTGAATTCCTGGGCGCGGAAGCCCGCGCCGTGGTGGTAGACGACGTCGCCGTAGACGCCGAAGAAGACGGGGTCCAGGTCCTTGCGGTTGGAGCGCAGCACCTCGACCCAGGGCGTGTCGGACAGCTCCAGCTGGCGCAACAGGTTGCCACCGACGTCGGTCACCTGCCGTCCCTCGCTGTTCTGCCAACGGTAGCCAGCCGACCAGTCCCCTGACAGGCCGCGCCAGGTCCCGACGGTCGTCACGCAGAAGCACGGATGGGGCTGGCGATCGCCGAGGTTCTCAGCGCGGCGCACGGCCAGCAGCGGCGCGCGCGCGAGGCCATCTGAGATCAGCGGCATCGGGTCGGCGATCGGGAAGGCGTCGCCGTCGAGGAACATCAACAGGTCGTCCGGCGCGGCCTCGTGGGCGATCTCGATCGCCAGGTGGTTGAGCTTGTCGGAGTGACGCCCGAACTGGTCGATAACGCGATCGAAGCGGTCGCCATAAGAGTCGTCGATGCCCTCCAGCGAGGTCCAGATCTCAAGCGGCACGCCGATCTGCTCGCGCAGGTGACGGGTCTGGATGTCGATCCAGTCCGGCGAGGCGTAGTGCACGGTCGCGACGTAGAGCACGGTGGCGAAGGATAGGGCCGGTCGTCACTCGGCCAGGTGACAGACCTGCTGGGAGGCTTCGAGCACGAACAACGCCATCTGCCGGAAGACCGCCGGCTGACCGGCGGAGTTGTCGCTGAAGCGCACGCTGCCGTTTTCGTCGCGCACGTAGTAGCTGAGCACGCTGCCGCGCCGCGCGGGCAAGCTCGTATGCTGCGAAGCCGGCTTTTCGAGGTCTTCCTGGATCGTGCGCGCTTTGATGATCTGCGGGTCGCTGAGTTTCTGCTTCGCCTCCTTGCCGTTGCACCTGACGCCTCCTTCTTCGTCGACGATCAGCGTCAGGTGCGCTGACGGGCCGTCGCCGCTGCGATAGACGATGAACAGGTCCGGCGCGGTGATCCCGCCGCAGCCTGCGAGCAAGGCGGCCAGCGCCGCGGCCGGGAAGGCGAGCAAGCGGGCCCTCATGCCTTCACCGCCACGCCGCCGCGTCGCGGGTCGCCCGCGCCGGCGATCGAGCCATCTCGACGCAGCACCGCCTGCACGCCGCCGAAGAACAGGTTCGGCGCGCCGAAGCGCACGACCTGCCGCTCCTCGGCCAGCTCGATGCCCGGCTCTGCGAACAGCACGCCGTCCTCGAAGTGCACGCGCGGCGCGTCGACGGCCTGCTGAACGCCGAGGCCGCGGTCGACGACGCCGATGATCGTCTGCAGCAACGCGGAGCGAATGCGGTTGGAGCCGGCGCTGCCGAGCGCCAGCTCCACCTCGCCGCCACACATCACGAGCGTCGGCGCCATCATGCTCGGCATTCGCCTGCCCGCCGGATGGCGATGGAAGCCATGCGGGTTGAGGTCCTGCTCGCCCATCACGTTGTTCAGGTGGATGCCGGTGCCGGGCACGACCACCGCCGAGCCCTCGCCGTTGGTGGTCGTCACCGCGCAGGCGCGACCGGCGGCGTCGATCACCGAGATGTGGGTCGTGGAGCCGAGGCGGCGGGCCAGGAAGCGCCCGAGGAAGCCCTCGTCGTCGAGGCCTTCGACGAACTCCAGCGTGCGCTCCGCCTGAGCGGCGCGCATCGCGTCCACGACGCCCGCGAGCGTCGGCGGCGCCGGGCTGCGGTCGAGCAGGCCGAGCGCGTAGGCCAGCAACGTGCCGCCGGCCGAGGGCGGCGGGTTCGTGAGGATCGTGCGGTCGCGGTAGGCCAGCTCGATCGGAGCGCGGCTGAGCGCAGTGTATTCAGCCAGGTCGGAAGGCGTGACCGAGCCGCCGCGATCGGACAGCCAGGCGCACACCGCGGCGGCGATGTCGCCTTCGTAGAAGGGCTCGGAGCCCTCTTCGCCAAGCCTTTCGAGCACGCCTCCGAGTTCGGCGTCGACGACCAGATCGCCCTCGCGCACGACGTTGCCGTGCGGCGCGAAGATCGCCGCGCACTCCGACGTCGAGGTGAGCAGGTCCGCGAGGATCTCGGCGATATAGGCCTGCACCGCGTTCACGCGCACGCCTTCGCGCGCCAGCGCCGCGGCGGGAGCCGCCAGCTGCCCCAGGGGGATCGTGCCCCAGCGCTTGGCGGCCTCGCACACGCCGGCCGGTGTCCCGTAGACGCCGCAGGAGGCCGGTCCGACGTAGAAGGTCTGCTCGGCGTCGCCGAACGACACCTCGAGCGTCTCCAGCTCGGCCTCGCTGCCATCGCCGAGACGTGACGGCGCGGCGACGAAGAAGTCGAGCAGCAGCGGCTCCCAGTCGCCGCCGCCCACGAGCATGTAGCCGCCGGCGCCGAGCCCGGTCAAGAGCGGCTCGGCGACGAACGAGGTCAGCATCGCCGCCAGCGCCGCGTCGACCGCGTTTCCGCCTTCGCGCAGCACGCGGGCGCCAGCCTGTGCGGTCAGCGGGTGGCCGGCGGCGACGACGCCGCTTTCGGGCTGGCTCATTGCTCAGCGAATACCACAGCCGGACAGCCGCTGCGGCGAGGCTCGCTCAGCGAGGCATGAACTCGGGCACTTCGAGCTCGTCGCCGCTGAGCGCACGACGGGCCGAGCGGTGAGCCGGCGCCGGCGCGCTCGTGCGCTGCACGCGCACCTCGCCCGCGACGGGCTCTTTGATGCGCGAGAGGCTCTTGCGGCGACCCTCGTCGCCGTAGCCGGTGGCGACGACCGTCACCCAGACCTGGTCGTCGAGCTTCTCGTCGACCATCGCGCCGAAGATGATGTTCGCGTCGGGGTGCGCGGCCTCGGAGACGGACTTGGCGGCCTCGTTGACCTCCCACAGCGACAGGTTCACGCCGCCGGTGATCGACAGCAGGATCGAGCGCGCGCCCTCCATCGAGGTTTCCAAGAGCGGCGAGGACACGGCCTGCATAGCGGCGTCGGTCGCGCGGTGCTCGCCCACGCCCATGCCGATGCCGAGCAGCGCGTTGCCCGCGTCGCTCATGATCGTGCGCACGTCGGCGAAGTCGAGGTTGATCAGCCCGGGCAGCGTGACCAGGTCGGAGACTCCCTGCACGCCCTGGCGCAGGACGTCGTCGGCGACGCGGAAGGCGTCGACCATCGAGGTCTGCTTGTCGAGCACCGACAGCAGGCGGTCGTTCGGCACGACGATCAGCGTGTCGACTTCGTCGGCCAGCGCCAGCACGCCGTGCTCGGCCTGCTCGCCGCGACGTGAGCCCTCGAAGCCGAACGGCTTCGTGATGATGCCGACGGTCAGGGCGCCGACTTCACGCGCGATGCGCGCGACGATCGGCGCGGCTCCGGTGCCGGTGCCGCCGCCCGCGCCGGCCGTGATGAAGATCATGTCCGAGCCCTTCAGCAGCGCCTTCATGCGGTCGTAGTCCTCCATCGCCGCCTGGCGCCCTACGTTCGCGTCCGAGCCCGAGCCGAGCCCACGCGTCAGCTCCGCGCCGATGTGCAGCGTGAGGTCGGCGGTGGAGTGCTCCAGCGACTGCAGGTCGGTGTTGACGGCCAGGAACTCGATGCCCTCGACCTCTGCCTCGACCATGCGGTTGACGGCGTTGACGCCGGCGCCACCGACACCGACCACACGGATCACCGGCTGGCCGACGCTGCGCGGCGCGCGCGGCGGGAAGTGCGGCTCCTCGGCATAGCTCCGCGCGGCCTGGGCCTGCTGGCTCTGCGAACGTTCCATCAAGTTCTCGGGAATCTCAGAGGAGAAAGCGTGACGCAGCCGCTCCTGCGGGGAGGGGATGCGCGGCTGCTCCTGCTCCTCGACCGGTGACGGCCTCAGCGCCGGGTGCGGCAGACCGCTCTCACGCGGGTGCGCCGGCGCGGGCTGCTCGGCAGCGCGCAGCGCCTGGGCCCGTGCGGCGGGCGTCGCTGGCATGTCGGCGGCGGGACCGGGCTGCTGGGCCGCGAGCCGCGGCTGCTCGGACGCGCGGACGGGCTCGGCGATCGCCTGGGGCTGCTCGACGAGCGCGGGCCGCTGCTGCTCGGCCGGAGCAGTGTGCTGCTGCACGGCGGAGGGCGGCGCGGGCTGCGGGTCCTCGACGGTTTCCGTCTTACGGAAGAGGGCCGCCAGAGGCCCTTCTCGCATACTCGCGCGCTTAGCGTTGTCCATGGCTGAGAACCTCCTGTGCGAGCTGTCGGTAGGACTGGGCCGCGACCCCGTCTGGCTCGTAGCGCAGCACCGACATGCCCTTCACGGGAGCCTCGGCGAAGCGGACGGTCTTGCGGATCCGTGAGGCGAAGACGCGATCGCCGAAGTTTTCCTCGAGGATCTCGATCGCCTCCTTTGCGTGGATCGTGCGCGAGTCCACCAGCGTGGGCAGGATGCCCTCGATGTCGACACCGGGGTTGAGGTTCTCGCGGATCATCGCGAGCGTGTTCTGCAGCTGGATGAGACCACGCATCGACAGATACTCGCACTGCACGGGGACGATCACCTTGTCGGCGGCGGTCAGCGCGTTGATCGTCAACAGCCCGAGGCTCGGCGGCGTGTCGATGCAGATGAAGTCGTAGTCGTCGAGGACCGGTTCGAAGGCCTTCTGCAGCGAACGCTCGCGGCCGATCATGGTCGACATCGCGATCTCGGCGCCGGCCAGGTCGATCGAGGCGCAGGCGACGTCGATCTCGCGACGACGGATCACCTCGCGGATCGAGACTTTGTGCACGAGCACGTCGTACATCGATTTCTCGAGCGTGTCCGGGTCGATGCCCTGGGACATGGTGAGGTTGCCCTGCGGGTCCATGTCCACGCACAGGACGCGGTGCCCCTCCTCGGCAAACGCCGCGGCGAGGTTCAGTGTCGTCGTAGTCTTGGCCACGCCGCCCTTCTGGTTGGCGAACGCAATGACCTTGGCCTTTCCTTCCACGGTGGCTCCGATGCTCGTTTGCTGGAAAGCCTTCCGGTGGGTATTCGCATGGTGAGGGTGTATTCCTGCACGCCGACTACGATCCGGGCATGACCGTCGCGGCCGGGCAGACGCTCGGTGCCCACCTGCGCGGACGGCGCGTGGTCGTGTGCCTCGGCGCGGGCGGCGTCGGCAAGACGACCACCTCGGCGGCGCTCGGCCTCGGCCTCGCGCTCGAAGGCCGGCGCGTCGCGGTCGTCACGATCGACCCAGCGCGCCGGCTCGCCTCGGCGCTAGGGCTCGACGAGCTCTCCGGGGAGCCGCGCCAGATCGAGCTGGCCGCACTCGAACGGTCCGGGGTCGAGGTGCGCGGCGAGCTGTGGGCGATGATGCTCGACTCCAAGCAGACCTTCGACGAGGTGATCACGAGCCTCGCGCCCGACGAGTCGGCGCGCGAGGAGATCCTGGCCAACCCCGTCTACCGCGAGCTGTCGACCGCCGTCGCCGGCTCGCAGGAGCTGAGCGCCGTCGCCAAGCTGTACGAGCTGTACGAGCACGGCGGCTACGACACGATCGTGCTCGACACGCCACCCTCGCGCAATGCGCTCGACTTCCTCGAGACGCCGGGCCGGCTGCTCGGCTTCATCGAAGGTCGCGCGCTGCAGGTCTTCCTCGCGCCGGGTGGGCTGACGGCACGTCTGTTCGGGCGCGGCACGGCGCTCGTGTTCGCGATCTTCGCCCGCGTCACCGGCGTCGACATGCTCGGCGAGCTGTCGCACTTCTTCCGCTCGCTGTCGGGGGTGATCGACGGCTTCGCGGCGCGCACGCGCGGAGTGGCGGCACTCATGCGGTCATCCGAGACCGCGTTCGTGATCGTCAGCTCGCCGGAGGTCGAGCCGGCGCGCGAGGCCACGTTCCTCGCCCGCAAGCTCGCGGAGGCTGGCATGGAGCCGGCCGCGCTGGTCGTCAACCGCGTCCACCGCGACGGCCTCGGCGGGCACTCGCCGGGACACGTGCTCGAACTGCTGGAGAGCGAGCTGGGCGAGGGTCTGGCGCGGCGCGTGGCGAACAACCTGGCCGACTTCGACGTCCTGGTACGGCGCGACGAGGCGACGATCGCCGGCCTTTCACGACGCACCGGCGACGGACGAGCGGTGCTCGTCGAGCAGCTAGATGAGGAGATCCAAGATCTCTTCGGCCTCGCTGGAGTAGCCGAGCGGCTGCTCGGCTGAGCTCGCGGCGGTAGCCGAGACGGCGCCAAGCGGACCCTGGGCGACGGCGTGGACGGTCGTTGTTTCCCCGCCGGTCGCCACCGGCTCGAAGGCCGCCGCCGGGCTCGCCTGCGCCTGCGCCTGCGCCGGCGCGGTCTCGGTCTCGGTCTCGGTGACCACCGCAACGGGCTGGGCCGGCTCGGGCGCGGGAGCGTCGGCCAGCAGCAGTTCGTCGGCGAGGCCGATCAAGTCCGCCGACAGGTGCCCGCAGATGACGTCGCGTAGCAGCGCGCGCAGGTGGTCGGCCATGTCGCGCGCGATCGCCTCCGAGGCTGAGCTCGGAGTCGCGCTGCCGTCGATCACGGCGCGCTCGAGCGCGATCGCACGCAGCGCCCGCTCGGTCAGCAACATGCGCTGCTCGGGCGTGGCGCAGAGCGCGGCCAGCCGCCCCGGCAGCAGGCCGCTCGCCGGCCCCTCCGGCTCGAGCAGGGCGCGCAGCGCCAACAGGATGTCGCTGAGGGCGTCATAGGGGTTGTTGCGCGCACAGGCCAGCTCGAAGCGATGCAGCGCCCAAGCCAGCTGGTCACCGTGCGGCGCGCGGCGCGAGACGAGGTTGCAGAAAGCGCGCAGCTCGTCCTCCTGCTCAGCCGTCACCACGAGCATCCCGTGCGGGCGGCCGCCCTCGCCGAGCGCCATCGGACCCCAGGTGCCGCCGCCGAGACGGACCCAGGCCATCGGTCCGTAGGTGACGCGCCCGTCGCCGAACAGGCGCAGCGCCCGCAAAAGCTCCTTGAGCACCCCGCGCCCACGCGTCAGCGCGCCGTGCGGCTGCTCACCGCCGGCCGACAGCACGACCACGAGGTGACCTTCGCCGCTCGCGTCCTCGCGGGCGCCAGCGGGCAGCCCCTCGAGCGCCCGCGGTTGGGCAATCGTCAGCCCGCTCGCGAGCACCAGCTCTCCCGAGGTGATCGTCAGACCGTGCAGCGTCGCGACCAGCGTCTCCTCGCTGGCGCTCATCTCCGAGGACTGCTCCAGCCGCTTCAGCGCAGCCTCCAAACGCTCGGGATGCAGCTCGAAGTCGGACTGTTCGTCGAACACCTCGCCGAGCAGCGCGGCCAGCGCGACCCCGACCCGACCGCCCGCGTCGCGTCGCTGGGTTTCGACCCCGAGCGCCGACAGGTAGCGCTCGAGCCCGTCGAATCTCGCGAGCAGCGCGGCCGCCTGCCCGTAGGACGGCAGGCGCTGCATGTCAGTCCAGCGATCCTCGATGAACGCGCGCGTCAAAGGCCGGTAGCAGTACAGCGCCGGACCGTCGAGGCCACCGCGGCGCCGGCCCTGCTGCTCCAGCTCGAACGGGACTTCGGCGCCGGCGGCCAGGTCGCCGCGCAGGCGCTCGGCGGCGTCGCCCACGTAGTCGGTCAGAGCGGCTTCGAGTTGCAGCGAGCGCATGGTGGGCGAGATTCGCCCTGCACGGTGTCAGTCCTCTACTACGCAGCGCCCGTTGCAGGCGATCAGGCTACGACGAGCGCCTGATCTGAGGCGACCCTGGCGCACGCGGCGACGATCCAGTCTTCGCCGTAGGCGCGCATGTCCTCGATGATCGGCAGCAGCGCCTGGCCCTTGTCCGTCAGCGCGTACTCGACGCGCGGCGGCACCTCGGGGAAGGTGTGGCGCTCAACGACACCCTCCTCCTCCAGCGCGCGCAGGCGCAGCGACAGCGTGCGCGGGCTGATGCCCGCCAGCGAACGTTCCAACTCGCAGAAGCGCGAGCAGCCCTCGGACAGCTCGCGCACCAGCAGCAGCGTCCACTTGCTGCAGATGATCTCGGCGGTCCTACAGACCGGGCAGCTCTCTTCGAAGGCCATGACAGCCTTTTACTTTACCAAATGAAGTAAGTGCTAGCCGACCACGCCGGCGGGCGCCTGCGGGCGCTCGTCGCGTCGGGCCTCGGCGGCGGCGACATCCTCCATCGTCGTGCCGCGACGGCCGTCGGACTGCATCAGGAGCTTGAAGTCGTGCGGGCTGGAGGCGACGCGCATGGCGTCCTCGAACGTCACCCGGCCGGCCTTGACGTGGCCGAACAGGGCCTGGTCGAAGGTCTGCATCCCGTAGTAGCCACCGCTCGTGATGACCTCGACGAGTTTGCCGGTCTGGGCGGGGTCCATGATCATGTCGCGCACGCGACCGGTCATGCGCAGGATCTCGCAGACGGCGACGCGGCCACCGTCGGCGCCGGGCACGAGGCGCTGGGAGATCACGCCGCGGACGGTGCCGGCGATCATGCTGCGCGCCTGGCCGTGCTGGTGGGGCGGGAAGAAGTCGAGCATTCGGTTGATCGACTCGGTGGCGTCGACGGTGTGGATCGTCGAGAGCACGAGATGGCCCGTCTCGGCGGCTGACAGGGCCGTCTGGACAGTCTCCTCGTCGCGCATCTCTCCGACCAGGATCACGTCCGGGTCCTGACGCAGCACCCTGCGCAGGGCGCGCTTGAAGGAGGCGGTGTCCATGCCGACCTCGCGCTGGTTGATGGCCGAGCGCTTGTCGGAGTGCACGAACTCGATCGGGTCCTCGATCGTGACGATGTGCTTGCTCATCGTGTTGTTCATGTGGTCGATCATCGCCGCGAGCGTGGTCGACTTTCCCGAGCCGGTGGTGCCGGTGAGCAGGATGATGCCGCGCTCCTCCTCGGCCAGTTCGCGCACCACCGTGGGCAGCGCCAGCTCTTCGATCGTCGAGATCTTGTGGGGGATCGCGCGGCAGACGAGCGAGGTCGTCTCGCGCTGCTTGAAGGCGTTGATGCGGTAGCGGGCGACCTCGTGGATTTCGAACGAGAAATCGACCTCGTGCTCCTGTTCGAAGTCTTCGAGCTTCGAGGGGTCTGTGAGCAGGTCGCGCAGGGCGCCTTCGGTGTCCTCGGCCGTCAGCTGGGGAGCGGTCGGGTCGAGGGCGAGGTCACCGTGGACGCGGTACAGCGGAGCGGAGCCAACCTTCAGGTGCAGGTCGGAGCCCTCTTTGTCGACGAGCTCTCGGAGCGCGGCCTTGACATCGAACATGCCTACTGATCGGCACGGGCGCCCCACCCCTTGAATGGCGCCGCTACGGGTGGACGGGGAGGTCGGAGACGCACCCTGGACGCCCAGGTACCCAGTGGCATCATTGCCGCCAGTCAAACTCGAAACAGGGAGGCCCCTCTTGGCCGACGCAGGTGGAGACCCCAGAAGCAGGCTCGGCGAAGAAGTGGCCGCTCAGATGGACGCGATCGAAACCGACTTCGGCGACGACTACGAGATCGGCAACGTCGTCACGGTCGTGGAAGTCATCACCGCCGAGGGAGCCGGCATCCGGGTCCGCTGCAACCAGCAGCCCTGGGTTGGGGTCGGAATGCTCCGGCTGGCCGAGAGAGTGCTCGAAGCCCAAGCCGGAGCCGGCCCGCCGACGGAGTAGAGCCAGCCGAGCCGACGTCCCGCATCGTCGCGGAGGGCTACGGGATCACGACGCGATCGTGGACGTCGCGCCATCTGCGGTCAAAAGTCCACACCGCATCCGCATCGATCACTTCGGCGACCACGAGCGCGATCGCGTCGGGCAGGCTGAGGCCACGGTGACGAGCCTTCAGCGTCGCGGCACCGTCGGCCACGGCAACGCCGATGGGGACGGTCTCGCAACCGTCGACGAAGCCCCGAGCCGCCGCGAGCGCCTGGTCGCCGCTGCGAGCCGGCCCGACGAGCACCTCCGCCCGCGTAGTGGCGGCGAGGACGAGGTCGTCGTCGCTCGCGCGAGCTAGTGCTGCTTCCGCGGCCTCGTGATGCGCGTCGTCTGTCGCGAGCGCCGCGATCACGAAGCTCGCGTCGAGAACGATCAGTCCCGCCACCCGGCGCGCAGCTTTTCCAGATAGCCGGCGGGATAGACCGAGCTGTCGAGCGTGCCCATCGCCGCGAGCAGACGAGCACGCCGACGGGCGCGCTCATGCTGCTCGGCGGGCGCCCCGAGCAGCTCATGCTGAACGGCCGTGCGGATCAACTCGGCCTCGCTGGTACCGCGCTCCTTCGCCGCCTGCTTGATCCCCCGATGAAGCTCGTCCGGCAGGTAAACGGTCGTCTTCACCACAAGCCAAATCTACCATACGTAACGTATGGTATCGATGTGTGGACGCAGCAGAGAGAGCCCCCAGCGGGCGCTAGCGGCCCCTCAGGCCACGTCACGGAGCTTCTGAGCCTCCGCTAGCGACTGCAGCTTCTTCAGCGACTGGTTCTCGATCTGGCGGATGCGCTCGCGCGTGACGTTGAACGTGCGGCCGACCTCGTCGAGCGTGCGAGGGTGCTCGCCACCGAGGCCGTAGCGCAGCTCCAGCACGCGCCGTTCGCGGTAGGACAGGTTCTCGAGCGCCTCGCGCAGGGCCTCCTTGGTGAGGATCTCGGCAGCGCGCTCGTAGGGCGACTCGGCGCGCTCGTCGGCGATGAACTGCCCGAACTCAGACTCCTCCTCGTCGCCGACCGGCTTCTCCAGCGAGACCGGGGCCTGGGCGGAGCGCTTGATCGAGTCGACCTCCTCGGGGTCGATGCCGGTGACCTCGGCGATCTCGTCGGCGGTGGGCTCGCGGCCCAGCTCGGTGACGAGCTTGCGCTCGGCGCGGCCGATCTTGTTGAGCTTCTCGACGACGTGCACGGGGATGCGGATCGTGCGCGCCTTGTCGGCGAGCGCACGGGCGATCGCCTGGCGGATCCACCAGGTTGCGTAGGTCGAGAACTTGAAGCCCTTGCGGTAGTCGAACTTCTCCGCGGCGCGCACCAGGCCGAGCGTGCCCTCCTGGATCAGGTCGAGGAACGGCAGGCCCTGGTTGCGGTAATTCTTGGCGATCGAGACGACGAGGCGCAGGTTGGACTCGACCATCTTCTGCTTGGCGTCGAGGTCGCCACGCTCGATGCGCTTGGCGAGGTCGACCTCCTCCTGAGCGGTCAGCAGACGCACCTTGCCGATGTCCTTGAGGAACAGCTGCAGCGAGTCGGTGGTCATGTCCGGCTTCAGGTCGAGCGCGGTTTTGGCTTTGCGACGGCCGCGCTTGTCGGGCGCGCGCTCCACGTTCGCCGAGGCGGCCGTGGCGGGATCTATCTCCTCGACGAGCTCGATCTCGGTGCGCTCGAGGAAGCCGTGCAGTTCCTCTACGTCAGCCTCGTCC